>JBJMMB010000340.1:0-51723 GCA_045805005.1 Chloroflexia bacterium
CTATCGCTTCACCGTCCACCCAGCGGCGCGATATCTCTCCGAACGGGCCCGCCAGGTCCTTCACGGAAGCCATCACCTCCGGGTATTGGCGCGTCACATAGTCGAGGTAGAACGGGTACTGGAGCAGCTTGCGGTCGATCACTGCCACATCGGCGTGCTCTCCGCGCACCAGTTGGAGGTAAAAGCTCGGTGAAACAAGATACCAGTTATTGGTGAGCACCACCGCCCTCGGTGCGAATGCGCTGAACTCGTTATGCACATACGCCTCCGCCAGGTGGTCGTTGGCGTGCCCCGCCCGGCCCGCGTTCCACACCAAAGCCAAGGCCGCCAGACCCAGCGGTATCACAGCCAGCGCGATTCTCGATCTTCGATTTTGCTCGTACCCCGGCTCCTGAGCGGACCTCGAATTGACAATCCTCCCTCCAAGATACCAGATCCCCACGCCCGCCCAGGCAATAAACATCATGTAAAGCTGCTCAAAATAAGCGGCGACCTCGGCGAGCTGAAAGTTGTAAGTCTCGATGACGGTAATTACGACCAAAAGCAACATCGCTATTAGTATTGGTAAAGCATTGCGCGCCAGCCGCACTCCGCCCACTACCGCCAGCAGCAGGACAGGTAGGCCCAGCCACGGCCCGAACTGCCCAATTGCCAGGTCCAGACTCCTCGTGATGTAGGCCGCCATACCCCCGGGCGTCTCCCGGCCAACCAGCACGCGGTTCTGCCAGAGCGTGACGTGCCTCCAGAAGTCCCCCCACGTTGAGGGCGACCCCCAGTTAAGGACGGGGTTCTGCGCCGAGCGAAGAGGCAAATAGAGGTAGATTACCAAAGGCAACAGAGCCGCAATTACGACCAACGGTATGGACACCAGCAGCCAGCGCCACACAGGAGCGTCCAGCACGGTTCGTGCCCTGTGGGACCTCGCCCCCGCCTGCTGGCCTTTCTGCTGGACCTTTCGGCCACCTCCCTTGGGTGTAGGGGCCGGAGGTACCCCGCCCCTCGTTCGAGCCTCTGGCCAAAGCGCAATAACTGCTAAACTGGGTAACAGAGTAAAGCTCAGCGTGTGGTTCGTGAGGGCGAGCCCCACTCCGAAGGCCAGGAAGACCAACCACCGGACAGGCTCGGACCACACTCCAGGACGGCGCGGCGGCCATAAGCCTCTCGGCTCTCCCGCACCTCGCACCGACCGGCGTACCCTCAAAGCCAGCCAGAATAGCGTGGCCGTAAACGCAAATTGGAGGCTGTATAGCTTCGCCTGCGTAGACCAGTTCCACACCGTGAAAGACCCGCACAGCAGCAATGCCGCCCCCGCCGACGCCCCGATGACCAACCAGTCCACCGCCGGTTGCTCCGGACCTTTTATTTCGTGTTCCAGTGTGGACGCGGATACCGTGTTACGTTTGACCGAGACCTCGGCATTCCTGGGCACTGTCAGGTGTTGGCTTATAAGCTCATACACCAGTGCGTAAAAGAAGCCAACAGCTACCGCCCCGGACAGTGCCGAGATGAAGTTTACGCCGACAGCCGAATCGCCGAATGGCAGCGCGGCCCCCGCGATAGTAAGCAGCGTATATAGAGGATACCCGGGAGGGTGAGCTATCCCTGCCAGGCGTCCGACCGCGATGAACTCCCCGCTGTCGATGAAGTTCACCGTAGGCGACAGCGTAAGCGCGTATACAATCAGCGCCACGAGCCCCACGACCACACCCGCCATCCAGGGCGCGTGCGCCTCTAGCCTCAAATTATCCCGCAATTGCACTACCTATTCTATAACGCTTTCAGGCACGCGCTCCTTCAATCGCTGCATGAAGCGCGGACGACAAATTATAACACAATCTGCATTACGAAAGGGTTGTGGCCTAATGTACGAATTGCCTATTGCATTGGAATGGATGTTATGTTAAGATGCGTTACGTAAACTTAGCCAGAATCGCGCCGCTTAGGCGCGTCCCAGTCGAGGCGTTCTGTACCGCCAACACTGGCCCTGACCACCTGGAGAAGGCATGCCGGCATCACGCTCTGTTCGCCTCAAGCGACCTGTGGCAGCGAAGGCAACGCGTAACTCGTTACGTTCGTTGTTGCTCCTGGTAGCTACGATCCTTCCCGTGGCAGCTATTGCCCTGTTATTCGCCGCCACTCCCGCTCCCCCGGGCCCCTCCAGTTCCCCGGCCTTTGCCATGGGCCGCTCCGCGAACCCTATCCCGGCAGCCGTCGAGGGCTCGATAGTCGACCAGGCCACGGGCGCACCCGTCGCTGGAGCCCTGGTGTCTGTTACCGGTGGCCCCCAGACTCAGAGCGATGCCAACGGCTACTTTGCCTTCGAGCCGGACGCCCTCTCCTCCCTTCGCGACGGAAACCCTGACGAGGCCGTTGATCTCACGATTTCAGTAACAGCCGGCGGATACGGCGCATGGACGCTGCAGGGCGCCGTCTACTATCCGGGCGACACGCTTCGCCTCTATCCCAGGCTGGACACCTCCTCCGATGGCCCCGTCCTCCAGGTAGCCCACCGGCGCCCGCAGGCCTCCAGCGCGCAGGCTCAGGCTCTTACCGAGCCGAACCAGGCCTTCGGCCCACTGGACGTCAGTCCCAAAGAGGTTCAGCCGTCGGTCGCCGGCCTGGCACCCCCCGCTACCATCAGGGTCTATAGGACGCAGAGCGGCGTGGTCGAGGTCGTGCCCTTCCTCGACTATGTGAAGCACGTACTGCCTGTGGAGTGGATCCCCACCTGGGGAGCCGAGTCGCTCAAAGCCGGGGCCATGGCGGCGAAGAGCTACGCCTGGTATTGGATCAGCCGCGGCGGCAAGCGCGGCAACCTGGGGGCCGACCTCAAGGACAATACCGACGACCAGGTCTACGACCCCAACATAAGCTATGCCAGCACAGATGCTGCTGTGGACGCTACCTTCCGTTACTCGCTGACCTTGAACGGCGCGCTCTTCCAGACGCAGTACTGCGCGGGTAGTTATGGCCCCGACACCGGCCAGTGTCCCTGGGCCGGGTTCGCCATGAGCCAGTGGGGCACCTCCTACCTGGCCGATAGGGGCAGGACCTGGGGTTGGATCACCGGATACTATTTCCCTGGCTCAGTAATTACACCCGACCCTCCGGGCGGCGGCTACGACGGAACGCCGCTACCCACGTCGACCCGTCGCCCAACGCCCCCGCCTGGTCCCACAAGCGTCGCAACCGCCACCGAGCCGGCTGCCCCGCCTGTCCCTCCCCTCCCTCCCCCGCCACAGGGTAATTTCGCGGTAGGTCAGGGCTCCACGCGGCCCGACCTGTTCCAGCAGGCTTATGACAGGAACGGAGGCGCCCAGGCGCTCGGCATACCCTCCGGTCCCGCCCGCTGGTGGCTCCCATACCTCACGGAGAATAACGTCTTCGCCCAGCCCTTCAGCGGCCCCGACGGACGCGGCAACACCTGGATCGTGTACGACGTGCTCAAAGCCTCATCGCAGGGCGTTCAGAGGCCGTTCGTTCTCTCCGGCCCTATTGCTGCCGCCTATGCCGCTCACACGCCCCTTGGGCCCGAGTGGGTGGGTGCTCCTACCTCCGATCCCTACACCGACTCGGTCGGCAATGCGAGCCAGGGCTTTACAAAAGGTACGCTCTCCCTGGACGGCGCATCGACGGACTTCACCCCATGGCCTCAGCAATTCGCCGGCTGGAAAGCCGAGTACTTCCCCGGCCACGCGCTCCCTGGCGCTCTACCCAAAGGTTCGCTCTCGCTCCCCGGCCAGCCCGCCCTGGTGAGCGACCTGCCCGCCCCCGACTTCGATTGGTCTGCTTCCCCGGGGGCTGCGCGTGCCGTAGGCGCCGGAGGCCAGGACTGGTCCCTCCAACTGACGCACGACGTCCCGGTTACCGCCGGCGTCTACGGCTTTGATTTGGTAGCAGACGGCGGCCTGCGCCTATGGGTGGACGGTACGCTCGTGCTCGATAGTTGGCAGGACCGCCCGGCCCTGGCAAACCTGAACTACACTTCCCAGCTTGCGAATGGCTCGCATACCGTGCGTCTCCAATACTATAACCTGGGTACAGGCGGCAAGCTGCAATTCAAGCTGGCCCCAGGTGGAGCGAGTTCGGCCCAGGCCACGCCTCCCGCTTCCGGTGCACTCCCCTCCGGCTCTGCCCAGGGACTCGCGACTCTGCGTGTGAGGGTCTCGTGGCTCGGGCGCCCGCAGCCCCCCTCTCCGAGCTGGGTCCAGCCCCTGACCCTCAGCCTCTCGCTGCCGGGCAATCCTGCCGTCGTAGCCACCTACCCCGGCGCTACCGACGCGAACGGCGTGGTTTTCTACCGGAACCTGCCGGTGGGCAGTTACGATCTGCACGTCAAGGGCCCGCATAGCCTCCAATCTGCACGGGCCGCTATCCGACTCGCGGCTAATACCACCGCCGATGTCGACATGAAGACCCAGGTTGAAGGGGACGTGGACGGCGACAACTGTGTGACAGTGGACGACCTCTCGTTTGTGCAGACCGTGCTGGGTACGAACAGAGACATGCCTGGCTTTCTGCCCGCCGCCGACCTCACCAATGATGGCTTCGTCGCGATGAACGACCTCAGCCTCTTACGCTCGGGTTTCGACCGGTGTGGCGATATCTCAGCCGATAACGAGTTCCGCGTGATGAGTACCAACGCCCCGCCCAGCCTGGCGCAGGCCCTCGCCCCCTGGATAAACCCCTCGTCGCTGAAGCATGACCTCAAACTGGGCCTTTCCGCCTCCAATAACCTCGTCCGGGTAGGCGATGTGGTGGCCGTAGCTGTAATCGCCCAGGCCGGCAGCCAGCCTCTCGACGGGGCCTCCTTCATACTCAGGTACGATCCCCAACAACTCATGCCGGTCGATGGCGCGGGCAACCTCGCCACAACTATCGAGCCCGGCCTGACGCTGCCGGCGGTTATGGGCAATTGGATAGACACGGCGGGGGGTGCGATTGGCTACTCAGCGGGTATGCTCCAGGGCGATCCCCCCGCGGGCCGCGTTGTGGTCGCCACCATCCGCTTCCGCGCTCTCACAGGCGTCGGTGGTGGCCCAACCCTCCTCGCCTTTGACCCCGCCCCCTCCCCCTTCATGCAGCTCACCAATGGAGGCGACAACCTGCTATCGAAGGCGTCGGACCTGTCTCTTCAAGTAGCACCGTAAACCAGGGATCAGGCGTATGAGCGAAGCGGGGGCGGTCAGGCTTGCAGTTACACTCTGACACCCGACCCCCGACCCCTGATTCCCTAGCGATATCTCCAATCAAAGTAGTGCCTGCCCACGTTGCCCATCTCCACTTGCCAGCCGGGTGGGTTGTCGGCCACATATGTGAGCACTCGCCTCTGGAAGGCCTGCACCAGCACCTGCTTGGGGATACCCCCAATCCTCACGTTTGTCCAGTATGCCTCCGTGATAGGGTAGCCAAGGTCCGTCACCCAGTCAAGGACCGCCCCGTTTGAGTACGTGCCCAACCGCCCATTGTAGACAGGCCCGGTAGTAGAGGTCATGAAGTTCCAGAAAACGTTTGGGATATTGTGCCCCGTCACAGGCTCGTACCTGGCAACCCTCACGGCACCTTGCAGCGACGGGTCGTCCCCCACCGCTCCAGCCCGGTTCAGGGTCGCCGTTACCGCCTGTCCAGTCCTGTCTGTGGCCCGTTTATCGTTGTTGAGCGAGGCCACCGGCGATAGCGAGGCGTAGGTGAGCGCGTCGGGGCTGTCCGCGTCGCCGGCCACCGGGACGGTGGACGGCTGCTTCGGGGGCGTCCCAAACTGTTTATCGCCCGTCTGCAGCAGCCCGCTGATAAGCTCAACTACAAGCAATCCGTTCGTCACGTAGAACCGGCTGGCTCGGTCCCCCGAGGGCTGGTTGATCTCCATGCGGGCCTTATCGAAATACTGCACCTGGCGGACGCCTCCTGCCCCCTGTGCGTAGGCCTCAGTGGCCGCGGAGAAGCTCGACGGCCCCCATAACCACGGACGCTTAGCCTTGCCGTCGGTAATGGGCCTGTCCGCTTGCTCCCACTTCCTCAAGAAAGCCTCGTCCGTGAACCCCGTCAAAGGTTCTGGCGAGGGCACCGCGATGGGCGTGGGCCGCATCGTCGGCGTCGCGCCGGGCGTGGCCTCAGCGATAGGAGCCCCGTTGGTCGAAAACTGGGCGAAATAGATATCCTGGTCGCCGTTCCTGGTATCAGGCCAGGCCGCGTAGGCGGTGCTCCCGTCGGGCGACAAGTCTAGGGCGATATAGTCCCCAATCAAGGTGCCCTCGAATCCCACGTCCGGGTCGCTCCGCGTGAGGCTCACAGGAGCATTCTTGCTGAAGGTAGCCCCGCCGTCGGTCGAGCGGGCGAAGTAAGGTAGATACCTCTTGTTATTCGGGTCGTCGCGCCGGTCGAGCCACAGCATATTGAGCGCCCCATCGCTCCCCACCATCGCCGTCGGGAAGAACTGGTCATGCCGCGGCGAGGGCGGGTCGTCGTTCGCGCGGCGCGACGCGCTCCAGGTGCGTGCTCCGTCCGAGGACGCCGCGACCATCACGTCTGCATCTCCGGCAGAGTAGTCGTTCCAGGTGACATACAGGCTGCCGTTATGGGGGTCCACCGCCAGGGTGGGCAGCACGAAGAGGCGGAAATGGCTCCCCGGGAGCGGGCTGGGCGGTATGTTTACGTCTGCGACCCGGCGTATCTGGGGGAACGTTATGCCCCCGTCGGTCGATTTCGCCACGTACAGCCCGTCGCCAGAGGAAGTCTGCAGAGCGTGAGCCTCCCCGGTTGGCGCTGTCAAAACCTGCTGCGCGCCGCCCAGACCCTCGTCTTCGCCCTCTTCGGGCTCTCGAGCCCCGACGCCGCTGAAGTAGAGCACGTACACCTCTCCGTTTGGCCCGACAACCGGAAACGAGCCCTGGTTGTCCTCCTGTTCCGGAAGGCTCACTAACGTGTGCGCCGAGAAACTCGCACCACCGTCCGTCGAGCGAGAGAGGACGATATCTCCCCGCTCCTTGCGCGGCGTCACCTTAGTGAAGAGCGTCCAGCTAGCGTATACGTAGCCCTTCCTGGCGGCGTTGTTGCTCCTGTCAACAGCGATCCACTCTTTGTCGTTGAAAACCTGGTCGCTGTTGGCCGACACCAGCACCGGGGTCTGCCAGGTGGCCCCGGCGTCCGTCGAGTTCGACACGAACAGCCCACCTATAGTCAGGTCGTTCTGGTTGTAGGCGAGCACCGACATATAAGCCTTCCCGGTCACATCGAACGTTACAACCGGGTCGCTCTGGTTGGGCAATTCGCTGGGGAACGCAGCTATGTGCCCGTCGGCCCATGAGTGGCCGCCATCGGTAGACCTGTAGTGCCACACCTGCTTGGGTCCGGTGCGCCAGTCCTTGGCTGCGGCAAGCACATTGTTTGGGTTAGTTGGGTCCACCGCGATTGTCGGCTCTTGCTGGTCAGCGGAGGTAACCTGGTTTACGCGGGCCTCGAATGGTCCGGATTGCCGGGACGGCGCTCCAAAAGCGAGTGGCGAAATAAGGGCGGCCGCCAGGGCGGGCAGCAGGAGCCAGGTAAGCGCAGCCGCTACCCTACCAGGCAGAAGCGAGTGCCGCCCGGGCATTCTCATCAAATTCATAAGTTGGCTCAGTTCTATTCAGACAGTAACCCGGGCGCGGACCGGTCAATAAAGGCATCTCTATCAAGTCTAGGGGAGTACGATTTGCCTGTCAAGGCATGCCGTGCGCCGCCTGTCTTGTGGGTTATCTTTCTTTTCGCTATGATTCATAGCTAAAGGGATATGTAGCACAGGCGTTTGCGCGCAGCCTGCACTGGGGATAACCTACCGCATTCTTGACACCCGCCAGGCGCCTTCCTATAATCGACGCCAGCAACGCAATGCAGTGCTGTGCGTTATACTGTTATATTACCGATTATTGGAGATGCCAGTTTGCTCACGAGGGCACGCCAGTCCGTTCGCTACCGCGACCTGCTCTACAACCTGGTGGTTCGGGACCTCAAGGTCCGCTACAAACACTCAGTACTGGGTTTCTTCTGGTCGCTCCTCAATCCCCTGCTTCTCATGGCGGTGTTTACCTTCGTATTCACCGCCCTCTTGAGTGGCAACACCAAACCCTCCTACCACATATTCTTCCTTTGCGCCCTCCTCCCCTGGACCTGGTGCTCCACCTCCGTTGCGGGCTCTCTCACCAGCATCGTGGGCAACGGGCACCTGATCAAGAAGGTCTACTTCCCCAGGGAGATGCTCCCCGTCTCGGTGGTCCTCTCCAACTTGATGAACTACCTCCTCTCGCTGCCCGCGCTCTTCATTTTTATGGTCTTCCTGCGCCCGGGCCTATCCGGCTCGCCCTTCGACGCCACCTGCACCACCGTATGCATAAATGGGCACCTGGCCTGGCTGCCCCTCCTCATAGTTACCCAGATGATCTTCCTCCTGGGCCTCGGCTTACTCCTATCCGCCCTAAATGTCTTCTTCAGGGATACCAGCGTTCTTGTTGAGGTCGGCCTGAGCGCCTGGTTCTTCCTCACGCCAATCATCTACGACGCCAAGGATGTCGCGGGCGCCTATGCCAACCTGATGTACTATCTCAATCCCATGGCCTCGATAATCGCCAACTATCGCGACATCTTCTACTACAGTTCTCCTGGCAGCCCTGACCCCCTATTCATGCTGCGCACTTTGATCACGAGTTCGATTCTCCTTGCAATCGGCTACCTCTTCTTCATGCGCGTGAGTAAGAACTTCGGAGAGGAAATATGATCGGGGATCAGCGCTTGGGCGTCAGGGATCAAGCAGACACGGACGACGATGGACGATGGACACTCGACGATGGAGATGCGGTTGCAGATTTGACGACCCCATCGTCCATCGTCCATCGTCCATCGTCCGCCCCTAACCCAACCCCCGGCCCCCGACCGGCAACAGCCAATAAGGTCATCAAGTTCAGTCACGTCTCGAAGCGGTTCATCCTGCACCACGAGCGACCCCGGTCGTTCCAGGAAATGGTGGTCAACGTGTTTGGCCTGCGCAATCCTTCTAAGCGCGGTGTGGCTATGCCAAGCCCCGAGAAAGAGGAGTTCTGGGCGCTGCGCGATGTCAACTTCAGCATCTACGCGGGCGAGGCCGTCGGCATCATCGGTGAGAATGGCTCCGGCAAATCAACGACCCTCAAGCTCATCTCCCGCATCCTCGAGCCCACCTCGGGGAGCGTATCGGTCAAGGGTAAAGTCTCAGCGCTGCTGGAGCTGGGCACCGGCTTCCACCCCGACCTCACGGGCCGCGAAAACATATTCCTCAACGGTTCTCTCCTCGGAATCTCAAGGAGGGAGATGAGCCGGCGCTACGACCAGATTGTGGACTTCGCGGAGATCGGCGAGTTCATCGACACACCCATCAAGCACTACTCGTCGGGCATGGTCATGCGGCTTGGGTTCGCCGTGGCGATCAACGTGGCCCCCGACATCCTGCTTACGGACGAGGTCCTGGCTGTGGGCGACGAAGCCTTCCAGCGCAAATGCCTCGACTACATCGCGCAGCTCCGCAAGCAGGGCGTGACCATCGTGTTCGTGTCTCATGCCCTCGATGCCGTGCGCTCACTCTGCCGGCGCGCCATCTGGCTCGACCACGGAAACGTGGTCGCCGACGGCCCCTCAGCCGAGATCATAGACCGCTACCTGACTTACGAGAACGAGCGGCACCGAGAGCGCATACGGTCCGAGCAGGCGGGCGACCCATTGCGGCCTGTTGCCCGGCCCCAACCGCTGGCCCCAACTGAGGACGAATCCGAAAGCCTCGAAACGGTTGAGGAATCTGCGATGGTTCAGCAGTCCGGCCCACCACCTCCCGAAACTGAACCTCAAGTGGTTGAAGCGTCACCTGTACAGGTAACCGGCGTAACCTTCATAAATGGCCAGGGTGAGGAAACTACCCTGGCCGCCACCGGCGAACCGCTCACGATCCGAATTGCGTACGATGCGAAAAGCCGGCTTAGGCAACCGGTCTTCGGGCTTGCGATCTACACCGAGAACGGCACCCACCTGAACGGCCCCAACACACGCTTCTCAGGTCTGGAGATAGCGGAGATCGAAGGGGAAGGCTACGTAGACTACGAACTGGAATCGCTGCCCCTGCTCGCTGGCCGCTATGACGTAACGGTAGCCGTCACCGATGCGGATATGGCCCAAACCTACGTCCACCAGCACAGGGCCTACTCATTCACGGTGCAGCCCACCCCCGGCCTCCCCGAACGCTGGGGCCTCCTATACATGCCCGCGAAATGGAGCCACGCGAAACGCGCAACCTAAAGTGTAAAACGTAAAACGTAAAACGTAAGGGTGGTGGACATACTTGGATGGGGATTACCAACCATGTACGCCAACCACCATTACGTTTTACGTTTTACGAGTCTCCCTCAGCCAGCGCGATCAGCGTGCGCACCATAACGCCGGTCGCTCCCTTCGCTTGCCAGGGCATTTCCTTCTCAGTCCAGCCCGTACCCGCGATATCAAGGTGCGCCCATGGCGTGTTCCCTACGAACTGCTGCAGGAACGCGGCTGCGATGGACGCGCCCCCGAACCGACCGCCGGTGTTCATCAGGTCGGCGATATTGCTCTTCAGCTTGTCTTTGTAGTCGGGGTATAGGGGCATCTGCCACAGGCGCTCGCCCGCTTCAGCCGCGGCCCTTAGTATCTCGTCCGCCCACGCTTGCTGCGAGGCCATGAAGCCCGTCACGACATCCCCCAGGGCCACCTTTATCGCGCCCGTAAGCGTGGCGACATCCACCAGGCGCTTGGCCCCTCGTTTGATCGCCAGATCCAGCGCGTCCGCCAGCACAAGGCGTCCCTCCGCGTCGGTATTGATGATCTCTATAGTCTTGCCGTTGGCCGCCCGGACCACGTCACCGGGGCGCGTGGCCCTATCGCTCGGCATATTCTCCACCAGGCCCGCCACTCCTATCACGTCGACGGGGGCCTTGAGCTGTGCTAGGGCCTGCACCGTGCCGATCACGTTCGCCGCCCCGCACATGTCGTACTTCATGTAATGCATGTCCTGGGCGCCCTTGATCGAGATACCGCCCGTGTCGAAGGTCACACCTTTCCCCACGAGGCCCAGCACCGGTCGTCCCGCGCTCTTGCCGCTGGCACCCCTGTAAGTGAGCACAACCACGCGTGGAGGATTAGCGGACCCCGCCGCGACGCTGAGCAGCGAGTTCATCCCCCCGTCCTTGATGGCCTCCTCGTCCAGGATATCGCACTCGATGCCGTTGGCTTCAGCCATCTTTCGAGCTTCCTCTGCCGCCCGCTCGGTCGTCATAACATTGGCGGGCTCATCGCCAAGCCAGCGGGCGAAATTCACCGCACCCGCGATCTTTTCGCCTCGCCGTAGACCTTCTTCGGCCCTGGCCAGGTCGTCACGCTCCGCCACCCAGATTGTGCCCTCGGCAACCTCGTTCTTGTCGGTCCTGTCCTTGTACAGATCCGAGCCGGCGAGGCCGCATAAGACACCGTCGGCAACGATCTCGGCCGCGCTGGAGGCAGCCACCCCTGCGGGTGCTGTCAGTCCCAGGCATACACTCCTCGCGCCCTTCTTCCGGGCCTGCCTTGCCGCCGCGCCGGCCAGGTTGCGCAGCGACCGCACGTCGAATTGGTCCTCCTTGCCCGCCCCGATAAGCAGCACCCGCCTTGCCTTTACGCCGGGCGCGGGGTAGACCCATTCCGCCTCGTATGTGACCCCCTTGAACGCGCCATCGGAAATCGCCGCGGACAGCGCTCCGTCCAGCGCCTTATCAACCCAGGTCGCCGCCCCACCGAGGTCCGCCTTATGAAAAGCGTTGACCACCAACACGTCGGCCTCTATTTCTGCCATTGTAGCTTGGGTTATAGACAGTTTCACTCTACATCTTCTCGCTGCTATGCCCTGGAAAGATGCTCGCCTTAGGGTCTATGTAGTGCTTGGCGATGTTGACGGCCAGAGCGGCTTGTGCGTATCCGGTGGCGATCAGGTTCATCTTGATCTCCTCGGCGGCGATGTCGCCCGCGGCGTACACCCCGGGCAGATTGGTCTCCATCCTGGTGTTCACGAGTACGCCCCGTTTCTCCATCTCCAGGCCCCACTCCTTGATCGGCCCCAGGTCGGCCTTGAAGCCGACGTTTACAAGGATCGCGTCAACGTCCAGCGTCTCCTCTTCCTTGGTCTGGTTGTTGAAGATGGTCACCTGCTCGATCTTCCCCGAGCCCGAGACAGCGTGGACCTCATAAGGGGTCAGAATGCGCACCGGTGAGGCCCGTAACTCATTGACGGAACTCTCGTGCGCTCGGAACTCGTCGCGGCGGTGGATCAGGGTGATAGACCTGGCGGTATCCTGGAGATTGAGCCCCCAATCGACCGCCGAATCGCCTCCGCCCACGATCAGGAGATTCTTCCCCGCGAACGCTGCCTTCTCCTTGACGAAATAGAAGACCGCCGCGCCCTCCAGCGCATCCAGGCCGGGCGCTGCCAGCTTGTTGGGGTAGAAGGCCCCAACGCCTGCGGCGATTACCACTGTACGCGTGAGATGCGTACCCTTGGAGGTCGTCAACTGGATCGTCCCGTCTTCGCGACGTTCGAGAGTCAACACCCGCTCATCGAGGCAGATGGCAGGATTCCACTGTGAGGCCTGCTCCAGCAATAGTTTGACCAGGTCCTTGCCAATGATCTTGGGGTAGCCTGGGGCATCATAAATGTACTTTTCAGGATAGAGGGCGGTGATCTGCCCGCCGGCCTCCGGCAGTGCGTCGATGATCTTCGTCTTCATCTCGCGCATGCCTGCGTAGAACGCCCCGAAGAGCCCCGTCGGGCCCGCTCCGACGATCGTTACATCAAACACATTGTCCTCGGGCTGCCCGCCTTCCACGTCGGTGCCGTTATGCTCTAGGTCCATCCGCTCCACCATGAACGAGTCTCCCTCCGATTTCAATGGCCCGGCGCCAGCGAGCACGCAAAACGCCGGTCGGCGTATTATAACCTACAGGGAGTGGAGGAACAACATTTCGGCCCTAGGGTGCCGCCTTCATTCGCGGCCCGTTCGGCTGCTGCAGCGTGAGCGTTAGCATCTTGGAGATTTGCGCCCGGATCACGGCTGCTCCCGGGTGGAAAGTGCCGTCCGCGTACCCGCTGACGACGCCGTTTGAGAAGACCGTTTCAACGTAACCGTATGCCCAGTGATCGATAGGCACATCCGTGAAATCGGGGGTGAGCGGACTGACGAGATCCCAGCCCTTCGCGAGCACGAGCATCTTGGCCACCTGTGCTCTACCCACTTCGTTGCCCGGCAGGAAAGTGCCGTCCGCGTAACCCGAGACCACGCCGCGCACGAACGCCGTTTCGATGTACTGGTAGAAGGGGTGGTCCACGGGCACATCGGTGAAGTCAGGGAAGACAGGGTTGTAGAGGTTCCACCCAAAACCGAGCGCCAGTAGTTTAGTCAGTTGCCCGCGGGTCGTGCTCGCCCCTGGTCTGAAAGTGCCATCGGCGTACCCCGATATGACCCCATTGCAGTATAGGTAGGAGATATAACTGTATGCCCAGTAATCCTCGGGCAGATCAACGAATCGCATGCCACAGGGGCCGGGGGTCCACGTCGGCCCGGCGAACGGCGTCTCCGTCGCGGTCTCAATGGGATTGGTCGGGACGGGTGTGGCAGTGCCAATTGGTGTCCGGATTGGGGTGTTGGTCGGCGGGCGCACCGGAGTGTTGGTCGGGGTCCAGGTAGGTGTCCGGGTGGGAGACCTCGTCGCTGATGGGATGGGCGTGTTGGTAGGCAGGCCGCTCGACGTAGTGGGGATCCACATCACCGCGTCAAACCAGACGTTCCTTCCCGTTTCACCGGCATAGTCGCTGAGCGAGACTTGAGCCGGGGCCCCACCGTTGAAAAGGAATCTGCCAACGTGCGCCCAGCTACCGCTGCCGACATCGGTGATCGCCTTCTGGCTCACGTGCGAGATCTGGGTGCCATCGGCGGCGTAGACGGTATAGCGAGCATTAGTGGTTTCCGAATTGTGGTTGTCGACCCACGGTATGAAAGCATATACGTCGTAGTAGCCCGAGTTGGGCAGGTAGGTCGTCCAGGTCCCCGAGTTGACGCTGGACTGTGGATTGGTCACTGACGTGGTAACATAGCAATTGGATCCGTTGTATCCACCGTTATAGATGTTCCAGTAATGGGCAGGGTCGATGGGCGTGGGCACAGCCACGAAACCGCTGTCGGTGTTGTCAACCAGCGCCGCGCGGTCCGAGTCGCGGCGCACAAGCCCCATGTAGTAGGTCCAATTCCAGTATGGACCAGGGTCAGTGTGCGTCTGGTTGGGGACCTGGTAGTGCCCAATTATGTGAGCCCGGTCGATAGGGACCGCGTACGTGTCGGCCAGGTGGCGAGCCAGGCCCGCGGACGCCTGGTACATTGCTTCGGTGTACCAGCCCTGCTGGTTTGCGAAGCCCTCATGCTCGATGCCGAAGGCACGCACGTTATAGTCCCAGTTGCCGGCATGATACGCGGTATTTGCCTCCCGCACCATCTGCGTGATATCGCCATCCGACGAGCGTATCACGTAATGCGCGCTGACCCCCGAGTTCGGATTCTGGAACCAGCTAATCGACGACGAATAGGACCCTTCGGTGTCATGTATGATGATCACGTTCTGAGGTCCGTAGGGCCGCCCTACAGTATAGTTATTCGTGTGGGCGGGCACCCAGTGCGCCGGGCCATAGTCGTCGCTCGCTGGCGGCAGCGAGGTGCGGGCAGGCAGGTTCTTAAGGGCGGAAGACGCGAGGACCACTACCTCCCCGCTTTGTAATGTTGCCTGCACACCCTCGCCAACGACCCGGAACACCTCCTGGGCGTACCCTTCGCGGACCGACTCGTCGGTCGCACCTGAATACTCCTGGACGGCACCGTACCAGTCTTCCAGCACCGTTGCGTCTGTCTTTCCATCTCTTAGCTTACCGGATATGTCGCTCAGGAGCGCCGCGCCCGCCTCAATGTTCGCCTCCGGAAACTTCCTTATGGCGTCTTCGCTCAAACCCGTGAGACTCGCCGAGCGAGCCAGGGTTCCACCCTCGCCATCGACAAGATGCATGATCCCATAGCCGTGGTCGATAGACGGCGCGCCGTCGCGCTGCTCCCAGTGCGACTCGACGTGCCCGATCGCCATGAGCACCTGCACGGGCACGTTCCAGTGCCTGGCCGCGACCTCGAATGCCCGGGTTACGGGCGAGACGGCTGTGTCTGACGCCTGGGGTGCCGCTGATGTCTGGCCAACTCCTGCTACGGCCGCAAGGATGGCCGAACCTGCAACCAGCGTAGCCACTCGCACGAAATGCGCGGCCCGTTGCGCCGGCCCTACAGGGTTTGTCTTGTGCATTTGAACCTCACATGCTTCAAGAAAGACGATGTTCCGGTCTACATTACGACGAGCCAATGCTATTGTGGTTGCGCGAGTTACGTAAAGTCGTTTGCGGCGGTCCTCAAACCGCGGGAAGTCAAGAGCGCGCCGGTAGGCGTCACGAGCCTCTTCGATGGCCCGCATCGCACCGTGCAATTGTACGAAGCCCACCCAGTACGGTCAAGGCATCTGTGCAAGGTCAGGGTCTACTCGTTTTTGGGTAAACAACCTGTAGGGGCAGGCCCCCGTTGCCTGCCCCGGTCGTAAACCACAAGTGAGATAAATATCTCCGATTTCCCGTTTTCCCCATTCCACGCGTGAGAATCGCCAAAAAGCGGAAAAACCGGAAATTGCCGAGATCCTGTTGCCGACATACAAGCCCTCATGTATAATGGGGCTACCGCGTTCAACTACCGATCACTTACCGCGGACCCTAGAGGAGGACGGCCCAAAATGACTTATGTGATCACCGAGCCATGCATCAACGTCAAGGACGCTGCCTGTGTGGACGTTTGCCCTGTTGATTGCATCCACCCCCGCAAGGACGAGCCCGGCTTCGAACCTGCTCTTCAGCTTTACATCGACCCGGACGAGTGCATCGACTGCGGTGCCTGCGAGCCGGAATGCCCGGTGAACGCCATTTTCCCCGAAGACGACGTGCCCACGGAGTACGAGGAGTACACCGCCAAGAACCGCGACTTCTTCAAGTAATTGCCACCCTTAGCAAAGAGGGCCACGCTCCTGGCCCTCTTCGCGCGTCCGCACGCCCGCGCGTGTTGCCGCGCCCACCTATGTCTGCTATAACTTATGTATATGCCCCGTCAGTGAGGATAGTGGGCCAATGGCCGTTATCAAGTCGCGCATCGACGTAAGCTCGGACCAGTTCAAGGCGAATAACGATCACATGACCGCCCTGGTGGCTCAACTTTACGAGCGGCTGGATACTGTGCGCCTGGGTGGCGGGGAGGACAACATAGCCCGACATAGGTCCCGAGGCAAGCTACTTGCGCGAGAGCGTATCGAGCGACTGCTAGATCCGGGTACGGCCTTCATGGAACTATCCAGCCTTGCCGCATGGGATATGTACGGCGGCGACGCCCCGGCAGCGGGCATCGTTACGGGGATCGGCGTTGTCTCTGGCCAGGAGTGCCTGGTCATCGCGAACGATGCCACGGTCAAGGGCGGCACGTATTTTCCCATGACCGTGAAGAAGCATCTGCGGGCCCAGGAGATTGCCCTCGAGAACAGGCTCCCATGCATCTACCTGGTCGACTCGGGTGGAGCGTTCCTGCCGCTGCAGGCCGAGGTCTTCCCCGACCGGGAGCATTTTGGGCGCATCTTCTACAATCAGGCAGTGATGTCCTCGCTGGGTATTCCCCAGGTGGCCGTCGTAATGGGCTCCTCCACGGCCGGAGGTGCCTACGTTCCCGCTATGGCCGATGAATCGGTCATCGTGCGGAACAACGGCACAATCTTCCTCGCGGGCCCGCCGTTGGTCAAGGCGGCCACTGGCGAAGAGGTCACCGCCGAGGAACTAGGCGGCGCCGACGTGCACACCAGGATCAGCGGCGTCTCAGACCACTACGCCATGGACGACCCCCACGCCCTGGCCATCACGCGAGACATCGTGGCAAATCTATTCCGGCAGAAAGACTACCCGTGGGAAGTCGCCGATCCCGAACCACCGGCGTACGACCCCACGGAGACTTATGGAGTTGTTTCGACGGACACCCGGTTCCCGTATGACGTGCGGGAGATAATAGCAAGGGTAGTCGACGGCTCTCGCTTCCACGAGTTCAAAGCCCTCTATGGCAGCACGCTTGTGTGCGGCTTCGCCCGGATAATGGGCTATCCGGTTGGCATCATCGCTAACAATGGCATCCTCTTCTCCGAGAGTTCCCTCAAGGGTGCCCATTTCATCGAGCTTTGCTGCCAGAGGCGAGTGCCGCTGGTCTTCCTGCAGAATATCACCGGCTTCATGGTTGGCCGTGAGTACGAAAACCGGGGGATCGCCCGCGACGGCGCAAAGATGGTGATGGCAGTCGCCAACGCGGCCGTGCCCAAGTTCACGGTGATCATCGGCGGCTCCTTCGGGGCTGGCAACTATGCAATGTGCGGCCGCGCCTACGCGCCCCGCCAGCTCTGGATGTGGCCCAATGCCCGCATCTCGGTTATGGGTGGTCAGCAGGCGGCCAACGTGCTGCTCACGGTGCGTCTCGACAATCTCAAGCGCGCGGGCAAGGATTTGGAGCACCAGGAGCGCGAGGAGTTTACAGCGCCGATCCTCCAGAAGTACGAGGACGAGGGGAATCCTTATTATTCTACGGCCCGCCTGTGGGACGATGGCATTATCGATCCCGTTGACACGCGCACGGTACTGGGTCTCGGCATCGCCGCTGCGCTCAATGCCCCCGTTCCGGCCTCCCACTTCGGCGTGTTCCGCATGTAGCCCGGCGGGAGGTGAGTTCTAGATTATGCCTAACGACTATCGATTCCTCACCCTGTCCACCGACGGCCCGGTAGCGATTGTCACGCTCAACCGGCCCGAGGTGCACAATGCTTTCAATGCCGAGTTGATCGAAGAGCTCCGGCAGGCCTTCGAGTATCTGGCCGAAGAAAGCTCTACTCGAGTTGTGGTCCTCGCCGGGGAAGGGCGCTCGTTCTGCGCTGGCGCGGATGTCAACTGGATGCGCGCCAGCCTCGATTTATCGGAGGCTGAGAACGTGGCCGATGCCCTCCGTATGGCCCGCATGTTCGACACGATCAACCGCTGCCCGCGCCCGGTTATAGGGAGAGTACATGGGGCCGCCCTCGGCGGGGGTGTGGGCCTGGCGGCAGTGTGCGACGTGGTCGTGGCGGCAGACGGCGCTGTATTCGGCCTTTCCGAGGTTAAGCTGGGGATCGCCCCCGCGGTAATTTCGCCCTACGTCCTCGCGAAAATAGGCCGGAGCCACGCCCGCGCGCTCTTCCTCACCGGTGAGCGGTTCGGAGCTGATCGAGCCCAGCGCATCGGCCTGGTCCACCACGTGGTCACAGCGGACGGACTGGACGCCGAGGTTGAGCGTATTTGCGGGGAGGTTCTCACCGCGGCGCCACATGCCATATCCCGGGCCAAAACCCTCATCGAGAGAGTACCCGACCTGGGACACGACGAAGCGATGCAGTACACAGCCGAAACCATCGCCGCACTAAGGACCGGCACCGAGGGCCAGGACGGCCTGAGAGCTTTCCTGGAGCGGCGGAAGCCTGGATGGGCCCCCTGATGTTTTCGAAGATCTTGATAGCCAATCGAGGCGAAATCGCCGCCCGCATAGCCCGCACCTGCCAGGAGATGGGCATCAGGACGGTGGCGATCTTCTCCGAGGCAGACCGGACGGCCCTACACGTGCGCGCCTGTGACGAAGCTTACTGCGTCGGCCCCGCCCCCGCGACCGAGAGCTACCTCAAGGGCGACCACATCATCGAGATCGCCCGCAAGGCCGGCTGCGAGGCCATCCACCCCGGCTATGGGTTCCTGTCCGAGAACGCCGCCTTCGCTCGCGCTGTTACCGATGCGGGCCTTGCCTGGATCGGGCCGCCGCCCGAGGCCATCGCACTTATGGGCTCCAAGATCGAATCCAAGCGCCTCGCCCAGTCGCTTGGAGTGCCCACGGTACCGGGCTACTCGGGCGACGACCAGGCCGAATCCCGGCTGGTATCGGAGGCCGAGGGAATCGGCTTTCCCGTGCTCATCAAAGCTTCAGCCGGCGGCGGCGGCAAGGGCATGCGGGTCGTAACCTCCGCTCAGGAAATGCCCGATGCGATCTCCGGAGCCCGGCGAGAGGCGCGGGCCGCCTTCGGCGACGACACGCTGCTTCTCGAAAAGTATCTGCAGGAGCCGCGCCACATCGAAGTGCAGGTGCTCGGCGACAACTACGGCAGGCTCGTCCACTTGGGCGAGCGCGAGTGCTCCATCCAGCGCCGCCACCAGAAGGTCCTCGAGGAGAGCCCCTCGCCCGCCGTCACTCCAGAGTTGCGAGCCGCTATGACCCGCTCGGCTCTGGCTCTCGCTAGGGCCGCGGGCTACGCGAACGCCGGTACTGTCGAGTTCATCTACGAGGACGGCAACTACTATTTTCTCGAGATGAACACCCGCCTGCAAGTTGAGCACCCGGTAACCGAGGAAGCAATCGATATCGACCTCGTGGAGGCCCAAATCAGGATCGCGGCGGGCGACGCCATGTGGCTCGCCCAGGAGGACGTGCAATTCAACGCCCACGCCATCGAAGCCCGGTTGTACGCCGAAGACCCTGAGCACGACTTCCTTCCTTCGACCGGCGAGATCAAGGTATTCGACGTTTTGGACGACGCCAGGCTCGATGCGGGAGTGGCTGCGGGCGACAGCGTTACGCCATACTACGACCCTATGATCGCCAAGGTGGTGGCAGTGGGCCAGGACCGGCAGGCCGCGGTGGACCGCATGCGGTCGGTCCTCGGGAGCATGCTCGTGGCAGGGCCAAAGACCAACCTGGATTTCTTGCGCTGGTTGGTGGCCCACCCGCAATTCGAGCTCGGCAACCTGTCCACGCGCTTCATCGAGCGCTACTACCGCCCTGGAGCCTTCCCCCTCGTGCCCTACCAGGCGACAGTGGCCGGGACCGCCCTGATCGCGCTCTATCCGGAGCAACTGGCGGCTAGCGGCGCATATCGGGAGTTGAACCCCTGGCGCGCCTCGCCGTGGCGGCAGGCCCGAAGGCACATGGCGCTGGAGACAATCATCGAGGGGCGCACCTACCGATGCGAGTTATCGGGCCGCGTGGGCAAGCGCGACAGTTGGTCGATCAAAGTTACGCAGGATGAGCACATCGTGTACGAAGGAGGCGCGCGAATGACGGAATCTCGGCCAGACCCCACCGCCGACCCGAGCGACACGGCACCCGCGCTCTTGCTCCAGTTCGATGACGACCCTACCGTGCACTCGGTGAGATTCGACCCGGTGTTGGGGCGCGAGGCGTTCGCGGTATACTGGGAGGGGCGCGAGTACTGGGTACGGCCCGCTCCGGCCCTGAGCACTGAGCGGCTGGAGACCACCGTTCACGCCGCGAGCGAGGAT
Source organism: Chloroflexia bacterium (assembly GCA_045805005.1). Lineage (GTDB taxonomy): Bacteria > Chloroflexota > Chloroflexia > QHBQ01 > JADMIH01 > JADMIH01. The sequence goes on from JBJMMB010000340.1 coordinate 20,498, forward strand.
ACGCTCGAGAGCCCCATGCCGGGCAAAGTGTTGAAGGTGATGGTCAGCGAAGGCGATGAGGTGCACGACGATCAGCCACTCGTGATCATCGAAGCCATGAAAATGGAGTTCACCGTTCGTGCTCCCCACGACGGCCGCGTGGCCCACGTACACTATGAGGAAGGCGCGCAGGTCGCCGTCGGCGACGTGCTCATTGAGCTCGACGCGAGTAGCGATCACGGATCACATGACCATGAAGTACCCTGACCTAGTAACCATTTACGAAGTGGGCCCCCGCGACGGCCTCCAGAACGAAAAGCCGAGCGTCCCTACCGACGCCAAGATAACCTATATTGATCTGCTGAGCGCCACGGGACTACGCCTAATTGAGGCTACTTCCTTCGTCAGCCCCAAAGCCATCCCACAACTCGCCGACGCTGGCGATGTGATGCGCGGCATCAGCCGGGCCGGAGGAGTTCGCTATCCGGTTCTGGTGCCCAACAGCCGAGGAATGGAGCGGGCATTGGAAGCAGGGATAACAGATATCGCCCTGTTCACCGCTGCGTCCGAGAGTTTCACAAAAGCTAACATCAACAGCACTATCGAGGAATCGCTCAGGAACTTCCAGCCGGTGGTTGCTCTGGCTCGGGAAAATGGTGTCAAAGTGCGAGGATACGTGAGCACCGCCTTCGGGTGTCCGTACGAGGGATATGTTCCACCCGCAAAGGTGCTTGAGGTCGGCCTGCGGCTGGTGGACCTTGGGGTCGAACAGTTGTCTATAGGCGACACCATCGGCGTGGGCACGCCCAACCAGGTTGAAGAGGTGATCGGGCTCCTCCTGACGCGAATCGACAAGGAGGCCATAGCGGTCCACTTCCACGACACGAGAGGCACGGCCCTGGCCAACGTCTTGGCCGCCATGGCGATGGGCATCACGACCATAGACTCGTCCTCCGCGGGCCTGGGCGGCTGCCCCTACGCCCCCGGAGCCTCGGGCAACCTGGCTACCGAGGATCTACTCTACATGCTCAACGGCATGGGCATCCAAACCGGCGTCGACTTGCCCAGGCTGGTAGAGGCTTCGACATTCATCTCAAATCAATTGCATAAAGCGCCCGCGAGCAAGTACCTACAAGCCGCCATGAGTACCGAGTAGCGAGTACCGAGCAGCCGACTGAGCTTGTCGTACCTGGAACTTGGAACATGGTACTCGGCATCCACCTGAATGGAGAATAAATGCCAATCATCAAAAAGGTCCTGGTTGCCAACCGTGGGGAGATAGCGTTGCGGATAGTGCGCGCATGCGCTGACGTGGGCGTGCAGTCGGTAGCCGTCTTCTCCGAGGCCGACCGCACTGCGCTACACGTGAGGGCAGCGGACGAGGCCTTCCCCCTCGGGCCGGCGCCTTCGACGGAGTCGTATCTGCGCATGGATAAGTTGATCGAGGTGGCCTGCAAATCGAGGGCCGATGCGGTGCACCCCGGCTACGGGTTCCTAGCCGAGAACCCGCAGTTCGCAGAGGCGGTCATCGAAGCTGGTCTAACCTGGATCGGCCCCTCCCCCGAGTCGATGCGCCGCCTCGGGGACAAACTCTCCGGCCGCAGCCTGGCGCGAAGCGCGGGCGTGCCCGTCGTTCCCGGCACCGACGTGTCGGTCGACAACTCGGAAAGCGCGGCGCGGGCCGCTGAGGGGCTCGGATACCCCGTGTTGATAAAAGCCTCGGCCGGGGGCGGCGGAAAGGGTATGCGGGTGGTTAGGAGCCGCGATGAATTGGACAGCGCCCTCGGGCTCGCCAGCAGCGAAGCCCAATCGTCCTTCGGCTCGGGCGTGGTCTACCTGGAGAAATACCTCGAGAGCGTTCGGCACGTGGAAATACAGGTGCTGGCCGACCAGCACGGCCACGCCATACATCTGGGCGAGCGCGAGTGCTCGGTCCAAAGGCGGCACCAAAAGCTGATTGAGGAGGCTCCATCAGTAGCCGTCGACACGGGCTTGAGGGCTCGAATGGGCGCCGTCGCGGTCAACGCGGCTCTCGCCGCCAATTATTCGTCGGCGGGAACAGTGGAGTTCCTGCTCGACCACAACAAGAACTTCTATTTCCTGGAGGTCAACACCCGCTTGCAGGTCGAGCACCCGGTTACCGAGCTGGTCACCGGGGTCGACATCGTGCTGGAGCAATTCCGCATTGCCTCCGGCAGGCCCTTGCGCCTGACACAAGCCGACGTTCAGTGGAAGGGGCACGCCATCGAGTGTCGCATCGCCGCCGAGGACCCGTACCACAACTTCGCGCCCTCGCTGGGCGATATCGCCACGCGCACCGAGCCGAGCGGCCCTGGCGTGCGAATGGACAGCAGCCTCTATCGAGGTGGCCGCATACCCATCTACTACGACCCGATGGTTGCCAAGGTGATAGCCTGGGGCCCAAGTCGCGCGCACGCTATCATGCGCATGCGCCGGGCCCTGTCCGAGTACCGTGTGGTGGGCATCCAGACCAATATCCCGTTCCACCTGGCTGTTCTCGACTCGATCGACTTCCAACGAGGCCGCCTCGACACGAGGTTTGTAGAGCGCTTCCTCCAACACGGCATGCCTGAGGAGCCCGACCGCGAGGAGTTCGCCCTGGTAGCTGCGATGATGGGCGCGCTAGTCGCAGAGCGCCGCTCGACGGCTGGCAGTGCAGGCGGCCTTGCTGCCTCACCAGGGGAACCGGCAACGAACGGTAGCTCACCGGCTGGTGAGTCTGCCAACTGGCGGCTCGCCGCGCGCAGATCGGCATTGAGATAGCATGGCCAAATACTATATAGAAGTCGATAACAAGGAAATGGCGGTCGAGGTCTTCCACCGCGAGGGCAAGACCACTTTGACTCTGCAATCCGATGGCGAGGAGCCACGCCTCGTGGCCGCTGATTTCGCGGTGATCCACTCTAACATCGGCACGGGCGAGGGCCTTTACTCGCTGATCGCCGACGGTAAGAGCTACCAGGTGCACGTCGAGCGAACTGAGGAAGGGCTGCGCATGCTGATCGGCGGCCACCAGATCGATCTCCGTGTACAAACCGAGCGCGAGTGGCACTTGAAGAAGGTGGCCCCACGCTCGATGGCGCAGACCGGAGCCGTGGTGGTTCGGGCCCCGATGCCTGGGCTGGTGAAGTCCGTGGCGGTCGAGAGGGGACAATATGTGCAGAGCGGGCAGCGCCTGGTAGTGCTCGAAGCCATGAAGATGGAAAATGAGATCACCGCGCCGCGACCCGGAACGGTTGCAGATGTACATGTTGACCAGGGCTCGACCGTCGAAGGCGGCAAGCCGCTGGTAACCATAGAATAGAGAGGCGAACAGCCATGCCTACTCCGCGAGACGAATGGAAAGAAGGTACATTGAATCCCGCCCTGGAGCGGAGCCCTGAGAGAAATCCGCAATTCAGCACGCCTTCGGGTATCGTGGTCGAACGCCTCTACACCCCTGACGATATCGAGCAGCTCGATTACGACGAGGATCTGGGCTACCCGGGCGAGTTCCCCTTCACCAGGGGCGTCCAACCTACCATGTACAGAGGTCGCCTCTGGACGATGCGCCAGTACGCAGGCTTCGGCACCGCCGAGCAGTCGAACCGGCGCTACCGCTTCCTCCTCTCCCAGGGACAGACGGGCCTATCGGTCGCCTTCGACCTCCCAACACAAATGGGTTACGACAGCGACCACCCCCTTGCAGTTGGAGAGGTCGGTAAGGTGGGGGTGGCCATAAGCTCGATGCACGACATGGACCGGCTGATGGACTCGATTCCCCTGGACCGGGTCAGCACCTCCATGACGATCAACGCTACGGCGTCCATCCTCCTGGCCCTGTACGTCGCGGTGGCCCGCAAGCGCGGCATCGACGCGCGGGTCCTCAGCGGCACTGTCCAGAACGACATCTTGAAGGAATACATCGCACGGGGTACCTATATATATCCTGCCGGCCCTTCCATGCGAATCGCAGCCGACGTAATTACATATTGCGCTAGCGAGATGCCCCGTTGGAATCCCATATCGATCAGCGGCTACCACATACGGGAGGCCGGCTCGACGGCGGTCCAGGAGGTCGCCTTTACCCTGGCCAATGCGATAGCGTACGTCGAAGAAGTGCTGCGCAGGGGCGCAGACATCGACTCCTTCGCGCCCCGATTGGCCTTCTTCTTCAATGCCCACAGCGACTTCTTCGAGGAGGTCGCCAAGTTCCGAGCGGCTAGGCGCCTCTGGGCGCGCCTGGTATCCGAGCGCTTCGGAGCCCGGAGCCCTCACTCGCAGATGCTCCGCTTCCACACGCAGACTGCTGGCTCCACGCTGACTGCGCAGCAACCCGTGAATAACGTTACCCGCGTGGCCCTGCAAGCGCTATCGGCGGTCCTCGGCGGCACTCAATCGCTGCACACCAACGCGCTCGACGAGGCCCTGGCCCTCCCCACTGAGGCCGCGGCCAGGACCGCCCTGCGCACGCAGCAGATTATCGCTTACGAGACGGGAGTGGCCTCTACCATCGACCCGCTGGCAGGCTCATACTACGTAGAATCACTCACAACCGCTATCGAAGAGCAGACGATAGCGTACCTCAACCGGATTGATGTCATGGGCGGCACCCTGGCAGCCCTTGAAGGCGGCTTCTTCCAGCAGGAGATCCAGGAGGCGGCGTACGGGTGGCAGCGCGAGGTCGACTCAGGTGAGCGGGTCATCGTCGGCGTTAACAAATTCCAATCTGACCAGGCAGGCCCCGTCGAAGTCATGAAGGTTGACCCGGCGCTCCAGCAAGACCAGGTCCGAAGGCTCAGGGCCCTTCGAGACAGCCGGGACCAGTCCGATGCCTCGGCGGCGCTTGAGCGACTGGCCAACGCGGCAACAACCGGCGACAACCTCATGCCCCCAATCATAGATTGCGTCGAAGCGGAATGCACGCTGGGAGAAATCAGCGACGCGTTGCGAAGCGTGTTTGGCGTCTACAAAGAGAAGCTAGCCTGACCTGGCTTCGTCGATCGTGACTTCCACAAATCTTACGGCAGTCCCCGGCGCTACCTGGGCCAGGGCCGGCCAATCTGCTTCAGCCACGACCCCGATCACCGGATAGCCGCCTGTGGTCTGGTGGTCGGCGTTGAGGACTATCGGCTCACCACTGGGCGGCAGTTGGATGGTGCCCCTCACCACCCCAAACGAGAGGACCTCGCGGGCCGCCCCCCGCAGGGGCGAGACTCCTTCCGTCGTAAGTCGCGTACCTGTACGGTTTGCTTGGTCACTAGCTCGCCAGGCGTGGGACTTGAAGACCTCAACAGAAGTTGCAGTGGCGCCGTATGGTCCGGTGTAGCGGACGAACCGCAAGGTGACCGGTTCAGCACCTGAGAGCTGTCCTGATTGCGGGCTGAGGCGGCCGGCGGCCTGGGCGGCCGGAACCGGCACCTCGCCTATGCCGAGGGCATCTCCTGCTCGTAGTGGTCTGCCTGCGTAACCACCAAACGCCGCCGCGAGATATGTAGACCTGGAGCCGAGCACTTCGGGCACCTCGAAGCCGCCCAGGACCGCAAGCCAGGCGCGGAAACCCCTTTGCGTGCCCGGGGCACCCTGGAAACGCACGCGGCTGCCCTGGCGCACGAGCCAGGTAAGCCCGGTCGGGACCCGCACGCCGTCCACCTCGCAGCCCATGTCCGCCCCTGCGAGGGAGATACAAACTGTGCGCAGAGCCAGTAGTTCGGGCCCTGTAAAGGTCAGTTCGAGGACGGCCGCGCCATCCTGGTTCCCGAGCACGCGATTGGCTCGCACTGCTGCCTCCCGGTCCATAACCCCTCCGCATGCGAGCCCCACCGAGCCATAACCGGGCCTGCCCAGGTCCTGGACGGTGGTCATGCCCTTTGCCTCTAGCACTTCGAACGCGGGGGTTTGCGGATTGGCGACTCCAATCACCAGTGGAACTGTCTCGGGTTGTGAGCGTGAGGACCTGAAGCGCACAGAATCGCCCGCGGCCAGCAGCGCAGGATTTGCGCTCCCGGGGTCCCAGAGGACCTGCGCGGTGCGGCCCACCAGGTTCCACCCTCCAGGGGTGGACAATGGGTAGACACCGGTCTTGGCGTCGGCGATGCCCACCGAGCCCACCGGCACCCGCACGCGCGGCGACGATAGACGAGGGGTGGCAATGGCGTCCGGCACAGTGCCCATATAGGCCCAACCCGGCATGAAGCCAACGAAGTAGACGCGGTAAGTGGGGGCGGAATGCTGGGCGATCACGTCGCGCTGAGATAATCCATGCGCCACCGCCACCGCTGCCAGGTCCGGGCCATCGTGGCCGCCATAACAAACCGGAATAGTGTGAGCACGCACCGTGGGCCGCGCAAAGGAAGTCGAGCCCGCGCTTGCTGACCGCACAAGGACACGCAGGTCCTCTTCCGCGAGCACGCGCGGATCGAAGATCACCAGCACGCTTGTGTAAGCAGGCACAACGTCCAGCACACCCCGGTGGGCCCCCTCTTTCAGTCGTGCTGCAAGTGAGTGTGCCCTGTCGTTGTTCTCCGAGGTTAGTGTGTGGCCCGTGAAGGCAAGCAACCCGGCGTCACCGAGCCGGTGAATCGATGGTGCGACCACGTCAGGAGGCGCCAGCTACCCGCGTCCTCTCCACGACAATCCCCTCCGCTTCGAGCGCGCCTCGCACCCGCGCGGCAATGTCGGCGGCGCCGGGCGTGTCGCCGTGGATGCAAATGGTATCAATGTTCAACGTCAGCTTACTGCCATCGTAACAGCGCACTGAGCCGCGGGCGAGTTGCACCGCCTGCGCGGCCGCCTCTTCCGGTGACGCGAGCAACGATCCGGGCCGGCGTCTATCACGCAGTGAGCCATCCGGCTCATAGGCTCTGTCAGCGAAGCCCTCCCGCATGAAGGGGATGCCTTTCTGGTGCGCCGCCTGCTCCAGGCGGGATGCCGGCAGCCCGACCAGCGGAAGACCAGCGGAAAAAGCAGCCAGAGCGTCCACAACCGCGAGCGCCAGATCCAGGTCGGTGCAGGCGCTGTTGTAAAGCGCGCCATGGGGCTTGACGTGGCTCAACTCGAGCCCCTCTCCCCTGGCGATCGCCCAGAGCGCGCCTAACTGGAACAAGAGCCTATGAATCAGCTCGTCGCGGCTGAGGGACATTGGCCGCCTGCCAAAGCCAATGAGGTCCGGGTAGCCCGGGTGGGCTCCCACCTCAACCCCATGCGATCTGGCGAGCCTTACCGTGGCGGCCATTGTGTCAGGGTCGCCGGCGTGCGCACCGCAAGCGATGTTTGCCGATGTTATGTAGGGCATGATCGCCTCGTCCGCCCCTTTGCGCCAGGTGCCGAAGCTCTCGCCCATATCGCAGTTGAAGTCTATCGAACTCACGTGCGGCGCCCCGCAAGGCGCGCCACGGCGGAGCGCATATCGGTCCGCGTGACCGTCAGGCGCCGTACCGCCACGTCGAGCGGGAAGAGTGCGATAGCCAGGGCCAAGAGCCAGGGCCAGAGGCTGATGGGCCGGGGTTGTGAAGCAATATCGTGCGTCAGGGCCTCCGCCGGGGCCGAGATTGACAGCGTCTTGCCATGGCCGAGCTGCGCCAGGTCGGAGAGCAGGTTCTTCGCCGCCGTCTCCGCTCCGGACTGGAGCCGGTACTCGCTCGGGTATGGGACGACCAGGCCTGTCTGCTGGACGGCCACTAGCTTATCGGTCACGGAGTCACGCTGTTCGACGCGTACCTGGTAGACACCCTCCGTCAGGTTCTTCACGACCCCAGCGTAGGTGCCAGGTGACTCCTGCACCGGCTTCGATTCTACGGCCGTGCCTTTGGTCCCCGTGACGGTCACCGACGTATTGAGGAAATTGCGGGGCGCACCGGAATTCTCTTGCGACACGATACGCAGGGCCACGTCGCGGCCGGTGGTAGTCGCCGCTCCCGTGAATGAGAAGGCAGTCTCAAGCCCCGGCGAGGCCTCCTGGGGGATGGTCCAGCCCACCAATTGTCCCGCGAATTGCGCGAAGAGGGGCCATTTCACCCAGTCGGTGGCCCAGCGCCCTTTCACATCGGGCGTCCATGCGACCGAGCGCCCCAGGCCATACTGCCACTGCGCGAGGATGGGGTCGCCCGCCGGCGACTTAATGATCAACTCGGCATTCGGTTTCAAGGTGGAGCCGTTATATCCAAGCAGCCTGGGCAGCCCGGCGCTGTCAAGTCCTTTAATAATGGGGCTGGCGCGCGTCATCTGCGGTTTGAACGGTTGTTCGACGAAGTAGGAGCCGACGACACGTACCGTTTCCTTGAGGAATACGTCCGGGATCGTATTGACGTCCTCGGCAGCGTAGTACCTGCCCCCTCCTTTTTCCGCTAACTGGCGCAAAAGGTCGCCGGCGCCCTGCCCCGCACCCACAGTAGAGAGGGTGATGTTCTGGGCATCCATCTCATTGAGCAGTGCATTGAAGTCGGCCTGGCGAGTCCAGCCGTCGCTGATGAGGATAATGTGCTTGAGCTTCGCGTCGGTCTGCTTGAGTTCGTCCACCGCCGCCTGGAGGCCTGCGTGCAGGTTGGTGTTCCCCTCGGCGGCGACGGGCTTGAGGTCGGCTTCCAGGCGGCCCTGCCCCAGGTTGCCCATTTGCTGCATCCCAACCAGTTCATGCGCCGACTCGTCAAAGCCGACGACTCCCACCTGGTCGGTGGAATTGAGCACGGCCGCTGCCTTAGAGATGGCCTGCTTCACGATCTCCAGCTTGCTCACGCCAAACTCGGTGCGCATCGCGGGATTGAACTGCTGGGCGTTGCCGCAGTGACAGCGGCCCATACTTCCCGATTTGTCGGCGACGAACGTCATGGCGAGGGAGGCTCGCTCCTCGCTGGTGCGCACGTCCATTGTTACCGGCAACGCCTCCTCGACCGGGGTCCGCAGGTAGCCTCCCGCCCCATAGCTGGCATCGCCCCCCAGCATGATGAGGCCGTGGCCGAGGTCGCGCACGAAGCGTTGGAGGGCTTGCTGGCCCTCGACACCTATCGACTCAGCCGAGGCGTTGCCGAGCACCACGGCGTCGTAAGGGCTGAGTGTTTCGTCGGCGGTGGGCATCAAGTCGGGGGACACAACCTTGGCCTGTACGTGGCTGGCTTGCAGCGCGGTCTTTAAAGTCGTTGCGTCGGCGGGACTGCCCGCCACTATTAGCACCGTGGGCGGCTTTCTGACCATCGTGAACGCAGCGGCCTCGTTGTTTTCGGGGTGGAGATCGTCAACCGACGTCACCCGCGCTTTCAGCACATGGAACCCCTCCTGCGTAGGCCTAACTGTGAAGCTCAGGGCGTTGTCGCCGGCTTTTAGCTGCACGTCCTTCTGGCCTGCCGGCTGGTCATTGTCAAATAGACTTACGGTGGCCGCGCGGTCCGAGGTGGTCCTCACCACGGCCCGCGCCTCGAACTCCTGCCCCGCGGGTACGGTATCCGGCGCCATCACCCTGTCGACCGCCACCTCGTTCTGCGCACCGGCGGTGAGGGGCACAACCGAGAGTTGCACGCCCGATTGGGCGGCCAGCCGAGCCTGCTCTGCGGCATTACCGGCGGTCTCCGCGCCATCGCTCAGCAGCACCAACCGCCTGGAGCCGCCCTCTGAAAAGAGGGCAAGGCCCGCCTGGATTGCGTCGCCGATATTGGTGGCCGTGACCGCCGGCTTGGTACCGAATGGCTTTAGATCACGGTCACCTGCCAGGGCCCGCGCTACCACAGCGCGCTCTCCGAATAGCACCACCGCGGCCCGGTCGTCGGGTCCCAGGTGCGCTATGGCGTCCTGCACGTACTTGATGGCCGTCGCCTGCGTGGCCTCGCTCACGCTGGACGATTCGTCAACCAGGAATACCACGCTCAGGGGGCCGCCCGCCGATACAAACTGGAGCCCGGCTAGAGCCAACACCAGCAGGGCCAGCACCAGAGACCGTATCACGATGCTCACACGGATTCGCATGGCGTCCCGGGGCCGCGCTCGAGCCCCAAGCAGGCCCAGGAACACGACCACAGGGATGGTGAGTAGCAGGATGAGAGCTTTTGGCTCTGACAGTTGCAGCGGTAGGTTCAATGTTTCTCAGCCTTGTTCACGCTTCATGCCTCATGTTTCTCGGCTCACGCCGCGCCGGGTTTGCCACTCTGTCACGGCGCGCCGGATGGCGATGCGTTGCGCATAGGTCCATTCCACGAGTAGAATCAGGAATCCCCCAAGCGCCACCAGGGGCCACGCTTCGCGCTTGAATGTCTCCTGTGCTGCGGCTGCCGGCGCGGAACCAGAGGGCGCCGAAGCTACCACCGGCAGGTCTGGGCTGCGCACGGGCAGCGCCGTGCTCTCTTCTCGCGAGAGGAAGTTGACGGCGAACGCCTCCTGGCCCAGCAGGGGGGCAACCTCCTTTCCGCCGGTGCCATTGCCGTAATAGCTGACATAGTAGACACCAGGTTGCTCCGTCTCGGCAAAGGCCACCCGTGTTGTGCCGGTGACGACAGGGTAGCTCCAATCTTTTGCGGCGGGATCCTCCACCGTTATGCTCGCCACTCCGGCGCTGGGCGGGTCGATGCCCACGGAAGTCCCCGGATCGACCACCGCCGGCAGCCCACCGGCGGGTACGGGCAGGAGCGAGGTCACCAGGTTGCGCACGAGCATGGGAAAAGCGGTCTGCAATGCCAGATCGCTATCGTGGAGGTCGAAGGCCACTACTGCCACCTTCCTGGCGCTCTCGTCCCCGATGACTAGCAGAGGGCCTTTGTCGCTGGAGAGAACGACCCTCCCCCATTTCGGAGTCTCGACCTGTGCGGCGCTCGCGATGTGGACTTGCGAGAGATCCACATAGCGCAGCAGGGGATCGGTCGGTACAGCGGCAGGATCGCCAGCCACCGAATCGACCGTGGAGAACGAGCCGGTGCTGGGGATTGGGTCCGTTATCACACCAGTGACGCTGATGACCGGATTGGCAGCCGGTGGATCGATGAGCAGGATGTTGCCCACAGGCAGCGCGCTCAGCAGGGTACCCGTGATGCCGGCATCGAATATGGTAAGGTCCACGGGAGCGCCGTCCACCTTGCCCGCAGGCTTGTACTCACCCGGCGCGACTTTGTACAGGTTCACGGTCGGGAGGAGCGAAAGCGCCAACTCGAGAAACGTGTTGCCGGGCGTAACCAGCAGCACGTTAGCCGGGGCGCTCGAGCGGTTGACAACCCACGCCGTATCGTCCAGTGCGACGTCGTCCTCGCCGGCGAGGGCGGCTTGCACCACTCGGGCGCCTATGGGCAAGTCGTCAAGCACCAGTTCCTGGGTGGCGTCCGGGGGGATTGTCAGGGTGCGCGCGGCCCAGGGTGAGTCATCCACCGTCAGGTCAAGGCGGCGGGTTACAGTCACGTCCTCGGAGTTAGCAATCTGCACGAATAGTTGGAGGCTGCCCGCCTGCTGCTGGAGAGACAGAGCCGTAACCGCCTGGTTCTGGAGGCCGGAGCCGAAGGGCACGAACCGGAGATCGGCCTGCAACGGCTCGACGCGGTCTTTGAGCGACGGGAAAGCCCCGTCGGACAGTACCCACGCGACGCTGTTGTCCTGGCGGGCCGCCGTGGCCCCGGCCAGCTTGAGGGCCTCCGTCATGTCGGTGCCGCGCGCCTCGGGCTTCAGGGCGTTGATGGCATTGCGCAACCTTGCCCGGTCACCGGTGGCCGGCACGACTACCGAGGCATGCTCGTCCGAGGAGATCAGCGTGGCGGTGCCGTCCTGCGGCAGATTGTCGACGATGTCAATTGCCTTGGCGCGCGCGGCGTCGAGCCGGGTCTTATCTCGCCGGCCCGGCTCGGCCGGAGCCGACATGCTGGCCGACACATCCACCACGATGATGGCGTGCTGGCCGATGCGCTCACTTGAGGGGAGCCACGGGCGAGCTAGCGCGAGCACCATGAGCAGCAAGGCCACCAACTGTAAGAGCAGCAACATCGATACGCGCAGCCGCTGCCACAGTGAGTTGGCCTCGCGGTCGCGAGTGAGGGAGTCCCAGAGGTGCAGGCTGCCGACGGGCGCCATGGGACGGCGCAGTTTCAGGAGGTAGAGGGCCAGGATGATGCCGAGCAGCGGCAGCGCTACCAGCCCCAGAGGCGCTAGGAACCCCATAGTTACCGCCTCTCCTCCACCGCCGCCATGCTATCCAGCGTCCTCTGCGGTCTGGTCGAGAACCTCGGCGATAATGGCATCCGGGCTGATGCCCTCGGCCTCGCCGTCGAAGTTAAGGATGAGGCGGTGGCGCAGGGCCGGCACCGCTGCAGTGCGCACGTCGCGAAACGCCACGTTATACCTGCCGTCAAGCAGGGCCATGATTTTCCCCCCGAGTATCATCGCCTGCAACGCCCTGGGTGAGCCACCGTACCGGACGTATCGCCGGGTCATGGGCACGGCTTCCGGATTGTCGGGGTGAGTGGCGCGCAAGAGGCGGGCGGCGTAGGTGGTCACGTGGGTGGCGATGGGTGTCTGGCGGGCGAGGTGCTGCATTGCCTGGACTTCGGCCCCCGTGGCCGCAGACCTGACTGTGATGTCCTGACCTGAGGTGGTGCGGTCCGATATTGCCACCAACTCAGCGGCGGTAGGGAAAGGCACGTTCAGCTTGAAGAAGAATCTATCGAGCTGGGCCTCGGGGAGTGGGTAGGTACCCTCCATCTCCAGAGGGTTCTGGGTCGCCAGCACGAAGAAGGGTTTGGGGAGGTCGTAAATCGTGCGGGCCACGGACACAGTGCCCTCTTGCATGGCCTCGAGGAGGGCCGATTGGGTCTTGGGGGTGGCCCTGTTGATTTCATCGGCCAGGAGAAGGTTGGCGAACACGGGACCCTTCTGGAACTGAAAGCGCCGCCCACCGGCCTCGTCCTCGACCAGGATGTTGGTGCCAATAATGTCCGCGGGCATCAGGTCCGGGGTGAACTGGATGCGGCTGAATTCGCAATCGATGGCGTCGGCCAGGGTGCGGACGAGCACCGTCTTGCCGAGGCCGGGCACGCCCTCCAATAGGGCATTCCCGCCCGCGAGCATGCAGACGAGCACCTGGTGGATGATGTTCCTCTGACCCACAATGACCTTGCCGATCTCCGTCTCGATGCGGATGGCCCTATCGCGGAACGCCTCGGCGCTCAGGGCTACTCCCGTACTCGCGTCCGCGCCATCCTGCTGCTCGCGTTGCTTTTCCGATGGGCTAATTGCCACAGACTACTCCTCAAAAGTTGGTGGTTGTTACTTTGTCTGCTTACCGAGCTCGGTAAAGTACTCTTTCACGTACTCCTTGGCATCAGGGGGCACGTAAGTGCGCTCGAGGGCCTGGGTCGCCTGGTCGGCGTAGCGGCCGAGCACCTCGTTGTAGGGTGTGCGGATCTGGGTGAGCTGCCCAAGCCCCGGTCCGGCATGCGAGGAGCCCTCGGACGAGCCCTCCCCCACGCGGCCCCCAACAGCGTCAGTGCCCGCGCTGGGCGGCGCGAACTGACCTGACGTGCCGGTTGCCTCTCCGGGGGCCCCCTGCGCGGGCACGAAAATCTTGTCGCCCTGGGGAGCGCCCGATGAAGTCTGTGCAGATGAGGCGGTGCCTACGCCGGTCCCCGCCGCGTCGCTCCCGCTACCGGACGCACCGCCCACCCGCACGGGTCCGCGGATTGCCCCCTGCACCGAACCCTGCCCGGACGGGCTGCCCCCGCCCGCACCGGACCCCGGTCCGCCGCTAGTGCCCGAACCGTTACCTGGCTGCGGATAGCCGCCGGCTCCGGCCGTTGTGGACCCGCCCCCGCTACTCTGTTGGAGCGTGCCCGGTCCCGGCCCGGCGGACGAGCCAAGGGCCGGCTGGTTCTGGCCTATGTTGGGGCTGTTACCGGCGGCGTCCTGCTGGCCGGAGGCGGACGCGTCGGAGCCGTCGCCGGTGCCGGGTTGCTGTGGTGCCGAACGGCGGAAGCCGACCTGACCACGCTTCGCAGCAGTTGTCGTGCCGGCCCTGGCGATGGTCTGGCGGCCATCGTCCAGTTTGGACAGAGTGCCCTCGAGGGCCTGAGCTACCTGCTGCTCCTTCTCGGAGGCGCGCAAGCGGGTTGAAGCATTGGAGAGGGCCTCGGAGGCTTTGGCTTCGTCCTTACTGCGGACTGCATTGGCCGCGTCGGTCAGGTTCTGAGCCAGGGCCGGGTCCTTGTCAGCGGCGAGGGCCGCGGCCCGGTCGAGGGCGCTGGACATGACGCGGGACTGCACAGTGGATAGCTGGTTGACATAGGGCTTGAGGTAATTGGCGGCGTCGGAGGCCAGGCCGAGGTCGGTGGTCTCTTTCGTGGACGCGGGGTCCCACTCGGTAACGCCCGCTACTCCCGACTCTATTTGTTGCGCCGCCCGCGCCAGCCCCTCGAAATCGGAAGCCGCGGCGGGCAATAGCTGGCGGAGTTTGTCTTCTGACGCCGCAATTTCCGCGAGGGCCTGCGACCGGTCCTGCCCGGAGGCGCGGAGGCGTGCCTCCAGCCGGTCCAACTCGGCGGCTATTGTACTCTTGAGGCTATCGGGCACGTCGGCACGCTTCACCAGCTCGGCGTGTAGATCGGCGACGCGCTTGGCCTGGGAGTCCAGGGCCGAGCGGATGGCATTGCGCTCGGTCTTCAGGCCAGCCACGGGGCTTGGCATGACGATAGCACCCGCAAGCAGGAGAACCGCGCCGAGGAGGGCCAGGAGCGGCGCAGCCTTTCGAGAACGTGGCCCCTGCTGCCTGGAAGCGGTGGGTAGCAGGTAGAGGCGCTGCTGGACCAGCTCAACAGTGTCGGCATACAGGCTTTGGGCAAAGGCCGGAGCCAGGCCGGACCGTGAGCCAAGCCAGGTGCGCCCCCCGACTTCGAGGCAAGTCAGGACGCGCTCGTCAAGTTCGAGGGCTGCGTCGAGGAAGCGGGCGCACCTGGCTCGGGTTATGGGCTTCCTCGAGAGCCAAAAGGTGAGGAGCGGGAGCCATAGGATTGGTGCAAGCAGCACGGGCCACCAGGGGAGATCCAGCAGCGAGAATCTTATGAGTGCCACCCAGAACGCGGCGAGGAGCAGTGGGATGGAACAGGTAAGAAGAATGTACCGAGCAGTGCGCTTGCGGCTCAGGTGACGGTGCGCCAGCTTGAGCGCCCGCTCAAGTTCGGCGCGGTAGTCTCTACCGCCCGCGGCTGCTTGCTGGTTGCGTTGTCGAGCCGGCATCGCCACCTCCGCTTGGCTGCCATACAGGGTTCCGCGGTTCAGGGGTTTACCTCTATATTATAATAGACCCCACCGCCCGAGGGGTAGAGGCAGACCCAGGAGGTCCCCCAAGGCGCGTCTGCCGCAAACGCGCTCAAATACCACGACCGACAGGTTGACCTGTCTTAACTATTAACAGCAGCCAACGGAAAATGGTTCCCGCGGGGCGAGAATGGCCGGGTGCCCAAGCAAAGTAGGTCGTTAGGAGTAGACGAAAGTCGGTAGTACACGAACACTGCAAGCTGACTACTGCTGGCTGCCGGCCGCCTGCGCCCCTGGGTCGTTCTCGGATGGCACCGGTTCGATCCGTGGCGGTTCGGGGTAATCCAGGTCCTCAAGCTCCCCGAGTGGTGCCGTGGGCTCACCGGCCAGCGTGGAGTGAGGCATGGGGTAGGCAAGGTCTGCCGGGTCGCCTGGGGGCACATCCGAGCTACCATTTGAGTGGACAGCGTCGAGCTGTGCTAGTTCGGTCCGCTTCCACTCGGGTATCTCACCGGTCGCGAAGAATCGGTCGCGCTCCTCCGGGGACAACCCCTCGGCTATTGGGTGCACGGTCCACGGATTGCCCGTCGCTTCGCCCGCGACCGTCGTGACCGCCGAGATCTCCCTCGAAACCTCTGCCCAGGCATTGCGGGCCGGCTCGATGGCTCTGCGGAAGTCCGCGACCCCCTTGCCCAGCGTCCGCGCCGCTTCAGGCAGGCGGTCAGGCCCCAGTACGATGAGCGCCACAATGGCAATCACAAGCATCTCAGGCAACCCTACGCCGAATATCTCCAAGGCTATTCCTTCACGCCTGCTCGGGCGCAGCGGCCAGGTTCTCCGCGCCCACGGCACGACGCGCCGCGGACACCTCGCCGAGCACCCACCGGGCATAATCGCCGTTCACCTGCGCGGGCTCGATGCGCAAAACGCACGGTATGTCGTAGCTGTGCAATTCACGTATCGCCCCCTCAGCCGCCTGGACACGGGATGCCGCCGTCTTACACAGAAGGACGGTTTCTTGCTCGTCGACCAGGCGGCCGCCCCAGTAGTAGAGCGACCGGGTCTGGTGGAGGTTAGCGCAGGCGATAAGCTGCCGCTCCAAGAGAGCGCTAGCGATCTTCGCGGCCTCTTCTTCGCTGCCGCATGGGCAATATATCAATACAACGTCACCACTTGCGTCCATCTGTACCCCTACGTAATCATTATAGCCACCCGCGCACGACCTGGCAACCGGAGTTAGAGTGACAATGAGATTTGCGGGGTGCTAAGAGATTACAGCGGTTTCCGGTTTTTCCGGTTTTCACCATTTTTGGGGATTCTCACGCGTGGAGCGGAGAAAATGGGGAATCGTAGATCATTATCTAATCTTGAGTCAAGACCTGTAAGAAGGGAGAGTTGGGGGCAGCCCAAACCCCCTGCAGGGAGACCCCTGCACCCCTTGATGGGGAAGGAGGTACTTGGGGGACACCCCCAAACGCCCGGCAGGGAGGGCCCCGCACCCCTCTTGGCCGTTGGGGAAGGGGTGGTGTTGGGCTCCAATCCCCCAAGTACCTGGCAGGGAGGCAAGTACACCGCTTTTCTGGGGAGCGGCCCTATTGTCGCGGGGTCTAGACGGGGGCGCTTTTGACGTTGTGCTCGGAGGGCGCGGCCTCTGAGGTAGACGGTGCGGGAATGGGGGCAGGAGTTGGGGCCGGCGCTTGCGACTTTCTGCGTGGTGGGAGGAGCAGCGCCGTGAACATGATGCCCAGGTAGCCGCAGTAGGCAAGCAACTCAAGCAGGGAGGGTTCGGAAGTATAGCCAACGAGGGCCTGGAGAATGGTGCCTGCAGTGCTGGCGGTGGGGATCCATTCGCCGGTGTTCCAGACGGGGTCGATCAGCGCGGGCAGCCAGCCAATCTCCTGGAACTCGTGAATTCCGTAACGCAATATGGAAGCACCGAAAAAGACCAGCATGAAGCCCGCAATCTTGAAGAAGAGCCGCAGATTAAGCCTTGCGCCCGCTATGTAGACGGCATAGGCGGCGGCTATAGACAATAGCAGGCCCACGATGCCGCCGAAGAGCGTGGCGGCGCCGGAGGTCTGGAAGGCGGAGGCGGAGAGGAAGAGGGCCGTTTCTACGCCCTCGCGGGCCACGGTAAGGAAGGCTACCCCAAAGAGACCCCAGGCGGCGCCGCCCACGAAGCTAGCTTTCATGCTCTGCTCCAGGGCTCCCTTGATGTAGGGGGCGTGCCGCGACATCCAGAAGATCATATAGGTGAGGATGCCGACCGCAAGCAGGGAAGTCGCGCCCTCGTAGATTGCCTTGGCCGGGTCCTCGAAGGTGTTGCCAAGGAGGGCCAGGACGACGGTGAAAGCCACGGCCAGGGAAGCCGCCGAGAGGGCTCCGGCCCACACGGCATACCGGTGCTCCAGGCGGCCCACCTTTTTCAGGTAGCCAAGCATTATGGCTATGATCAGTGCAGCTTCCAGGCCTTCGCGAAACGTCAACACCGCAGCACCGAAATTCATCTATTTACCCTCTCTCCTGGTGTTCAGTCGTCCAGATCCCATTTCCAGGGACAAGCGAAATGAATATACCTTAATTTGAGAGGTATGTCAAGGGGATTTTGCTAGTTAAAACAGCCAATATTGTAGAAAAGCGGGTTGTGGTCAGTTGTGGGGCTTATTGGCGGCTGCTGCTGACCCAATCTTGGAGCACCAATTGGGTGCTTGGGAACGCAAGATCCACCCAGGGGACCTCGTCGGGTGTGAAGGCACGGACCTCGAGGGCTTCGTCGGTGGGGGTTGGGCGGGAACCACCCGCTATGAGACGGGCCAGGTAGACGATGTTGACCGGCGCTCCGGGCCGGGAGTAGACGCCGAAGAGGCCGGTGAGCTCCACCGGGCAGGCAATCTCTTCGATGGTTTCGCGCATGGCTGCTTCCTCGCTCGACTCGTCAATCTCCTGAAAGCCAGCGGGATATGTCCAGTAGCCGAGGCGAGGCTCGATGCCGCGACGCAGGAGCCAAACGCGGCCGTCCTCAACCGGCAGGGTCCCGCAAACTACCTTGGGGTTGATATAGTGGATGTAGCCGCAGGAAGCACAGAAGAGCCTCGGACGCAATTCCGTGGCGATTTCGCCCTCCGTGAGGGCCGCGCCACACACGAGGCAGTAGGTGACGGCGATCATGGCTGTGTGCCACGCCGAGCCCAACGGGAGACTCGCCTGTTATTCCGGCGTGGGTAAAGCTGTTGCATCGATACTAGCTTATGGTAGAACAAAGTGGATGTCAATGAGCAGGCCAGCGAGCCTCCGGCTGCATCGACGCCGGATAGCAAGTACAGGTCGACTACTAACATTAGCGAGGATGGAGTAGATAGGGGCTACCCGAAAAATAACCCGTTGGCACTTGCCTAGCGATAAGTCGTTATGTTAGAATTATCTTTACTGACTGCGTGCTTTGCCATAAAATAGATCGTGTAGTGCTTCTGCGCATCGGCTTACCGTTAGAGCACTCAGTTATTTTTTCTATGCGTAATCGGATGACAATTAGGAGCTGCGCTTGACTGCCAACCCTCTTGCCCAGAGCCAATCCCCCGTGCCCGCAGGCGGGTACCCGCCCGCCAGCAGGGAAGAGCCAAAGGAGTCGTTCTGGGTACGATACCGGACGACCATTGCCCTCCTCGCGATCCTGATCCTCGCCGGCTTCTTCCGTTTCTACGGACGCGACTTCGATCAAGACACCCACCAGCACCCAGACGAGCGGTTCATAGTCGACCAGACCATGGGCCTGACCTGGCCCACGGCCAGCGCGCAGTTCTTCGACGTAGCGAATAGCCCTCTGAACCTCCGCAGGGCGGGCAAACATTACCCGTACGGCTCGCTCCCTGTGTACCTGACCAAGGGAGTGGCGTGGGCCTGGGACCAGTACGTGCCGCGCACCGACATTCATCCGGCGGGGTGGTGGTTGGGCTACGAGGGGATCACCAAGATCGGGCGCATGCTGGCCGCGCTGTTCGACCTCATAACGGTATTGCTGGTCTTTCTTATAGCGAGGCGGCTATACTCGCGCACGGCGGGATTGATAGCGGCGGCCCTGGTGGGCTTCGCCGTTACGCATATACAGATCGCACACTTCTACGCATCCGACGCTTTCCTGGTGACCTTCATGATGGGGGCCCTCTATTTCGCGGTGGTCCTTATGCAAAGGCCTTCATGGCGCGCGGCCGTGGGGGTTGGCCTCTGCCTCGGGTTGGCGGTGGCCAGTAAGGTGTCGGTGGTATTGTTCGCCGTCATCGTGATAGCGGCCATCGCCCTGAGAGCCGGCTACCGGAAGAAGACCCGCGCCCTGGGCGCCGAGTTCGATGATCCTATCGGGGTCAAGCCCGCGAGCGCCGCCGAGCGCGAGATGTCGGGCACACAGCACTTCATTCGGGGCCTGCGCTATTTAGTGATAGCAGGGGTCTGCGCCTTACTGGCCTTCGCCATCTCCGAGCCGTACGTGCTGCCCAGCTTCCAGTACTCCGCTTTCAGCGAGGGCGGCGTGCAGGCGGTGCTGAACTCCAGCCCGTTCTGGGGCGGGATCGTGGAGCAGGCGGGGATACAGAGCGGCCACGACGAGAACGACGTGCCCTACACGCGGCAGTACGTGGGCACCATCCCCATCCTCTACCACATGCAGAACCTGGTCTTCTGGGGCATGAGCCCGATTCCAGGGGTGATAGTGGTCCTGGGCTTCCTTGTAGGACTCTGGTACGCCATTAAGCGCAGGCCAGCGGAAATATTGCTCCTGGCCGGGGCCATACCATACTGGGCCACGATCCTGATAGTCGAGACCAAGTGGATGCGCTATGTGCTGCCGCTTGTGCCCATCTACTGCATACTCGGAGCCGCCATGCTCATGCGCGGGGCCGCGTTGATGCGAAAGCTGAGCGCGCGCTCACCGTGGCTGCGCACCAGTCGCAGGCCGATGGCCGTGGTACAGCGGAACCTATTCGCCATCGTAAGTGCGGTGGCTGTCGGGGCCGCGTTCCTGTGGGCCGTGGCCTTCATGAACATCTACAGCCAGGAGCACTCGCGGGTGCAGGCATCGCGCTGGATCATGGACTTTCTGCCGACCACAATCCAGGCGGCCGGTGCTGATCGCCCGGCGATTGGAAGCAAAGAGGGATGGGACGACGAGCTTCCACTGGGAGTGCCGCCCAAGGAGGGTGAGCCCCCGCGCCAGGTTGGTGCGTTGGGGCCAAAGACCGAGTTCGGTTTATATGACGACAGGCCGGGCGACGCCGAACTACAATACATTCAAGAGCAACTCTCCAAAACCGATTACATATATATCGCAAGCAACCGGATATACGGGTCGATCAGGCACCTTCCATGGCGCTACCCCGTTCAGGACAAATTCTACGAGCTACTCTACGAGGGCAAGCTCGGCTTCGAACTGGTGCACACGCAGATGGTGACGCCGCAACTGCTCGGCATAAACTTCCCCGACCAGACGGCGGATGAGAGCTTCACCGTTTATGACCACCCGAGGGTGGACGTGTTCAAGAAGAACACCGATGTCACGGCCGATCAACTCCATATCCTGTTCCAGTCGGCCCTGACAGCTGTTACAAGGCCGGGCACCAACTACAGCACGGCCCGACACGGCACCGTCACCGACGACCTGTCGCTTGCATACGACGTGCCCATCGCCAAGCTGGGGGACCTGAACGACTACGCGTGGAACCCCCTAGCCCAGCCTGACACGCAATGGCTGGCCGTTATTCTCTGGTTCCTGGCGATACAAGTGGTGGGCATCGTAGCCCTGCCCCTCGTGCTAATTATCTGCCGCAGGCTGCCCGACAGGGGCTATCCGCTAGCGAAGCTGGTGGGCCTTCTGCTCCTTGCCTGGGGCGTATGGACCGTTTCCAGCGCGAAGCTAATACCCTTTACCGTGTGGGGCGTCGCGTTCATGCTCGCGCTGCTGGCCGGCCTATCGTGGCTCTGCTGGCGGCTGGGGGCGCGCGCCTTGTGGGTTGAGTTGTACGCAAACAAGAAGCGGCTGATCGTCTTCTATGAGGTAATCTTCCTCGCGGCGTTCCTGGCGTTCCTTTTCGTGCGCATGCTCAACCCGGACCTGTGGCACCCGTCGCTCGGCGGCGAGAAGCCAATGGAGTTCGGGTTCCTGAACGCGGTGCTCCGCACGCCCTGGATGCCCCCGGCCGATCCCTTCTTCGCGCAGGGCTACGTCAACTACTACTACTACGGTCAATTCATCATGGGCGTGATGATGAAGCTGATCGGGGTGGACCCCGGCCTCGGTATCAACCTGGCGATCCCCATGCTCTACGGCCTCACTTTCACGGCGGGCGCGAGCATCGTCTACAACATCGTGGCACGCGCTCAGAGGGGGAGAGGAAGCGAGCATGCCGTTTCGAGAGCGGGGATGGCCTTCGGGTTCCTCTCAGGCTTCCTTATGCTGGCCATCGGTAACATGGGTGGGGCCTATGAGTTGCTAGTTATCTGGAGGCCCGATCTCGCTGCTAAAGCTGTGGAGTTCGCTCGACAACTCGGCTTTACAGAGCAGTCCATCGTAACTCCGCCCCTGCGCGAGTTTGACTTCTGGGGGCCGAGCCGAATCGTGGCCCATACTATCAACGAGTTCCCCTTCTGGAGCTTCCTCTTCGCCGACTTCCACCCGCACCTCATCGATATGCCGTTCACTCTGCTCATGGCGGCGCTGTGCCTCAACCTGGCCTTCGCAGGTCCGTTCAGGAGCCCCGCGGAGAGGGTAGCGGGGGCAACTCTAACGTCGAGGATCGGGGCCGCCTTTAGCTGGCTCTGGGGCGAAGGCTGGTCGGGGGCGCTGATGTTCGGAGTGACCGCGGTGGGGCTGGGCACACTTTTCGCGACCAACTCTTGGGACTTCCCGACCTTCGCAGCCGTCGCGGGCGGGGCCATTTTGATCGCGTTGCTCCTTGCCGGATCGAAGCGGTCAGGGCAGGCCGAGGCTAGGGGAGAGGTATCCGGCACGGCAGCCCTCGAAGAGCCCTCCACCCGCAAGCTGGACCGCAGCGACCGAGTGGCCCTGTGGGGCACCGGGATCGTCACCCTGGGTCTCCTGGCTGCGGGTTCGCTGTTGGCCTGCCTGCCCTTCTTGCTCAGTTTCAAGAACGTCTTGAAGCTGGAAGTGCGCCCTCTGGTTGACGGAGGTGTAATCCCAGATACCAGCGAGATCATGCACCGAACCACTGTTGGGGAGTACCTGATGATCTGGGTGCTCTTCGTATTCGTGGCAAGCTGCTACCTGATAGCGCGGCTGTGGGCGTTCCCCTGGCGGGCGGCGGCGAGCGAACTTGGCCGGATGGTCGGCATAGGAGGCCCGTCGCCATCGCGCACCATGGTACCGGAGGGCGCGGCGGCGTTTTCACTGATGCCGGCCCACGAGGGGCGGCTGGTGCCCGCGATGGCAGGAGCCTCTCCGGCGGGCATGAGCATAGGCGCATCGCCGCCCATCACTATTGGCCCAAGCCCAATGGCGTTTTCTGCGGAGCGCGGAGACGGCGATGGCCTGACCACCGAGCCCGTACAATACGACGATAACGACCGCGAGGACTCCGGTCCCGAGGGCCGGTCAGGAAGGGGCGTGGAGGTGCTCGACGCCCAGCCGGCGTCCGATGAGGCGTATGACTTCAGCGCTTCGTCGCTAGGCATCCCGGAGCCCGCCAGTGTGGGCGCTGATATGCCATCGAACGGTGCGGCAGGCAGCATGGAGACCTACCCCGCTGACGGAAACGGCCATGTGCCGGACGGGCACGCCGTTGTGGCCGGGAACTGGCTCGCGGAGGCTCACCAGCAGAGCCAGGCGGTAGTGGCTCCCGTGCAGCGGCCCGAGTCGCCAGGCGTCATTCCGCTGTGGGCCGGGCTCGGACTGCTTGGGCTTACAGTCGCTTTGGTCGGCCTGCAGTTAGCGACCGGGCAATGGCTGCTGGCTCTTCTGGCGGCGCTGGCGGGCGGCATCATGGCTACCAGCCTCGCCACCTCGCGCTCGGCGTCGGCCCTCACCACAAGTATGCTGCTCTTCGCCGCGCTGGCGGTGTCAGCGGGTGTTGAAGTCGTCTATCTTGCCGACCACCTCCGGGGCGGCGACATGTACCGCATGAACACGGTATTCAAGTTCTACATTCAAGTCTGGCTGCTCTACGGCGCGGGTTCGGCGGCGGCCATATACTACATCCTCTACGGTGTGCGCGAGCGTATGCCGGAATCGAAAAGGCGCAGCGACACCGCGACGGCCATGGCGGCTCCCGCCGCCGTAGCATACGGCCAGGGAGGCGAGGCGCCGGTGACCGGCGAGGGCATGGCGCCCGCGGCGGTTGTAGGCGCGGAGATGATGCAGGAGGCATGGAGTGACGGCAGCAGCTCGCAGGTGCCGGTGGAGATTGCGCCCGTGGACGGCACAGGCGGCATCGAAGCGAACGGCAACAGCAACGGTACGCCTTCTGTTTCGGAAGCCGGTGAGCAGGTGCCCTGGGCGGGCCAGACTATACCACTGGTCGCCGGGAGCGCAGAGAGCGTTGCTCCGGTTCTAGAAGAGGGGGACAGCGCGGCTGCCGCCGGGCCGACGGCCAACGGCGACGTACCGCCCGCCCTCGCGGCAGAGAGCACACCGGCGCCCACCCGTACTGGGCCGCTCCACAACTGGCTTGTGTGGTCCGACGAGGACACGGAGTTGGGCGAGGAGAGCCCGGCTGCCGCGCCCCAGGACGTGTCGCCCGCTCCTGTGCAGGAGCAGCGGCACATTGAAGTGCTGCCACCCGCACCGCCAGCACCGGCGCCCAGCTATGTCATGCCTGTGGCGGAAAATCCAACGATGACGGTTGGGCCGAAGCTGAAAATGACCCCTGTAAAGATTGCCTTCTCGGTTGGGTTCCTGGTGCTGCTGGCGATGGCGCTGACCTTCACCTGGAACGGGACAATTGACCGCGTGAGCGCGGGCAAGCGCTTCCCGCAGCCGCCGGCCTTCGGTACGCTCGACGGGAGGGCGTATATGGAGACGGGCCAGTATGGGCCGATAAACAGCGGCACAAATGAGTCGCCCGGCTCGGTGATGATCAACCTGAAGTACGACTATGAAGCCATCCAATGGCTCAACCAGCACGTGCCCGGTCTCAGAGTTATTATGGAAGGGCCCTACGAGTACTACCGCGACGGCGGCATGCGCGTGGCGGCCAACACCGGCCTGCCGATGATCGTGGGCGGCCTGCACCAGGGTGAGCAGCGCTACGATTGGCTGGTCGGGGAGCGCGACGGGGACGCGAGGACCCTGCTGACCACCCAGGACCCGCAGGTGGCGCTGACTATCCTCAGCAAATACGACGTGGACTACATCTACCTGGGCCAATTGGAGCAGGCGCGCGCCGGGGCAGGGCTGGCGAAGTTCGCCCAACTGGCCGACCCTAAAGTGGGCGTGCTCACCGAGGTCTTCAGGAGCCAGACCCCCAGCGGTATCAAGGGGACGATCATTTACCAGGTTAACAAGGGCGACAAGGCCCCAAGCAAACTGGTGGGTGCGCCGGTTCAAGGCTCAGGCGTGGCCGGAGTGTCGATCACACCGCTGCCCACAATGACCCCCACCCCGGTGCCGACGCCGCCCACGAACAACCCCGAGTTGAAGGGCTTGATGGCCGCCGTGGCGGCCGATCCCACAAACGTCGACACGCACATGAAGCTGGTCGATTGGTATCGCAGCAATAACTACTGGCCCGATGCCGTCCGCGAACTGGAGGCCCTTGTGGTCCAACGGCCGCAGGACATCGCAGTGAGGCACCAGCTTGGCGACGCCTACGATCAGCTCGGGCAGAAGGACAACGCCCTGAAGGCTTATATAGACGCCCGTGACATCGATCCGAAGAACGCCGCCGGCCACAATAAGTTAGGCATCGCGTATCTCGATCGCCACAAGTACGACGACGCCGAGAAATCGTTCAACGCCGCGGTCCAAGCCGACCCTGCATTCACCGAGGCGTACCTCCACCTTGCAGAGGTGTACGTCCAGAAGGGCAACGTGCCCAAAGCCAAAGAGGCCCTGCAATCGGCCATCGACAAAGCCAAGGAGCCCGATGATCCGTGGGCCAAGGAAGCGCGTACGCGCCTGGCGGGGATGAAGTAGTTACGAATTACGAATTACGAATTACGAATTACGATGCAGCCACTTGGTAATTCGTAATTCGTAATGAGCGAAGCGAGGGGCAGCATGGCGGATGCGATAGTATGGTGGCTTACCCTTGAGGTCTTAGGGATCGCGGCGCTTCCAGTGGCGGGGGTGCTGCTGAGACCGCTGCCGGATAGAGGGTACGCCGTATCCAAGGTGCTGGGCATATTGCTGGTGGGTTGGCTGGCGTATACGCTGGCGATGATAAAGCTGCTTGGGTTCGGGCGCGGATCGCTCATCTTATGCACCCTGGTGCTCGCGGGCTTCTCGGGGTGGCTGCTCTACAGGAACAAGCGGGCCCTGCTCGGCGAGCTCTCTGCGCGCTACAGGACGGGCAGGTTCATCAGATACATTGTCGTCTCGGAGGTGCTGTTCGCCCTGGCGTACACAATCTGGGCCATCGTCAGGGCCTATAACCCCGACATTTTCGCGCAAGAGAAGTTCATGGACTTCGGCTTCTTGAACGCGATATTGAAGAGCGGGATGTTTCCGCCCAACGACATGTGGTTCGCCGGGCAGTCGATCAACTACTACTACTTCGGCTACGTGCTGATGGCGGGGATCACGGCCCTGAGCGGCGTGCCAAGCCAGGTGGCTTTCAACCTCGCCAACGTAACCCTATTCGCGCTCACCGCTCTCGCTGCGTTCGGCTTCGCATACAACCTGGTGGCGAGCAGCCTGGGTCGCTACGCGGGCGTGAGAGCGACCCAGGCCGCGACCAGGGTGCTCACTTCCGTGCCGAGGAAGAAGGCAAATAGTCAGGGGTCGGGGGTCGGGGATCGGGGGTCGGTACCGGTTGGGCGAAAATCGGGTGCGGCGGATACGCCAGTTGGCTCGGTTAGGCGCTCCACAGCAGCGGAGACGCCCGTGGCTTCGGTAACCGGCTCCGTCGCCGTGCTGGACAAGAAGCAGGCCAAAGCTCCCGCCAGGCAGGGCAACGGGCGAGAACCGGGGCCTATGACGGAGGTACCGCTAGAGGCCCGGCAAGGGGCGTCCACCGGACCTGCTTACGAGCCGGTAGATTTCTTGTCTGACGAGGCGCCGCGCGTGCCGTTCTTCCTGTCACCCTACATTTACGCCATACTCGCCGCGCTCATGGTGGTGGCGATGGGCAACCTTACCACGATGTTTGCCGTGAAAGACCCCTCGCAGGCGTCGACAGCGAACGGCTGGCGATATTGCTTCAACTGCCAGACGCCCAGCACTTTCAACTGGTGGAACCCTTCGCGTGTGGTCCAGGACTACCGGACCACGCAGGCACCCGGCCAGCCTGCCCAGAAGGAGACGGTGGGCTACGAGACGATCAACGAGTTCCCGGCCTTCTCATTTCTGCTGGCCGACATGCACCCCCACGTACTCGCACTGCCCGTGGTTATTCTCACGCTGACCCTTGCCTACGGGCTCGCCCGGCGCAAAGTGCTGCGGGCCACTAGCTGGCTCGATGGCCTCCCGCGGGGCTTTGAGGCGTGGGTAGCCATCGTGATTACAGCGATCGCGGTGGGCTCCCTGTACGCGACGAACACCTGGGACTTCCCGACCTACCTGCTCGTCGTGCTGGCAGGGCTTGGACTGCCTTACCTCGCGGCCGAGGGCGGGTGGCGGCGCTTCTTGCCCTGGATCGTGCAGTCGGGGCTGGTCGTCGTGCTGAGCGTTGTGTCGTTCGCGCTTTTCTACCTGACGTTCAAGGCCCCGCTCTTAGGCGAGCCCGGGCCGATACCGGAGAACCTTGCCAGGCTGCCAATCGTGCGTGGGCTCCTTCAGAAGCTGAGCGCCCTGCTCATAATCAACACAGCGGACAAGACCATCCTTGGCTTCATGGTGATCTTCGGGATCTTCCTGCTGGCCATCGTCGTATGGATTCTCTACGAGTTCATCGCTCCTGTTTTGAGCCGGTGGAGCAGCGGCGAGGCCCCTGGGCGCGGCCTGGCCTGGCTGGGCGGCATCGTCCTCGTTATCGAGGCGCTCGCCCTGCTGACCCGGTTCCCGCTACTGGCCTTCCTGGGGCCGCTGGTGGTGCTGTCCGTCTACTTGATCTGGACGACACCGGGCGCAATCGAGCGCAACCTGGCGCTGGCGATGTTCGCGATCGGGGGGACCATCGGCGTGGCGGTGGAGGTTGTGTTCCTGCGCGACAACTTCCAGATGAGGATGAATACCCTCTTCAAGTTCTACTACCAGATCTGGATACTGTGGGCGCTGGTGGCCGCATACGCAGTGTGGAGGGTATTGTACGCGGCGTTCAGAGTAGTCGAGGAACGCGACTCGCGTGGGCGGGCGGTGGTTACCTCCGGACCGCTGGGCGCGAAGGTTGGAGCGGCAACCTGGGCCGGGGTCTTCGGGCTGCTCGTGCTGTCGGGGCTGATGTATTCTTACTTCGGGCCGATGAGCAGGCAGGTCGGACAGCAGCCGGTGTTCAGGGGCCTGGACGGCTCGACCCACTTCATAGGGAGCTCGCCCGGCGACTACGACGCGATCTACTGGCTGAAGGAGCACGCGGGCGGCTCTGACGTGGTGCTGGAGTGCTGCAGCACGGAGTACGAGACCCACGCGGGGCGCATGTCGGCCTTCACGGGCGTGCCCACGCTGCTGGCCTGGGACAACTCGCACGAGGCGCTCTGGCGCAGCAGCCAGCCGGCCCTTGCGGCTGAGATTCCGGTGCGGAGGAACATGGTGAACTCCATCTACCAGGGGGTTGACCCGACCAGCCACGCCCCGCTGACCGCGCAGCGCTTGCTGGAGTTGCTTCGCCAGTACAAGGTGACTTACGTTACGGTGGGGGCGTCGGAGCGGAACGAGGCGGGCGCGCAGGAGAGGAACCCCAACGAGCTGCTCAAGCCGGAAGCAGAGGCCATCTTCAAGGAAGCCCTGGCCCCGGCCTTCACCTCCGGCTCCACGGTGGTGTATAAGGTGCCTCCCGCCGTGGGCGGCACAGGGCAGACCAACCCCTCGGGGCCGGTAGCCCATCCATAGGCTCTATCCCCGAATTCCGGATAGGGCGGGAGGGACAGAGAGCCCCTAGCTGCCTGTCTTGAGGGAAATCATAGGGCGGACGCCCGACCTGGGGATGGGCTTGTCGTAGCCTGGGTGGTGGCTGTTGGCCCGCTCCCACTGCTTTTCGAGAGCGCGGTTGGAGACGCCCTCCTCGATGTGCGACCAGGGAAATAGTTCGTCTAAGGGGCGGGCGCGGGTGTAGAAGTCCTCTGTCAGGCCGGTGGCGGCCAGGGCGCGGGTCCACTGGTTGTAGTTCACGTCTTCAACCAGTGCGATCGCCTCGGCCAGCCTGCGGTCGCCCCTGGAAAGCACCCCCTGGACGCGCAGCCAGCGAGGGGAGTCGATTTTGAAGACCACACCCTTCTGGCGCAGGGTCTTCGCCAGGTAGCGCGAGCGATCCTCTATTACCTGGAGTGGGTATTGCTCGGCCCACTGGAAGGGGGTGTGGCTCTTCGGCACGTGGGGGGTGACGCTCCCTTGCACCTCGGCGCCCGGCACATATTTCTCCAGCCGGGCCTTGGCCTTGAGGGTGAGGGCCGCGATGGCCTCCACATCCTCCATTTCCTCCCCCGGCAGGCCGATCATGAAGTACAGCTTGATCGCCTGCCCACCGTGCCTGCCCACCAGGTCAACGCACTCCAGGATCTGGTCTTCGGTGAGGTTCTTGTTTACGACCTCGCGCATGCGCTGGGAGCCGCCTTCGGGGGCGAAGGTGATCGTGCGCGTGCCCGTCTCGATAAGGGCCGTGAGGATGGCGGGGGAGATCGAATCCGCCCGCATCGAGGCGAGCGACATCTTGCCCCCCATCGCCTTGATCTCGGTCACGAGCTCATCTATGGCGTGGTAGTCGGAGACGGAAGCGCCCATCAGGCCGATTTTGTCGCGGTGCTCCAGCCCACGCCGGGCCTGCTCGACCACGCTCTCCAGCGTGCGCTCGCGCTGGGGCATGAAGCCATAGGAGGCCAGGCAGAAGCGGCAGCCGCGGGCGCAGCCGCGGGCCACCTCGATCAGGTATGAGGAGCCGAACTCGGTGTCCTGCGTGAGGACCACCGAATTAGTCTCGAAGTCGTTGAGGTTGCGCACGCGTTGTTTAACAACCGGTAGAGCCTTGTCCGGCTCGGGGTGGCGGCCGTTTGGTGAGAGGCGGTTGAAGACGCCGCTGGGGAGGTAATCAAGGTCGTAGAAGGCGGGGACGTAGAGCCCCTGGTGGAGGGCTATGCCGCGCAGCAGGCGCTCGCGGTCGTGGAAGCCGTGCTCTCGTAGCTCCGCGATGAGGGGCGGGACCGTGACTTCGCCCTCTCCCACAACCGCCACATCAAGGAACGGAGCGACCGGCTCCGGGTTATCTATCATGCAGGCCCCGCCCGCGATAATCAGGGGGTGACTCTCGTCGCGGTCCCTGGCGAAGAGGGGGATGCCCGACATGCGGAGGATTTGCAGCATGTGAAAGTAGTCGAGCTCGTAGGAAACCGAGAAGGCAACCACCGCGTAATCGCGCAAGGGCCGTCCGGACTCCAGGCCAAAGATGCCTGACGCGGGGTTGCGGCGGTTGCCGGGCCACTCGATGCGGTAGTCGGTGTCGGGCAGGAAGGCGCGCTCGCACACGATATCGGGCTGGTCATTGAAGAGCTTGTATATGGTCTGGAAGCCAAGGGACGACATGGCCACGTAGTAGGTGTTGGGGTAGACGAGGGCCACGGGGATGCGCCCGCCCCAGTCCTTGCGGATCGTGCCCCGCTCCTGGGCCAGGCGTTTCTTCAGATCGACCATCTTGCCGGCTTTCGCCATGCGGTGAGTTCCTTTCACAATAAAGGCAATCAATTGGATTGCGATGGAGTGCAACGGAGTGCAACCGTCTCATTATAACAGAGGGGCAGGTCCGAGCGCAAAAAATAAGGAGGCGCTTGACACTGCACGGCACTTTCTCTATAATGCCGCTAATCCACCCCTATCGTCTTTTTTACACGCTCTACCGGGAGTTGGGAAGCGGCACAGCCGGCAACCTGAACCGGAGGGCCAGACAAGATCGACTAGAATGGGAGGTGACAAGCCCTACATTTGAATACCGGTGCCTCGGCCGACGGCCTGCTCCCCTGGGTTTGGGCCGCCCAAATGGTGCGCGTTTGAGCGCGCTCGCGGACGCGAATACACGCTGGGCAATTTGCGCGTATGGCCGGAATCATCAAGCCCGAGCACAACTGACATTTTAGTAGGGCGCCGCTTGTAGCGCCCAGTGGAGGAGAGTTTCCAGATATGAGATCTTCTAAACGAGGTTTCACCCTACTTGCGATCATGGTGGTCCTCAGCATGCTGCTGACCGCCTGTGGGGGCACAGAAGCCACCCCGACCGTGGTCCCCGCGGCAACGGACACGCCTGCCGCGGCCGAACCGACCGCCGCCGCTACCGCCGCAGCCACGGCCGCGACCAGCGGGGGCGACACAATCAAGATAGCGGTCGATCTGCCGGTGTCGGGCGGCGACGCATCCGATGGCATACCGACCCGCAACGGCATGCAACTCGCCATCGACCAGGCTAACAAGGCCGGTGGGGTCACCGTCGCGGGCAAGCAGTATAAGTTGGAGATGTACGCGCTCGATGACGTACCCCCAGGCGGCCAGGCTCACGACCCCGCCCAGGGCGCCAAGAACGCCGATACCTTCATCGCTGACCCAGCGGTCATGGTGATGCTTGGCCCCTTCAACAGCAGCGTGGCCAAGGCCATGATGCCCAAGCTCAACACCGCCGGGCTGTGTAACATCAGCCCTGCCAACACTAACGAAACCCTTACGAAGCCTGAGTTCGGGGCGACTAAGGACCTCCGGCCCACCGGTAATGTTACCTACTTCCGCGTCGTGACGACGGATGACATCC
>JBJMMB010000341.1:0-8710 GCA_045805005.1 Chloroflexia bacterium
ACCTCCGAGGGGGGTGTGGAGAGGTCCGCGTCGCTGAAGAGCTGCACCTTGCCCCTTGCCGCCAGCATGCCCACCTTGACAGCGTGCCCCTTGCCCCGGTTCGGGCACGACGCTATCACCCGCAGTCGCTTGCCTGTGCCGAAGATTTCGCGAGTGACGGCCACGGTGTTGTCGGACGAGCCGTCGTCCACGACCACGTACTCGTGAGGGTAGTGCTGCTTCTCGAAATAGTCGATCAAACGGGGCAGGCTGTCACGCAGGCGCTGCGCCTCGTTGTACATCGGGATGACAATCGACAGGTAAGGCTGGGCTTCCGGGTCCGCAGAGGGTTCAGGTACGGGCTTGGTCTCCTGGTCTACAAGTTCGATGGTTGCCAACTGGGGCTGTGACTCCTCGCTAATGCCTGAAAGTGTAACAATCCGTGCGGCTTTGCGCAAGATAGCACAGGTCGGACCATGGTGTCAAGATTGGGGACATTCATGCTTTCATGCCATTTCCCTCCCGAGTCACTTACAAAAAGAACGCCCCCTCTCGATAGGAGAGGGGGCGTATGCGCCGCTTGGATTAAACCAGGCTACTCCAATTTCGTAATGGGCGAGCAGTTTACACCCGATGCTACTCAGTTGTCCAGGAACACCACGTGGTCCGTGGCGCTACGCAGATTCCCGATCCTCCCCGAGGTGCTTCGCGAGTACAATTGCTTGGCAATCCCCGAAATGTACCACTTGTCTACGCCGCCCCCGCTGCTGGGCGTGGCGGTTGGGCACAGGCCGCAGGGTGTGGGAGTCGGCGGGTGGTAGGGTTGGCACTGCACGTCGTTTCGGTGCAGGGTGAAGGCCACGATCACGCGTACGTGGTACATTGTGCTCCCGCCGCCACCGGCGATCTGTCTGTCGAAAATCGGGAACAGGATCACTACCCCGGGGTCGTTCGGCACGTTCACCCTTTGTTTCAGGTCCTGGCAGTTAGCGTTTACGCCACCGGAGGAGCCTTGCAGCCACCACCCATCTCGGCCCGGGCCGTACACTATTTGCTGGACGTAGAATGGGTCGGCCTGCGGATCGTAGTTGTCGGGTGGGCTGGGGTTCTCCACCGGCCGGAAGTGCATCGTTGGCCCCCAACCGTCGGCATTGCTGAAGCCGGGGCACCAGGTGTCCCAACCGTCCTGGGTCACCAACGGGTTGAAGCCGCACGTCAGCCAGGAGCGCACAGTCTGCGCCGATGTGCCGAGGCCATTGAAGTCCACCCAGCCCCAGTTGCCCGATCCCTGAGTGATAGTCGCATCCAGAAGCGTATACCGAACACCGGGTACGAAGTTAACGTTAGTGGTGTCCGTAAAGAGAGCAATAGGCACCAGGCTCACGTCGTCCTGGTATGCGCCTACACCCATGAAGGCGCTGGCGGAGGCAGCGGCCGCCAGGCTGTCCCAGCCGATCACCCGCATGAAGGACGACCCTGTTGTGGCGCGGCTCTTCACGTTTACGCCTATCGCCCCCATGGTCCACGGCACCAGTCCGTTCCTCCCGACCTCGCAGGGCTGTCCAATCGCGCCTCCACAAGGCCCTCCGGGTGCGCCTGGATTGTTCACCACAGACACTACCTGTTTGTCCGCATTCACGAAATACGCATGTAATGTGCTTGTAAGCACACCGTTCAGCGCCGCGTATGTATAGATGGCATTACGTATATCGGTCTCTTGCGTGGCGGTGCCATCCACATCGTTGTCGGGGTTGGCCACTACCATCTGCTCGTAGTACGTGAGCATTGTCCGCGCGCCCGCCAGGGCACTGCCATCTGATGCATTTTGGGCCTGCCTCCTCAAGCCGTAGCTGGCCCCTCCGTCGATCGCCAGTCCGACCATCAGGATTATGAAGAGCATGGCCAGCGCGATGATGATGGCCGCCTGCCCACTGAGCCGCTCCCGCACCCCCGAAATACGATGCGAGCCCCGTTTCGCAGGTCTCATTGCCGCCCTGCGCTTGCAACCTCCGGCCTGGACACGACGAATCCTCTTGTTCATCTTAATCCTCCAACTTCGGTGAAAATCTCGCTGCGCATACCCGGGCGTGGCACTCGCCTCACGGTCCGCACGTGCCCTCTGCTGCGTAGGCATCTCGCATTACCAGTTCCGTGGCCGAGCGAGAGATGGTAATACTGCGGATGCCAAGCAAACTAGGCAAGAAGAGATCGGTTATCCTGTATGTAACCTTGACCTTCAGGCTCGAGCCGGCGCAGCGGGTGGCGCACGTGCTGGTCGAGCCATTGGTGTTCAGGATCGAGATAGTAGCCTGTGATGGCTGTATCACCATCCCATGCTGAACGGCCACCAGGCGGGCGCGCTCCTGAATTGTATTCTCCGTGGTGACCAGCATGTGTGAGCAGGTGCCAGGGGCGTAGTCGACGTCACGGTCCGGGTACCAGGCTGCGTACGCCACGCCCTCGCCGGCCATCTGCGTAACCACTATTGAGGTGTAATACGCCCTTCCGATGTCTAGGACACCCGCGAGCAGCGCTGCGAGCAGCAGCCCCAGGATGGCCACCTCCAAAAGCGCCTGGCCCGTTCTCCGCCTGCAAACTCCAATCTTCTCAATCCTCATCTCTCAACACCTCCTTGCCCATCCGGCCCTATGGACACCAATCGCCGTTGTTTGAGGGTCCTGATCCCGTGGTAGACTGGTAGCCCACCTTCGATGCCGTCACATTCACAGTTATCGTCTGGTTGCCGTTGAAGCTACCTACGTTACACACCTGGTAGATACCGGCTCCCTGGTCGGCCAGGCTCCCGCTCCACGTACTCGATCCCACTGCGCTGGCGTTCACCGTGGCCCCGGTGATCAAGTTGCTCAGGTCGTCCCGCACCCTCAGCCGGATGTCGAGAGGCTTGTTGTTGCCGGTGGGCAGTAGCGGGCTTATATTGTCAACAACCAGCCTGCGTACTGGCGTCGGCGACTGAGTTACCGTCAACGTCGGCGTCAGAGTAGGCGTACGTGTCAGCGTAGGTGTCAGTGTCTGAGTCGGCGTGCGCGTGATGGTTGGAGTGGGTGTGATGGTTGGGGTATTGGTTGCGGTGGGTGTTAGAGTGTTGGTCGGCGTGTTGGTCGGGATGGGCGTGTACGTGGGGGCCGGGGTCATATTTACCGTGCAATTTGTGGTACTGGTGCCGGGGTTCATGATCGTGCGAGCCGACTGCATCTTAACGGTGATGCCGTTGGGCACAAGAGCGGAGACAAACGGCACTATGAAGTTGAACTGGGAGCTGGCTTCTACAACCACCCGGTTCCCAGGCACGATCACCGTGTCATAATGGGTGCATTGGTCGGGATCCGTCTCGCAATTCGCGGTGCTCGTGCTGATCGGCACCGGGGTGGTGTTGCCCCCGTGGTCGTACCATACCCGAACCTGCACGTCGCTCTGCGACACACCCCAGACCTTCTCACGTACACGGGTGTGGATATTACATTGGCCATCGGCCACCACCAGCACCGTGGCCACCGGGTACGGCGTGCCGCCCGCCGCTACCGTCTGCGTTGCCTCCGAGCTGCTCACAACGTCGCGTGGGCGAACAATGCCGTAGCGCGCCCCCTCCTGGGCCGCGTTGCTGATCACACTGTATGTGAACATCAGCCGCGCCAGGTCTATAATGCCCAGTAGCAACATGAAGAGCACCACGCTGGCTATCGCAAACTCAACCAGGCTCTGGCCACTGACTCTGCTTGCCCGCCGACACGGTTCAATTGCTTGGTGGTTCTTGTGCATAGTCTTTCCGATAAATGAATACAATAAAAGGCCAACTTTCATGGTAGCCCGGTTCGACTCGCGGCGGTTTTTCCGCGAACCGGCTGAACTGACCACTCTGGCACGCCCTGAGATAAGTTTACGGCTCGTGGCCGCTGCTGGGAATAGGAGTGAAGTACCGGGCCCCGCGGTACCTTTACATAGTACCGCTCGTAATCCCTGTTGGACCACGCACGAAAAAACATCGCGGTCATAACCCAACCCGCTTAGGAGCGGCCTGCCGGGCCTCGCCCGTGCAGCCGCGTCGATACCTCTTGAATGTCCGGGCGCGGGGTCCATTCCATGAGCGAGTTTCGCTTGCCCGTACTGACCGCTTCTGCCGCGATCTCCGACTCGGCTTCGGGCAGCAGAGCCGGCGTGCCCGTGCCCTGGGTTACCCTCGCCGCGTTCACCACCGCCAACACCAGGTCGCGGGTCGGGCAAAGCCACGATACTATCGAGCTCGCGCCCGCGGCTAGAGCCTCGCGCACGGGACCTCTCTGGCTTTCGGTAGTGAATAACAGCACCGCCCATATTGTATGGGCAATGTGCTGCTCCGTGATAGACTTTATGGTCCCAAAACGCCTTTCCATAGGTCCCATGCCAGACTAGTCTTAAGTATAGTATTGGACCAACCCCAACCGCACTTGCGCGCCTCGCACTTCTGCACTATAGTTACTATAGTAAGTGTAAGTCAGGGGATGCTGACCGGTTTCGTACAGACCACCCATCAGAAGGGCCTTGCGCGTTCTGTCCGCTTTATCATTCCTATTCCGTTGTCGCTAGGAGCAGGTCATGAGCACTGCAACAAACGAACTCGATTCGATCTCTTATGCCGGTAACAGCCGTGGTTGGCCGTCCCTGGGGCGCACGCTCGGCGTGGTCGGCCTTGGGGCTGTGAGCCTGGTCTTTGGCGGCATTCCCTTCTGGGCTGCTCGCCGCATTATCTACCCAGTATTCGCCGAGCCCCTCCCCCAGGGCCTCGACGAAACCCTGCAGGTCGCCGAGGGAGCCCGCCCGGAGAAGGTTGAGTTCACCGGCCTCGACGGCCACAAGCTCGAGGGTTGGTTCGTGCCCGGACCCGACTCTTCCTCCGCGCCCTGGCCTGTAGTGCTGCTCGCCTACGGCTATGGCGGTTACAAAGAGCAAATGGTCGGCTATGCCGGTATCTTGCACTCCGGTGGCTTCGCTACCATGATGTTCGATATGCCCGGCAGTGGTCGCAGGCGCGGCCAGCCTGTCACCCTCGGCTTCAGAGAGCGCTGGGACCTTATCGCCGCCGCTCGCTACCTGCGCTCCCGCCCGGATGTCGACCGCGAGCGCATCGGCGTATTGGGTGTCTCCATGGGCGCCGCCACTGCCCTCCTCGCCGCCGCCGACGAGCCCTCCATCAAGGCTATCGTCAGCGACTCCGCTTACGCCGACCTCACCGAAATGGTCAAGCCCGGTATCAAAGCCTTCCTGGGCCTTCCCTCTTTTCCCTTCGCCCCCATCATCGCCCGGTACGCGGAGGTCATGATCGGAGCCAAAGCCTCCGATATCGTGCCCAAGCGAGCCGCCGCGCACCTGGGCGACCGCCCTGTGTTCATCATCCATGGCGAGGACGACAATCTTGTCGCCCCCGACTCGGCTCACAAGATATTCGCCGAGGCTTCGGGCCCCAAAGAGCTCTGGATGGTCCCAGACTGCCCGCACGGCCAGGCTCCCGCCGTCAGGCCCGAGGAGTACAAGGAGCGCGTCAACAACTTTTTCTCCCGCTGGCTGACGGCCGGGCCGGCTTCTCAGCTCTCAGCTCTGAGTTCTCAGGTCTGAGTTGGCTGGCGGCTCCGCCCTGTTCTCCGGTGGTGTAGGATTACTCAGAACTGAAGACTTAGCACTCCGCGCAGCAGTGCTGCCCATTTGACTCCGCAATCGCTCAATGGTATGCTCCGTGCGATTAGCAGACATAAACAGGGAGGTATACGAGTTAATAGTGGCAAGTGATTGTCCGTACCTGGAGGAAGTCTTCAACAGGCTAAGTTCAGAGTTGCCCCCTGTGCGGCAGTACCATTCCGTGTTTCATACCCGCGATGAGGTTCTGCCCGCGGCCCGCCAACTGGCCGGAATCATCGGAATTGACGGCAGCCGGTCCGATCTCCTCCTGGCGGCCGCCGCATTTCATGATATGGGCTATATGAACGGCCCTGACGCCGGACACGAAGAGCGCAGCATCAAAATAGCCGAGCAAACCCTTCCGGCTTACGGCTACACGCCCCAACAAATGGCCACGATCGCTTCCATCATCCGCTCCACTATCTGGCCGCAGCAACCCCGCAACCTCGTAGAGCAGATAATGGCCGATGCCGACCTGGCGCCTCTCGGCGCTCCCTGGGAAACGTTCCTTGCCCGCTCAAGGAACCTGTGGGCCGAAATAGAAGCTGTGGATGGCGAGCCCATATCCGAGGAGGCGTGGTACCAGGGCCAGATCGAGTTCCTGTCGGCTCATAGCTACTTTACCCAGGCTGCCGCCGCGCTGTGGGACGGGCACAAGGCCCAGAACATTGCCAATTTGCAGGCGGAACTCGAAGCCCGCAAAGCCTCAAATCGCTCCGGTTGACCGCTAGCGGCAGCCGCAAGTCCATACATCCAAAGTCCAAAATCCAATACCCGAATTGACAGCCCCCGCTCGGATGCTATACTGTATCCTGGTATCCCTAGAATAACAGCACACCAGGAGAAGTCGCCTCTTATGCCCACTGACCCCGACTCGCTAGAGTCTGCGACCTCGGATTCACCCGTGGACGCCTCGACCGATCTCAGCGGCGAGACCCCGCCTACCCCCGAAACCCCGTCTACCGGCCTGCCTGCGCCGCCCCCCGCATCTCAGCGCATAGCCCAACTTCGGGAGCTGCGTGACCGCGCACGCCTCGGCGGCGGAGAGCGCCGCATACAGCAGCAGCACGCCAAGGGCAAACTCACCGCCCGCGAGCGCGTCGACCTCCTCCTGGACGAAGGTACCTTCGAGGAGATAGATATGTTCGTGACCCACCGCAGCCCGGACTTCGGTATGCGGGGCCAGGAGGTGTTGGGTGACGGCGTGGTAACCGGCTGGGGCCGCATAGATGGCCGCCTCGTCTACGTATTCTCCCAGGACTTCACCGTCTTCGGTGGCTCCCTCTCCGAGATGCACGCCGCCAAGATCGTCAAGATCATGGAAATGGCCATGAAGAACGGCGCCCCCGTCATTGGCCTCAACGACTCGGGTGGGGCGCGCATCCAGGAGGGTGTTCTCAGTCTCGGGGGCTACGCCGACGTCTTCCTGCTCAACGTACTCGCTTCCGGCGTCGTGCCCCAGATTTCCGCCATCATGGGCCCCTGTGCGGGTGGCGCGGTCTACTCCCCAGCCATGACCGACTTCATCCTCATGGTCAAAGATACCTCCTATATGTTCGTCACCGGCCCCAACGTGGTCAAAACGGTCACCCACGAGGACGTCACCTTCGAAACCCTCGGCGGGGCCATGGTGCACAACACTACCTCCGGCGTGGCCCACTTCGCCCTGAACAGCGAAGAAGAGTGCATCATGGCCCTGCGCCGCCTGCTAAGCTATCTCCCGTCCAACAACCTCGATGATCCTCCCTTCATCAACACCAGCGACCCCCCAAACCGCATGGACGACGACCTCAACTCCATCGTGCCCGACCTGCCTACGAAGGGCTACGACATGAAGAAGATTATCACCAAGGTGGTGGACAACGGCGAGTTTCTGGAAGTGCACGAGCATTTCGCCGGTAACATAATCGTCGGCTTCGCAAGGCTTGCGGGCCACCCCGTGGGCATCGTGGCCCAGCAGCCCATTGTCCTCGCGGGCGTGCTCGATATCGACTCTTCCGACAAGGCGGCCCGCTTCGTACGCTTCTGTGACTGCTTCAACATCCCCATCGTCACCTTCGTCGACGTGCCTGGCTTCCTACCCGGCGTGCGCCAGGAGCATGGTGGCATCATCAGGCACGGCGCCAAACTCCTTTACGCCTACTGCGAGGCCACCGTGCCCAAGGTCACCGTCATCACCCGCAAGGCTTATGGCGGGGCCTACGACGTCATGAACTCCAAGCACGTCCGCGGCGACATCAACTACGCTTGGCCCACCGCCGAGATCGCCGTCATGGGCGTGGACGGCGCCGTCAATATCATCTTCAAAGACCAGCTAGAAGCCAGCGACGACCCCGAAGCCACCCGCCGCGAGCTCGTGGCCGAGTACCAGCAGAAATTCGCCAACCCCTACATCGCCGCCTCGCACGGCTTCATCGACGACATCATAGAGCCCCAGCAAACCCGCCCAAAGCTCATCAGCGCCCTCCAAATGCTAAAGAACAAGCGCGACACCAACCCGCCCAAAAAGCACGGGAACATACCCCTCTATTGCGTAAAACTCAAAACGCCAGGGATGCGGGTACACTTGGTTCTAAGGACAAAGAATCAAGCACACCCACCACCCTTACGTTTTACGCTTTACGTTTTACGAGTCCGTCCCTGGCACACTTCTTGCCTACATAGTAACACTACGTGCATGCTCAGCGATTGACATAATCGAAGCCATACTTATTTTGTGCCTGGAGCGCCGGGCCGAAAGGAGAAGTCATGGCTAGCAAAATAGGTAGAATATCATCAAACCATGAATATGAAAGTTACACGGCCCGCAGCAATCCCGGAGTCGCCTTTGCGCAAACCACGGCTGAGCATGGGGGAGGGGACCGCAATATGACCAAGGTCCTTGTAGTGGACGATGACCCGGATTTGGTGGCGATCTGTTCCATGGTCCTCGAGAGCGAAGGCTACGCGGTCGATGCCGCGCGCAACGGCAGCGAAGCCGTTGACAAACTGCAAAGCGACGACATAGACCTCGTGCTCCTCGACGTTATGATGCCCGTACTCGACGGCCTATCCGTCTGCAAAA
>JBJMMB010000342.1:0-5103 GCA_045805005.1 Chloroflexia bacterium
CAATCGTAGGGGCGGGTCTCCGTGCCCGCCCTGGTCGTATGTCATCAAGATCGGGGTAAGGAGAGAGGGCGGGCACGGAGACCCGCCCCTACGCAAGTACGCGTTCTTGCAAAACGCACCACTGAGCGCAGCGAAGAATCAGTCTCCCTTGCGAGTGTTATGAACTAACCGATAGATTACCCTCAAGCAGCTTGGGTGACGCTTGGCACGTGCATTGATATGCTGGGTGAGATTGCGGGTAAAAGGCCGAGCGGGTATTTACCGGACGAGACATGCAGACAACAAAGACAATGATCAGTCGCTTCGGAGCATCGGCAAGTGTCGTGGGCGGTCTCCTTTGGGCCGCTCTCTTCTTACGAACCGAGTTCAATCAAACAAATGATCTCTCTGTTCTGGGCATTTTCCTCGCCTTGCAGGTCCTTGCCGATCTGTGTGTATTAATTGGCTTCATAAGTCTGCATATTTATCTGGCAAAACATTACCAAGATATACAGAAGAGATCGGTAAGTCTAATTGTTGGCTGGTTGGCTTTCGTCATAGGGATTATTGGTCTGCTGTTGCTCTTGCTGTATGACCTCGATTATCTTCTCGTATCGTCTGATGTAGAAACTGGAATTGGCTGGGGGATTGCCGGTGTATCCTACTTGTTAGGCTTACTCTTCCTAGGTTTAGGACTAGTCCTTATGGGTAGCGTTTGTGTTCTGGCTGGCATAAGATATTACTGGAGTGCTAGCCTGATCGTCATGGGGTTGGCACTATGGGTTTTTCTGCGCAGCACATCGTATTGGGAAGATGCCGCATTCTCTGGCACATTGGTATGGGTGCTTTTCAGTTTGGGCTGGGTATATCTTGGCTATTTGATGATTTTCGGACGGATCAGAAAGCAGCCATCAGGATGGCAAAGCCAACCAAATGCAAGCCAGCCTAGGTAAGCCGTGCTGCCAACCCTGAGTCTCTCAGCCCACCGCCAGATTCTTCGCTGCGCGCAGAATGACAAGGGGGGCAGGATAGGTGGGTTATCATGATAAGCGTCGTTGCGCGCAACCCGCGCCCGATAAGAGCAGTTAAATCTAGGAGGATGGAAATAGGTAACAATCTAGAACCTGGCATGGTGGCAGCGGACGACCCGCGTGGGATGCGTGGGGCGGCGCTGCCGGTTTTGTGTGTGCTGCTGCTTGTGGTTGTGGTGGCCTTGCTTTCGGGGTGCGGGCCGCTGGGCGGTGGGGCAGGGTTGAGCGGGGTGGCCGCGTCTAGCGATAGTATCGTGCCGGGGTCGTCGGGGGTGGGGAACCCGCCGGGGGCCGTGCAGGTGAGGTATACGCTGGGGAGCGCGGCGGATGTGACGGCGCGGTTGCAGGGGCAGGTGTCGGGCACGTTGATGACGGCGCCGCAGGAGCGGGGGGAGCACCTGGTGAGGTTCTCCGGGGTTGTGACGGCGGACCAGGCGTTGGGGGAGAATTACCGGCTGGTGCGGCGGGCCGTGCCGGACGGGGATTATGCCGTGGTGATCTCGGCTGGGGACGCGCAGAAGAGCGTGCCGGTGAAGGTGAACGGATCGAGGGCGCAGCCTCCCACGCTTAGCAATATGAT
This sequence comes from Chloroflexia bacterium, assembly GCA_045805005.1. GTDB lineage: Bacteria > Chloroflexota > Chloroflexia > QHBQ01 > JADMIH01 > JADMIH01. Next base: position 1,591 of record JBJMMB010000342.1, read on the forward strand.
GCTGCGGCCTGAGGTGATCTCGCCCAACCAGGACGCGGTGGACGACGTGGCGGAACTGACTTTCCGCACGGAGGAGACGTCCACGATTTCGGTGCGGCTAGCGGACGCCGGAGGGCGTGAAACACTGGTGTTCGCGCCGGAGGAGAAGGGCGCGGGCGAGCAGAACGTGGTAGTCAACGGCCAGGACCTGCTGGGGCAGACGCTGCCGGACGGGGCGTACACAGTGACGCTGCGGTTGCAGGACCGGGCGGGGAACAGGGTCGAGGCGCAGCGGCTGCTGAGGATACAGGGTGGCGGTAAGCCCGACGTGCAGATATTGAAGGTAGAGTTCGCGCCGCAGCAGGTGCTGCTGGGGAGCTCGATCACGGTGAGCGTGACGGTGAAGAACATGGGCAACGTGCCGCTGCGCACCCAGGGGCCGGATCGCGGGTACACCTATACCACGAATGATAGCTACTCCTCGGTAGAGGGTGGGAAGTGGGTGGACCGTGCGGGCCTGTGGCGCGTGGGCGTGGACTGGGACGGCAACAGAGGGGGAGCGGCCTACCGCTACCCCTTCAGGTGGGGTTTCGGGAAGACCCTCATGCCGGGCGAGACGGTGGTGACGGGCGGCAAGATAACCATCCTGAAGCAGGAGCGGAGGATGTGGTTCTTCGCGGGGATACTGCAAGAGGGAGTGCAGATCGCGAGGGATAGGCTGGGGATAACACCTATCGACGTAGGGTTCTAGAGTTAATTGAAAAACGCCCACTAAGTCGCCGAAAGCGGCTTTGCGGGCGGTTTTCAAATGAAGAATGTGTATGAGCCAGTGGGTAATGAGTACTATTCTCCACCGTATCATGAGGGTGCTATACTGCGTTATGTATACCGAGGCCCTCGTTTGAGTGGCCGCCTGGCTTAGCAGCATCGCAGCTTTAGAATAGTCGTATGGTCAAACCCGCTTCCCGTCCCCGCGCGCGTAACGCCTTGCATGGTGCGAGGCGTGTTGGGCGTGCCGATGGCGGCAGGCTGCGGAATGGGAAGGTGCGGCTCGCGCAGGGGAGCGTTAGCCGAGAGACGATTGGAGATAAGGCGCGGGTCGAGCCTGCGCGGGCGCGGGTGGAGGCTCATTCCAGCAACGGCTACCGGCTGTACAAGGGGCGGCTGATGCGCGGGGGTGCCACGCAGGTTATAACCAACCCTCGCATCGTCCTCGGGCCTCGGCCCTTGGCCCCAGGTCCTCATAGGCGGAAGCCGTTATTTGTGCTGAGCATGGCGCGGCGAAGGCGGGCGGGGGCGAGGCGCGGGGGGTATTATGCCCTGCCGGCGGCGCGGAAGGCTCGGGGGGTGGCACGACCAGTCAGCGTGGCGGCGGTCGTGCTGGGGCTGTTCGCGGCGATGGCGGTGGGGTCGGTGGTCACGGCGGGGGTGGCAGTACTGGGGGCTTACGCATATTTCACGCAAGACCTGCCTTCCATCGACGATATCCACGCTATCCAGTTCGAGAACACGCGCATATACGACCGGCACGGCAACGTGCTGTATGAGATGTTCGACACCGGGGCCGGGAGGCGCAACTACGTGACTGTGGACCAGATGTCGTCCTGGCTCACCAAGGCCACCATCGCGGTCGAGGACGCCTCGTTCGAGGAGAACAACGGGGTGGACCCGATGGGTATCGCGCGGGCGGTGTACATCAACCTGACCAATAAGGGCTCGTCAGGCGGCTCAACCATCACCCAGCAACTCGTCAGGCGGGTGCTGCTGCCCGAGGGGGATGAGCCGACGCTGTCGCGCAAGATACGCGAGGCCATACTCGCCACGCGCATGACCGAGAAGTACTCCAAAGAGAAGATCCTGGAGATATACCTGAACGAGATTTATTACGGCTCGCTCTCGTACGGCGTGGACGCGGCAGCCACGACGTACTTCGGCAGGCCAGTGAAGGACCTCACGCTGGCGCAGGCGGCGATGTTGGCGGGGCTGCCGCAGGCCCCTGGGGAGTACGATCCCAACCGCAACTTCGATCTGGCGAAGGCGCGGCAGAAAATCGTGCTGAACCTGATGGTAAAGAACGGGTCGATCAAGCAGACCGAGGCCGACGCGGCCTACACGGAGGACGTGCACCCGGTGGCGCGGGCGGCCAACATACCGCGCATAGCACCTCACTTCGTGCAGTACGTGCAGCAGGTGCTGGAGCAGAAGTACGGGGTGGAGAGGGCATACCGCGGGGGCCTCAAGGTGTTCACCACGATCGACCTGGACATGCAGGCCGAGGCGCAGCGGATCGCGGCGCAGCAGATCGAGAACATCAAGAAGCAAGGGGCCTCCAACGCGGCGGTGGTGGCGATCAACCCGCGCACGGGCGAGGTGCTGGCCATGGTAGGGTCGGTGGACTACAACAACCCGCTGTTCGGGCAGGTGAACGTGGCCACGTCGCTGCGCCAGCCGGGGTCGTCGTTCAAGCCCTTCACTTATGCCACCGCCTTCCAGCAGGGCGATTGGAACCCGGCGTCGATACTGCCCGACTTCCCGGTGAAGTACAGCAGCGGCCAATCGCTCTATATACCGCAGAACTACGACGGGCGATACCACGGGCTGGTGACAATACGCTCGGCGCTTGGCAACTCGTTCAACATACCGGCCGTGAAGATGCTCGACCTGGTGGGCATACCGGCGGTGCTCGACATGAGCCACAAGCTAGGCATAACCACGCTGAACGACCCCCAGCGCTACGGGCTGTCGCTGACGCTGGGAGGGGGCGAGGTTACGCTGCTCGACATGACGAGCGCCTTCGGTACATTCGCCGACTATGGCTTCCACGTGCCCGCCACGCCCTTCCTGAAAGTGGTCGACTCGAAGGGGCATCTGCTGGAGGAGTTGAACGTCGGCCAGCCGGTGGGCAAGCAGGTGCTGGACCCCGGCGTGGCGTACCAGATAAGCTCGATACTGTCGGACAACAGCGCCCGCGCACCGATGTTTGGGCCCAACTCGGCGCTGAAGATAGATGGCATCGAGGCGGCGGCCAAGACGGGCACCACCAACGACTGGAAAGACTCGTGGACCATGGGGTACACCCCCGCGCTGGCGGTGGGCGTGTGGGTGGGCAACAACGACGGCAGGCCGATGGCGCACGTGGCCGGGGCTATCGGGGCCGCGCCGATATGGCACAACTTCATCCAGGCCGTGTACAACAATCCGAAGATGAAAGCGCGCCTGCTGAGGCCGGACGAAACGCAGTTGCCGGACCACTTTTGGGTGCCGCCCGGTATGGTGCAGACTGAGGTATGCGCGGACTCGGGGATGCTGCCCAACGACGCGTGCGTCAACCGGCGCAAGGAGTGGTTCACGCCGGGCAACACGCCAAAAGAGGTGGACGACTGGCACCACTGGGTGCCGGTGACTGTGAGTAGCGGCGGAAGCGCCGTGGCGGGCCCTGGCGTGCCTGCGGCGGATACTATAGAGCGGGTGTTCACCGTCCCGCCCGACCAGTACAAGCAATGGGTTGGGGGCAGGCCGCCCGTGACCGTGACC
>JBJMMB010000343.1:0-2270 GCA_045805005.1 Chloroflexia bacterium
AGGAGTGGGTGCTGGGGCCACCGCGCAGGGAAACGCCGAGCGCGGGGCCAGGCTGCTCTGTGCCGCCGGGGCGCTGACCGAGGCCACCGGCTCCGTCCTGGACTCCATCGACCGCATCCCCTACGAGCAGGGCATGGCCTCAACCCGTGCCCAGCTAGGCGACGAAGCCTTCGAGCGCCTCCGCTCCGAGGGCCGCGCCCTGCCCCTCGATCAAGCCATCGCTCACGCCCTTGAGGCCACCGGCGATGACTAACGCACCCACCGGCGCGGTAACCTTCCCATCGCCTCGCCCAAGGACCGCGCCGAAGAAGCCGCCAAAGCCCGAGCCCGCTCCGCCCAGCGCTTCGCCTCCTAGCAATACATAGCGCAGACAAACCGAACCCCCAGCCCCCAGCCCCCAGCCCAGAGGAGTTTTCCATGCACGACGCAAACGCAACGCAGCTCACAGCCGGCGGTGACCTCCTGACCAAATACCTCAACGTCCGTCTCGCCTACTTTCCCAGTTTCTCACCCGATGGACAGCAACTGGCCTTCGTGAGCGACATCACCGGCGTCCCCCAGGCCTGGCAGGTCGATGTCGCCCCTGCTGAGATATCGTGGCCCGACCAGCTAACCTTCGGCCATGACCGGGTGATGGGTGTCTGGCACTCCCCCGCGCCCGGCGAGCGCAGGCTCATCTACGCCCGCGATAAGGGAGGCAACGAGAACGCCCAGCTCTTCCTCCTCCATCCCGAAACCGGCGAGGAAACCCTGTTGACCCCGGGGTTCGACCATGCCATGCATACCTTCGGAGAGTGGTCAGCAGCAGGTGACCGCATCCTCTTCAGCGCGAACCGCCGCGCCCCCGGCCTTTTCGACCTCTACGTGCAAGACCTCGTGCCCGGTGCCCCGCCCTCTGAGGCAAAGTTGGTGTGGCAGAACAACCAGCCTGGCTTCATCCAGACCATGTCCTTTTCGCCCGACGAAGCACGCGCCATTGTTACCCTCACTCCAAGCTCTTTCCAGAACAGCATAATAGAAGTCGATCTGCACGCAGGCACCAGCCGGGTCATATCCCCCGACCAGGAGTCGCGCTACGATGAAGCAATCTACGCCCCCGATGGTCGCTCCCTGTATCTGCTGACCGATTACGAGTCCGACTTCCTGTACGTAGCCAGGCTCCATCTGGACAGCGGCCAAATAGAGCGCCTGGCGAACGACGATTGGGACGCCGAGTTGCTCGCCATGTCGCCTGATGGCCGCTACCTGGCTTACGTTCTGAATATCGACGGCGTCTCCACCCTGCGCCTCCTCGACCTCGCAAGCGGCGACCGGCGCACAGCGCGTATTCCACCGGAGCCACCCGGCGTCATAGGGTTCACCGACGGCAGGATCATCTTCTCCCACGACGCCACACGCGTGGCCTTTGCGTACATGAGCGCCACCCGCACATCCGATGTCTACGTCTGCGATGTAAGCTCCGGTGATGTGTTCCCGGTCACGCACTCCTCGCACGGGGGGCTGCCCGCCTCGGCTTTCGTTTCACCCGAGCTGGTTCGATACCCCACCTTCGACAGCGAGGGAGACGGCCCACGGCAGATCCCCGCCTGGTACTTCAAGCCACCCAACGCCCCCAAAGGCCCCGTACCCGCCGTCGTCATAGTTCACGGCGGCCCCGAAGCCCAGTTCCGCCCCTACTTCAACTGGTTCGCCCAGTATCTGCTGAGCCAGGGCTACGCCGTGCTCGCCCCCAATGTGCGCGGCTCGACCGGTTACGGCAAGGCTTACGCCCACCTGGACGACGTGCGTAAGAGGATGGACTCCGTAGCGGACCTCGCCCACGCCGCTAACTGGCTCGCCGGCCAGCCCGAGATAGACCCCGACAAGCTCGTGGTATACGGCGGCAGCTATGGGGGCTTCATGGTCCTCTCCTCGCTCACCACCTACCCGGATCTGTGGGCCGCGGGCGTTGATGTCGTCGGCATCAGCAACTTCGTCACCTTCCTCGAGAACACCAGCGAATACCGCCGCGCCCATCGCGAAGCCGAGTATGGAAGCCTATCTGCCGACCGCGAATTCCTGCACGACATCTCCCCTCTGACCCACATCGACAGAATAGCGGCCCCGCTCCTCCTCATCCACGGCACCAACGACCCCCGCGTCCCCGTAGGCGAGACCCGCCAGATCTTATCCGCCCTCGAAGAGCGCGGAGTGCCCGCCGAGCTCTTGCTCTTCGAAGACGAAGGTCACGGCATAGTCAAGCTGAAGAACAAGCAGGTAGCCTACCCTGC
>JBJMMB010000344.1:0-5362 GCA_045805005.1 Chloroflexia bacterium
CCGCCATCATTCGCGTTAGGGTTTTGTTAGGCACTCGTCGTATCCCAAGCGCCTACTGGAGAGGCATTTGCGTCCTGTTTTCGGGTTGATTGGCTCGTTTTTCGTGACGCGACCTTGATTCTCTTATGCTGGAACTAAATATTTTCAATATTGGTCTTCAAATTATCAATGTCCCTATTGACAAATGGCCAAATGTGTGCTATTATTGGGTCAGAAATTGATTTTGATACGTTAGATCTTAAGATAATTAAGGTCCCAGATAAAAGGAGAAAACAATGTACGTCAATTACTTCATGGTACAGGCACTTATGGACCAGGCTTACAGCGAGAAGTTGCAGGAAGCCGCCAACCAGAGGCGCTGGAAGAGGGCATTGCTGGCTCTGCGCCGGGGCGGTAGGGCTTCGACGTCTGTAGCCGCGTAAGCGGGCGAACAGTGAAAACCGCATATAGAGGCCATGGGCCAAGGAGCTCTGATAGACCATAGGGTTGATCAGGGCTTTTTCTTTGCCTGAGATGCGTCAGCGGGCAGGTGGGATGGTGAGGACCTGGCCCGCGAAGACTGTATCGTACGCCAAGCCGTTAGCGGCCTTGATGGCAGCCACGGTGGTGCGGAAGCGGGCGGCTATGAGGAAGAGCGAGTCGCCTCGACGTACGGTGTAGCGTATCGGGCCAGGCGGGCGTGGGGTGGGAATAACTCTGGGTTTGGGAGTAGCGATGGGGGGAGGCGGCGGTGGTGGTGCGGTTGTGGGGGTGGGAGGCGGCGGCACGGGCGTAAAGGTAGACAGGGGCGTATTAGTGGGCAGGGGGCTTGGAGTGTGGGAGGGTGTGGGGGTGTGGGTGGCGGTAACGGTCATGGTGGCGGTGGGTATGGGTGTTTTCGACGGTGTGGAGGTTGGGGAGCCAGTGGCGGGGGGCACCAAGGCGGGGGCCCGTGTGACAGCGGTGGTGGCGGTTCCGTGGGTAGGCGGACCGGGCGTGAGCAGGCTCTCGGTGCCGGAGAGGCTCGCACCGCTCCCTTCGAGGGCGGCCACCTCGGTTACGGGTCCCGACTTGTGCGAGCTGCTCCAGACGGTGTTCGCGGCCAGGATAGCAAGGAGGGCTACGAGGGCGAGCAGAGCCGCGACCGAGCCGGTGATGCTCCTGGGGAGGGCACCCAGACCGCGGGCAGAGCCGGACTTCGCGTTCGAGCCGGATACCGCCTCCTCAACGGGGACCAGGGGAGATGTCGTGAAGGCGGCGCTCGACGGTGACGAGGCGACGCCTTCGAGGGGAACGGGCACCGCCTCACCCGTTATGGCCGGGCGCGCCTCACCCGTTATGGCCGAGCGGCGTTGGAGGCGCACCCAGCGCATGCCCAGGGAGGCCTGGACGTTGTTGGGGTCGAGGTCGTAGGCGAGCGAGAAAGCGGATTCGGCCTGGTCGAGGTCGGGGCTAATGGCGCCGAGCCAGAGCCAGGCGTAGGAGTCGCCGGGGGCCAGCCTGGCGGCTTCATGGAAGAAGTCGTAGGCGGCGTCGCGCTCCCCCCGCCGGAGGGCCTCGATCCCGCGTCGCGTAGCTTCCTGTGCGCCCGATTCGTGAGTTCTGCTCCTGGCTGCATCTCCCGTGGTTTGGCCCGATCTGAACGCCACTATATTCGCCTCACTTCGTAATCACCTCCACCAGTGCCTGGTTTGGTTGCGCTTAGCAATTATGATACATCAGCAGATCGGGCGTGGCAGAGGTTTCGCACATATTCCTCGCTAGAGCTCAGGCAAATCTCTGGGTTTCACTAATAATCAGGGGCTAACCCCCGTGCCCTCATGGCCAATGGGAAAGGGAATATTGGGGGACACCCCCAAACCCCCGGCAGGGTGGGCCCTGCAGCCCTTTGTGAGAAGGGAAGGGGAATTTGGGGGGCACCCCCAAACCCCCGGCCGGGAGAGCCCTGCACCCCCGGTGTTGCGGGAATGGGTAGAGCTAGGGGGCACTCCCCAAACCCCCGGCAGAGAGGCCCCTGCACCCTGTTGCTTTGCGGAAAGAGGGATTGGACTCAAATCACCCTAGCCCCGGACAGGGGAGGGCTCCTGTCAGCCCCCATTATTGCTGGAGCCAATTCTTGTTTGGTATTGACAATTTTCGGTTTCCGTGATAGAATAAACTATAGAAGATTATAATCCATCGTAGTATAATCAATTGAACGCTTAGCGATGACTAACAGTAACGACATCCAGCTACCCGAATTGGAGCCCAACGCGGTTATCGCGGTGGATGTGGTGCTTTTCACGGTGCGGGAGGCGCGGAGCGGGGACGAGGCGTGGCAGGTGTTGCTTGTGAAGACGGCAGACCCGGCCTTCGCGGGGAAGTGGGCGCTGCCGGGGGTGCTGGTGCGGGCCGATGAGACGTTCGACGCGGCGGCGCGGAGGGCTTTGCGGACCAAGGCGGGGCTGGACGCCAGGGATTGGTACCTGGACCAGCTTGGCACTTTCGGAGACCCGGGAAGGGACACCCGAGGGCGCGTGGTGTCGGTGGCGCACGTGGCGTTGGAGAGAAGCGACGAACTGTCGCTGATGCCTGGTGGTGGGGTACTTAGGGCCGAGTGGGTGCCGGTGCGGAGCGTGCCTGCGGGCGCGCTGGCCTTCGACCACGGGGCTATCCTCCAGGCGGGGATGAACCGCATCCGGTCGAAGCTGCGCTATTCGTGGATCGCCTTCCAGTTGCTACCCGGGCAGTTCACACTGCCGGAGCTCCGAGCAGTGTACGCGGCTATTTTGGACCCGGCAATTCTGCGGTTGAATACCAGCAATTTCAAGAAAGCGTTCGCGGCGCTTTTCGCCTCCGGGGCGCTGGTGCCCGTTGGGCAGCGATCTCAGGGAGGCCGGGTGGGCCGCCCCGCCGAGTTGTACGCCTTCGCCGGGTCGCTCGTGGGCACCTGGGAGCGAGAGTTGCCGTGGCACGAAAGGGAAGATTCCGATGAACCCCTCTGAGCAGGTCGATTTGATAGTGGTGGGATCGGGCGTGGCCGGGCTGGCCGCGACGTTGGCGGCAGCCGAGCGCGGCAAACGGGTGCTCCTGCTAACGGCGGGCGCTCCGCTGTCGGGCTCGAGCTGGTGGGCGCAGGGCGGCATCGCCGCGGCGGTGGGGCGCGACGACAGTCCCGAATTGCACTACGAAGATACGCTGGCCGTAGGGGCCGGGCTCAACGACCGGCAGGCCGTGGAGGTGCTGGTGCGCGAGGGGCGGCGGGAGATGCTGGGCCTGATCGAGAGTGGGGTGCCTTTCGACGGCAAGCCTGGAGAGCCCGACCTGGGGCTGGAGGCGGGACACAGCCGGAGGCGCATATTGCACGCCGGGGGCGGGGCCACGGGGGAGATGATCTCGGAGGCGCTGCTGGCCCGTGCGCGCCGGAACCCATGTGTTTGCTTGCGGCCGGATACCCCTGTAGACGAGTTGCTATGCGAGCGGGGACGCGTGGTGGGTGTGGCGGCCGGGCGTACCCACTTTACCGCCAGGGCGGTGCTGCTGGCGACGGGCGGCTACGCGGGGCTTTGGGCGCGGTCGACCAACCCGCCCGGCAACCGGGGCGTGGGCCTCGAACTGGCATGGCAGGCCGGGGCGACGCTGGCGGACCTGGAGTTCGTGCAGTTCCACCCCACGGCGCTGGCGCAGCCGGGCGCGCCTACTTTCCTGCTGAGCGAGGCATTGAGGGGCGAGGGCGCGCTGCTGGTGGATGCGGTTGGGCGCGAGGTGGTGAACCCGCTGCTGCCGCGGGACGTAGTGGCCAGGGCCATCTACCGTCACATGCAGCAAAGTGGGCCAGTATACCTCACGCTGCGCCACCTGGAGCCGGAGTTCGTGGTAGAGCGGTTCCCGAACATCGCGCACCGCCTGCGGGAGCTTGGGCTAGACCTGGCCCGGGACCTCCTGCCCGTGGCCCCGGCGGCGCATTACTGCATGGGAGGGGTGCGCACCGATATTGATGGGTGGACCGGGGTGCCCGGCCTGTACGCTGCGGGTGAGGTGGCTTGCACGGGGGCGCAGGGGGCGAACCGGCTGGCGTCCAACTCTTTGTTGGAGTGCCTGGTGTTTGGGCGCCGTGCGGCGATTGCGGCCACGGGGCCGGAAGTACCGAGTGAGGAGCGGCGAGTACCGAGTACCGAGTACCGAGTGCTGAGTGAAAAGCTAATAGGGGCGGGGGCGAGGCATGCCTCGCTCCTACGGGAGGTTTGGCTGGGGGAGATGTTGGACCGGAGGCTGGGGGTGGAGCGAGACGACGCGGGGTTGAGGGCGTTGCTTTCTGAGCTGGCCGGGCCTTCGGAGGGGCAGGGCGCGACGGGTGGGCTGTTGGCAGGCCTGGCGGCGAGGGCTGCGTTGCTGAGGGTCGAGAGCAGGGGTGCGCACTTCCGCTCGGATGAGCCGGAGAGCCACCCGGAGTGGAGGGGACGCATTTTGTGGCGGCGGGATATGCCGCCCCGGTTTGAGGAGGTAAGGTAAACGTGACCGCATACCATTATGGCGCCGCCTCGGGCGCCCTGGGGTATTCTCAGGAGGTGGACGAGATTATCAGGCTGGCGCTCGCGGAGGACATAGGGCGGGGCGATATCACTACGGAGGCCACGGTGCCAGCCGGGGCGCACGCGACGGCGATTATTCAGCAGAAAGCGCCGGGCGTGCTGTGCGGGCTGCTGGTGGTGGAGGCGGTGTTTGCCGCGCTCGACCCGGCGGTGAAAGTCGAGCCGCGGGCCGACGAGGGGTCGTGGAGTGGGAACCCGGGCGAGGGTCCGCGCATCGTGGCCCGGCTTGAGGGCCCGGCCCGAGCGATACTGACGGGCGAGCGGACGGCGCTCAACTTCCTGCAGAGGCTGTCGGGCGTGGCCACGATGAGCAGGAGAGCAAGCGACGCAGTGGCCGGGACGAGGGCCACGGTGCTCGACACGCGCAAGACGACCCCCGGGCACCGGGTGCTTGAGAAGTACGCGGTGCGCGTGGGCGGAAGCCGTAACCACCGGGCCGGGCTAGACGACGCGGTGCTTATCAAGGATAACCACATCCGCGCCGCGGGGGGGATCGGGCAGGCGGTGGCCGCGGCCCGGCTGCGGGTTGGCCCGGCGCAATTGGTGGAAGTGGAAGTGACCAACCGGGCGGAACTGGACGAGGCGCTCGCAGCGGGCGCGCAGTTGATCCTGCTCGACAACCATGCACTTGAGGATTTGCGAGCGGCGGTGGCGCACACGGCGGGCCGGGCGCTGCTGGAGGCGAGCGGAGGCATCACCCTGGACAACCTGGCAGAGGTAGCGCGCACGGGGGTGGACTTCATCTCTCTGGGGGCGCTTACCCACTCCGCACTCGCTATTGATTTTTCTTTGGAGATAGTGTGACGTATTGC
>JBJMMB010000345.1:0-2789 GCA_045805005.1 Chloroflexia bacterium
GCCGCGCCCTGCTCCCCCACCACCCAACCCCATAGGGACGCCGCTTGCTGCGCCCTGGTCGTACGCTCCCACTGCTTGGGCGGCCTCCTAGGAGGCCTGGTGAACCTCACCACACTCCCACATGGTTTGTACTTGCAAGGCGCGCCACTAAGAATTATCCTTTGCTATGTCCAACTCCACTCCCTCCAACATCAAGCCCCTTATCACCCCCGAGATGGCCCTCCCCGCCCTCCAACAATACTTCGACCGCCCCATCCTCGACCTGACCGTCGTCCAAGGCGGCCAGGTCGCTCAGACATTCTCCTTCGCCGTCGCCCCCTCTCCTGGCGCACCCCGGTCAGAAACACGCCACTACATCGCCCGCTTCAACGCCACCATGCTGGTCAACTTCGAGAAAGAAGCCTATGCCTATGAGCACTTCGCTTCCCCCACGATCCCCATCCCTCGTGTCGTCCACCTTGGCCGCCTCGGCGATGTTCACTTCGCCATCGCCGAGAAATCCCCCGGCAAGAGCCTGCTCGAAATCGCGAGGTCCGACTACCTGGCCCTCATCCCCAAGCTAATCGACCTCCTTGACGCCATCCACCAGCTCCCCATCGGTGACCACCCAGGCTACGGCATCTTCGGCGGCAATGGCGAAGCCTTCTGGCCCACCTGGCGAGCCCACCTCGCATTCGTCCGCGAGGAGGAGCCGAAAGGCGATTTCTATGAGGGCTGGCACTCCCTCTTCCAGACCTCCTTCCTCGAACGCGACCTCTTCGACACCCTCTACGCCCGCATGACCCAGTTCCTCGACTCCTGCCCCGAAGACCGCTACATGGTCCACGGAGGCTACGGCTTCGGCAACGTTCTGGTAGACAATGGCCGCATAACCGCCGTTCTCGACTGGATGGACGCCCGCTACGGTGACTTCCTCTACGACGTCGCCTGGCTAGACTTCTGGTCTCCAGACGACGCCTGGCACGACCGCTTCCAGCAGCACTACCAACACACGGGCAAGCCAGTCCACTCCTACGACGAGCGCATCCTCTGCTACCAATGCTACATGGCCCTCGAAACCTTCAAGTTCAGCGCCAAAGCGGGTGACAAATCCCTATATGACTTCGCAAAAGCCCGTATACACTCCCTCCTTCAATCCCGCTGACCGCTCGCCTTCGCCCGGCACACTCAACTTCGTGTTCTATCGGTGTCCTTGGCGCCTTGGTGGTTCTGTCTATTCCATGCCTGCTAGCCAACCAGGCAAGTAATCGCGTCCTGGCCTGCCGAATTCATTCGGATAAAACTCTGCGCTCTCTGCGTCTCTGCGGTGAATGAATGGTTCTTTCTTATCATGCCCAGCCGCGAAATATGGTACAATAACCCCTGCCATCTTTGCCTGTGCGCTTATTTTGGTGTTACGATGAGCCAACGAACTTATAACCACCAACCAATACATTGCCCATGCGCCTGAAGCGACTTTACCTCCATGGCTTCAAGACGTTCGCCCCAAAAACCGAGCTCCTCTTCGGCGAAGGGCTGACCGCCATCGTTGGCCCCAACGGCTCCGGGAAGAGCAACATCGCCGACGCCGTCCGCTGGGCGCTCGGCGAGCAGTCGTTCGGCAACCTCCGCGCCAAGAAAACCGAAGACCTCATCTTCGCGGGCTCCTCCAACCGTGCCCCCCTCGGCATGGCCGAGGTCTCAATCACCATCGACAACGCCGACCACCTCCTCCCCCTTGACTTCGCCGAGGTCACCCTCACCCGCCGCGCCTTCCGCTCCGGCGAGAACGAGTACTACATAAACAAGAGCCGGGTACGCCTCCGCGAGGTGCTCGACGTGGCCGCCACCCTCGGCCAGGCCTACACCGTCGTCGGCCAGGGCCTGGTCGACGCCGCCCTCTCCCTGCGCCCCGAGGAGCGCCGCGAGCTATTCGAGGAGGCCGCTGCCATCCGCGGCTACTTCGTCCAGCGTGAGGACGCCCTTAAGCGCCTGGCCCGCACGGAGGAGAATACCTCCCGCCTCAGCGACCTCGCCGCCGAGCTTGAGCCCCAGGTGCGCCGCATGGAGCGCCAGGCCCGCCAGGCACAGGAATATAAGGAACTCCAGGCCCGTCTGCACGAACTGCTCGAAACCTGGTACTCCCGCCGCTGGCTCACAGCCACCCTCGACCTCCGCAAGGCCCAGCAGGCCGAGGATGAGGCCCTCGCCGCCGTCGAAGCCCGCCGTGCCGGGGTCAACGCCCGCTCCGCCCAGCTAGCCGAGGCCCGAGCCCGCGTCTGGAAGCTGGTCGACGAGGTCTCCCTACTCCACGAGCAGCGTGCCCAGGCCCAGGCCCGCCACGCCGCCCAGTCTCAGTCCCAGGCCGTCCTCGCCGAGCGCCTCTCCGCCGCAGCCCAGCAGCGCCGTGCCCTCGAACACGAGCAATACGACCTCCAAACCTCCCTCCAGGCCCTCCGCGCACAGTCCACCCACCTCGAAACCGACGTTGATCAGCGCCGCGAGGGCATGGAGCAGCTGGAAGCCGCAAGCCGCGAGGTCGCAGGCCAACTCGCCGCCATCGACGCCGCCCACGAAGACCTCCAGCGCCGCCGCCGCCAGCAGGCCGCCGAAGTTGAGTCCCTCGCCCGCAAGCTGGCCGACATCGACAACCGTCTCCTCGACGGCCGCCGCCGCCGCGCCGAGCAGGAGAGCGCCCTGGCCGAGGCCGAAGCCGCCATCGCCTCTCTGCGCTCCAGGACCGAGGCCGAGCAAGCCGAGCTAGACGAGCGGAGGGCCGCCCTCTCCGCCGCCCAGAGGGCCATCGCCGA
>JBJMMB010000346.1:0-11679 GCA_045805005.1 Chloroflexia bacterium
CTAGTATCGGCATGACTTGAGTTCGCGATGGCACTCTGCTCCGAGCACAAGCAATTGTAGCCTACTATCCCCCTCCGAGCAAAATCCAGGCGCCCGTTTTCCACAGACGATACCACTCCTCTTACTATGCTCCCCTTGCCTCGCCTCCGAACGCTTACAGTTCATTCTTCTTTCGTTGACTCTTATCTCATGTTCTGGTAGTCTTTTGACAAGTGCGTTGCTCCCCTGGCAGGGCGGCTCACCGGTGCATATCGCGCCACCGGCAGCCTCTTTCCCTTTCGGAGAGCAAGAGCTACGCGCCCAACCGTAATCGTAAAGGGAGGTGACAGCGAACATGCGCAAAAAGCTCGAGCAGGTGAAGAAGCGAGGGCAAGGTCTGGTGGAGTACGCACTTATTCTGGTGCTTATCGCCATTGTGGTTATCCTTATCCTGACGTTCCTGGGTGGGAAGGTCAACCAGACTTTCTCGCGGGTCGGCTCCGCGATGCAGTAATCCTTCTGCCCGCCGCCCCGGATGCCCATCGGGGCCATTTATTCTTCAGTTTCACTTTATCCAGGTCTCATCAAAGAACACCCCCAGGGTCGCCGCCCTGGGGGTGTTTCTTTTCGACAGGCCTCGCCCCGATCCTCCCCATGTCGTCCAGCCCTAATTCTTACGGCGCAGTTAACGGCTGTCCTCGAGGATATTGCGGCATTGTAAGCCGCCATATCCCAAATGCGCCGAATTGCGTATTGACTATCGGCACTCATTTTGTTACGCTTAGGCGTACTCAAAAGTTGGGCGCCGGAAGTAAAATGTGCCGTTACTTATACTCGTGAGCCACAACCGCGTTGGGTACACGCAGATATTCATTGCGGAAAGGAGGTGACAGCGAACATGCGCAAAAAGCTCGAGCAATTGAAGAAGCGAGGGCAAGGTCTGGTCGAATACGCACTTATTCTGGTGCTTATCGCCATCGTGGTTATCCTCATCCTCACCTTCCTCGGCGGCAAGGTCAACCAAACCTTCTCCCGAATTGGTTCCGGTCTCGGCTAAACCGTAATCGGCAAATCTTCTTATATCTTAGCTCTCTTTACCTGATAATCTCAGTTTAAGGCACATAACAAAACCACCCGGCGCTATGCCGAGTGGTTTTCTATTGCCTCTTTCCTTTGTTACTTGCCCAGGTTTGTGAACGTGTTGAAGAACTGCGGTATCGCGGGGCCAAGGATGACCACGAATATTCCCGGGAAGATGAAGAACACCATCGGCAGGAGCATTTTGACCGGAGCCGTACGGGCTGCCTCTTCCGCCGCCTGGCGCCTCCGCACGCGCATCTGGTCGGCCTGCGTCCGCAGCAGCAGGCCGATGCTCGAGCCCACCTGCTCGTTCTGTAGCATCGCCGTCACAAAGGTGTTCAGCTCCGGCACCTGCGTGCGCAGCATCAGCTCGCGCCAGGCATCCTTTCGAGCCTTGCCTATCTGGAAATCGATCAATAGCAGCGCCAGTTCGTCGGTCAGCGTGTTGTGCCATCGCTGCACCACCTGCGCCACCGCCGCGTCGAAGCCCAGCCCCGCTTCCACGTTGATCGCCAGGAAATCCAGCGCCCCAGGCAGCGCCCGCAGCACCGCCTTCTGCCTGCGGGTCACCTTGCGTTTCAGCCAGAAGTAGGGGAAGTAAAAGCCCATCACCGCGCCCAGGATGGCCGCCAGCAGCCACTGCGCCGGCGTGTCAGGCGAAGTCCGCAAAGACCAGATAACCAGCACGCCCACGAGCACCGCGCTCAGCGCTACCTGAATGCCCAGGAAGCTCACCAGCCTCATCCGGTATGGTGGCCCCGTCAGCGTAAGTAAACTCTCTACGTGGTCCGTGTATCCCTTCGGGCTGAAGCGCGCGAGCCTTCGCCCCAGGCCATCCAACGCGGGCATGATCACCCGGCTGAAGAATCCCGGGGGCCGCTCTCCCTTTGTGATAGGGGCCTCGCCCATGACATAGGAGGCCACCCGCTGCGATGTGGCCGACGGAGCGAGCAGGTACGCCACGCCGGCTGTGGCAGCCAGGGCCGCGAAACCCGCCAGGAGCCCCGCGCTCATGCTGTAGAATTGCGTCATCATCCCGGCTTGGGGCATTGGCAGCGCCGCCTCGGGTTCGGCCGCCCTCAGCCTGCTCGGCAGTTCCACCTGCAAGGGCGGCTGCGCCGAAGGCGCTGGCCCCTCTGCGTCCGCGGCGCGGTTAAGCGCCGCCGATACCCGCGGCCTGTAAGCTATCTGCTTTGTTACCACCTTGCCATCCGCCCCCGTGTATTTTACCTCTATCCGGATAAGCTGGTAGCTTCGCTCCAACTGGGTGGTTGATTTGTATTTGAGGAAGAGTTGCGAATCGAGGGCAATCGAGATCGCGCTGTAGATCGCACCCAGGTCTGCCGGCGTCGGCGCTTTGTAATACTTCCCGCCCGTCGGGTCGGCGATATTCGTCAGCACCCCGTCGTTCGGGTCCGGGCCCAACCCGATAGTGTACACCAGCGCCCCCGTTTGCCTGGCTACGTCGGCAGCGACCGCCGCGCCGTACTTGCTGCTGGTGTCGGCCCCATCGGTCAGGAGCACGATCGCCCGCCGCTTGTTCGCGGGCACCCCATTGAGGAGTTGCGATGAGGTGTACAGCGCGTCATAGATGGCCGTCTCCCCGCCCGCCTGTAACGAGTCGACCCCCGCTTTGAGTTGTTCCACGTTGTTGGTGAGCGGCACCACGGTGCGTACCTGGTCGTTGAACGCCACCACCGCCGCGGTGTCCTCCGGGCGGATCGAACTCAGGAACTCGCTGGCAGCAGCCTTGGCCTGGCCGAGCTTGCCGCTGGCGTTCATGCTGCCGCTTACGTCCATGACCAGCACCAGCGCCAGCGGGATGCTTTTCGCGGGGCCGAGTTCCAGGCCCAGGAGCGACTGCGGCTGGCCCTGCTCTCGCACCTCAAACTGGTTGGGCAGCACCTCGGGCACCGCCTTGCCGTCCGGCCCCTCCAGCGTCATGTTCAAGGTAACCTGCGGCCACTCGCCCGCCCGCACCTGGTTGATCGTCAGCTTCCGGTCTCCCTGCGGTTGCGCCGGCTGACTTGTCGGGGACTTCTTCTGAGCCTGCGCCGAAGCCACCCCCGCCCCCGCGGGCGCTGCCGCTATGCACATCATGGTGGCTGCGAGGAACAATAGCACCTTAGGGTTCGGTCGCCCCCGGCTCGCCCGGACCTTGAATATACTTCTAATCGAAAACCTAAACATCAATGTCTGCCAATCTCCGCATAACCATAAAGCCAATCACGCTCAGGACAACCGCTCCTATGGGCATGCACAGTACCCATCCTGGCTGGAACATCTGGCCTAGATACTGGGGGCTGATAACGTACAACACTGCTGCCAGCGTAAAAGGCAG
Organism: Chloroflexia bacterium; assembly: GCA_045805005.1. Classification (GTDB taxonomy): domain Bacteria; phylum Chloroflexota; class Chloroflexia; order QHBQ01; family JADMIH01; genus JADMIH01. Next base: position 3,401 of record JBJMMB010000346.1, read on the forward strand.
CGCCGCCAGCAGGATTGCCGAGAAGCGCTGCTGAGCCGTCAGCGTCTTGATATCCCTCTTCACCCTGTGGCGCTCCCGAATAGTCGAGGCCACCACCTCCAACACGTGCGTGAGGTTGCCGCCCGTGGTTTGCTGCATCGTTATGGCCGTGGTCAGGATGTCCACGTCCTCGGTCGGTATTCGCTTGGAGAGCCCGTCGAGAGCCGCGGCCATTGTGTTCCCCAGCGATATCTCCTGTATCACCCGTGTGAACTCCGTCTTCGAGGGTTCGTCGGCCTCCTTGGCTATGAGTTGGAGGGCCTGAAAAAGGCTGAATCCACCCCGCACCGAGCCCGCCAGGATTTGCAGGTTGGTAGGCAACTGGTCCTCGAAGCGCTGCACCCTGCGCCTGCCCAGGTGTCTGATGTAAAGTTGTACCCCGTACATGCCCAGCGCCAGTGCCGGCGGCACCATGAACAGCCCGAACGTTGGAATGAAGTACCACGCCAGGAACCCCAGGCCCAACCCCACCACCACTTCCGTCAGCAATAGCTCTGTGGGCGTGAAGTGCAGATCCGCGGCCTGGAGGTCCTCGCTCAGCGTTTTGAAGAGTGACCGGTCCTCCCACCGGGAATCGAGCTCGGTGAACAGGTTCTCGCGCTGCCGCGCTCGCGAGTCGGCCGCGTCCAATGCCTCGTGATCAGGGCTGATCACAAAGCTCTTGACGCGCGCCCGCACTCGCGCCTGGCTGCCTGCGAACGCGTAGTAGATGGCATAGAGAAAGGCTGCCAGTGCGACCGTCGCCAGCACCCAGAGCGCAACCAGGCTAGCCATATGTTGCATGCTATTCGTCATCGCCTACCGGCCCAACCCCAGCCTTGTCGCCGTCGAAATCACCTGGGTCGACTCGAAGAAGTCGGTGGGCATGTAGTGGTTGGAGCGCTCCAGTTTGCGCATAACCATCGGCCTCAAGCCCTGGGGCCTCAACTCGTGCACCGTGCGCCCGTCGCGGTCTATCGTATCGAACTGGAAGATATTCTGCATGAGGACCGTCTCCTCCTCCATGCCCAATATCTCCGAGATGGCGGTCACCCGCCGCGAACCGTCGTCCAACCGCTCCATATACACCAGCATGTCGAAGGCCGAGGCAACTTGCTCTCGAATAGCCCGCAGCGGCAGGTCGGTCCCCGCCATCAGCACCATCGTCTCGATGCGGGAGAGCGTGTCCCTGGCCCCATTCGAGTGGATGGTGGTCATGCAGCCGTCGTGGCCGGTGTTCATCGCCTGGAGCATATCCAACGCTTCCTTGCTCCGGCACTCCCCCACGATTATCCGGTCCGGCCTCATACGCAGGCTGTTCACTACCAGATCCCTGATCGAGACCTCTCCGGCCCCCTCAATGTTGTTGGGGCGCGACTCCAGTGGTATCACGTGCACTTGCTGCAACTGCAACTCCGCGGCGTCCTCAATCGTCACGATCCGCTCGTCGTTAGGGATAAAAGAAGACAGCACGTTGAGGAAGGTGGTCTTGCCGCTGCTCGTGCCCCCCGCCACTATTATGTTCAACCCCGACTTCACGCAGGAGTCGAGGAACACCATCGCCTTCTCGGTGATCGTGCCCATCCGCACCATATCATCGGCCGTAAACGGCACGCGGCTAAACTTGCGTATGCTGATGGTAGGCCCTATCAGCGCCAGGGGCGGGATGATGACGTTGACACGGGAGCCGTCGGGGAGGCGGGCGTCCACCATGGGCGATGCCTCGTCCACGTGCCTGCCCAGGGGGGCCACGATGCGGTTGATGATGCGCATCACGTGCTCGTCGTCCTGGAAGTGGATATCCGTCCTCAGCAGCCGGCCATCCTGCTCTATCCATACCTGCGACGGCCCGTTCACCATGATCTCGCTCACATTATCGTCGTTAATGAGTTCCTGGATAGGGCCATACCCGAGTATCTCGGCCGTCACCTGGTTCTGCAGTTTCGCTCGCTCCGTGCGGCTAAGGATCACGTCCTCTTCGGCCATAAATCTGCCGAAGAGCCGGTCGATCTCCCGCCGCACCCCGAGGTCGTCGCTCAGGTCCACCGAGTCGCGAAGCTCTGCTACGATCTTCGAGTGCAACCGCTGCCTGATCTGCACGATGGCCGACTTGCTCTGCGCGGCGTTCATCTGCAGCCCGCGCTCCACTGATGTCCGCATCGGCGCCGTTGCCGGGTTCAACACCCCTGTCTGGGTGCTTAGTATGCCGGTAGATGTAGGGTTCTCCGCGGGGCGCAGGGGCCCGGTCTGGTTGCGTCGAACTACTGGCATATCGTCACTCTCCTTATTCCGTCTTATCTATTCAGGGTGCCCCGGTCGCCGCAGGGCGACTTCGCTCCCCTGTAGCCCGCGACGTCAGTCGCAGGGCAAACTATGCGCGTGAGCCTTCAGCCTTTCGGTTGAACAGCCCGGTCTGCGGGCGCTTGCCATCCGCCGCTGGCCCGCGCCGGTCCCTCGCCATCCTCGGCTGTGCGAGGTACGTTGCCAATTGAGTCATGTTCGTGGCCGCTGCGCTGGGTTTCGACAGGAATGACACCCCCTCGTTGACGGCGGCCGTGATCAGGTTGCCGTCGCTGGGGATCGTACCGATCGGCTTGATACCCAGGCTGTGTTCTATCTCGTTCATGGCCACGGCGCTCTTGCTCGGGTAGCGGTTCACTACGATCTGCACTTTGCCGCGCAGATCGGGCCGCTCGCGAATCAGGTCGAGCAGCCTGCGCGTGTTGCGCAGCGAGGGCACCTCCGGCGTGGTCACCAGCAGCAGCGTGGTCGACAGGTCCATAATCGCCAGCGTCGCATCCTCGATAGAGTGCCAGGTGTCCACCACCACATAATCATAGTACTTGCGTAGGGCCTTGATCACCGCGGTCATCCCCTCGGTAGCTACGTCCTCCACAAGATCCAGGTTGGGCGGGGGCAGCAAGACTTTTACCCCCGATGAGTGCGCTACCATAACGTTTTCCAGGATATCCGCGTCCAGGTCGTCCACGTTGCGCATCAGCTCGTGTATGCCGTGGTTCGAGTGCAGGTTGAGCAGCACCGCCACGTCCCCGAACTGCAAGCTGAAATCGACCAGCGCCACCTTCGCCTTGCTGATCGTCGCCAGCGCGATTGCCATATTGCTCGCGATGGTGGTGCAACCCACCCCACCCTTGGGGCTAAATACCGTGATCACCTCACCGGCCCGCCCCTGCACTGCGTTGGCCTTCGCCATATCCTCCAGCCGGCGCATCTTGAGCTGCTCCGACTCGAACACGTCCTGGATCACCCCCAGCAGCTCACCGGTAGCTAGCGGCTTGTGAATCACGCCCCGCGCCCCGGCCAGCATGGCCCGCGACAGGTCGAACGGCACGTTCTCCTCGGCCGTCAGCACCACCTGGCAGCGCGGCGACATCTCGTGCAGCTGCCTTATGATCAGGGGCACCTCCACCGGGTCCAGTGCCACATCCAGCAGTATGATATCCGGGTCGGCCGCCATATACCGGCCAAGCTCGGTGGCGTCCCTCGCCACCCCCACAACGTGGGCTCTCCCCGAATTAATAAGCATCTCGCGCGTCGCCGTGCGGTCAGTCTCGCTCGGGTCCACTATGACAACTAAAGGCATCGCTGAATACATTTGGCTCATACAATCTCCACGGGGTTCAACAACAAATAGGCTGGCTAACTTCAGTCTACCCCTATTTCTTATTCTGGGGCAACCCTATAAAGTGGTACGTATCGACTAAATAGTCGAGGTTCACCGGGTCGGTGTCCACGGTCGTGCCGTCCTCCAGCGACCTCACCACCAGGTCGATGGTGCCGCCGCTGTCCTTCACGTACTTGAGTATTATCGCCTCCTGGTGGTCCACCTCGAAGGTAATTATCTTCAGCCCCTGGCCCTCGGCCTGGGTCTGGGCCGCGCCGCTCGCGTTGGGCGGGCTCCACACGCCGGTGCTGAATACCTCCACGTTTTGCAGCGTGGCCTGCGACACCAGTGTCTGGCCTCCCGCTATCTGGCTCCCGCTCTCAGCTCCGGCGTCGAGGCGAGTCGTGCCGCTGATCGGTATTGACAGCAAGATATCCACGTGATCGCCCCGCTGCACGGCCCCCGTCGAATTGATGATATCGGTCGATGGGAAGGCCACCAGCACCTTGCCCTTGCGAACGCTTGCCGACGAGCCGGTGCGCCCCCCCGCGTTCACGAACTGCCGCTGCAGCAGCATCTGCCCCCCGAACACTTTGATCTTGGCGGTCTGCCCGATCAGGTTCGTCGTCTGCGTATAAGCGTCCTCAGGCACCAGGTCCGAGGGGAACGTGGCCGTGGCGATCATCGAGGTCGACACCACCGTGTTCGCCTCTATGTCCTGGTTAGCCATCAGCACCTGTTCGCCCGCGACGACGGGCGTTGGCGGTGGCGGTGCGGCCTCGGCCGCCGTTTGCGCAGCGTTATTCGAAATTAGGTATACGAGGATACCCGCGCCAACGGCCGCGATCAGGCCGATCAGCACAAACATCAGTCCACGACGATTACTCATGTCTAACCGTTTCTCCCTCTAAAGAGCGAAAGCTCCGCGAAACTTATCAGGGTGTAACCTGCCGCGTGTACACACCCATCCCTGGCTGCCAACCGCAGTCCTGACCACCCGGCGGCGGGTTGGGGCCCACATTCTGTGTGGAAATTACTAACCCGTCGATTTCCTCGCTAGGTGGCTGCATATTCTGATAGAAGCGAATGGTTACCGTGCGAGTAAAGCGAACCCGGCCTGGAGATCCGTTAATCGCGTAGTGATTGCCCTGGAGTTGGATCTGCAAGGTGTTCCAAGAGCCACCGGAATACCCCTGAGCGCTTGTGTTATCAACGTTGCCGTTGTTAGTGAAATCATCTAGTGACGCGCCATACAGATGCACTACTCTGTCCACAGCTTTGCCAAAATTGAGAGGTGGGCCGCTCAACTCCGTCGTAACCCCGTACCGGGTAATCATCGAGTCCCTCGGGTTCGCGATGCACTGGCCACAGTTGCCGGAATCCCAGAAATAAGTCTCTGCCCAGTCACCCTGCCAGTTTATGTCAGGCCCTGGGTGCCCTGGGATACGGTAAGATTCAAGGTTGATCAGGCCGTTCCACTGCCAGTACAGCCAGTTGCCAAAGTCAGTGGTCTTTTCACCAATACCGCGCATGTCGGCGCAATTAGCTGTGGGTGGGCAAGGGTTTCCGAGATTAACGTAGCTCGGTCCTACACCGCCAGGTGGTGGACCATTCCGGGTGTCCACTCGCTCGAGCAGTTGATTTGTGTTGGTTAACGGGCAGGGGGGGCCACCTTGAGGGTAGCAGCTTCTGTTCATCAACGAGATGATGTTCTTCCAACTTGACCCATTACCCTGAAAATCCGATGTGGAGTTCCAGAACACATATGGGTGAAGCGGGTCATTACCCGAGTTACGTACCTCCTGTTCGAAGGCCGGGCGAAAGCGGGTGAAAGGGAGAGTGTTGCTAATGACGGTCTGTTCCAGGTTGGGGCACGTGGGGAAGATACGGCCTGACCCCTGCGCGCTGACAGGTATGGTGGCTACGCCCTGACCGCTCGAAGATGGGAAGAAAGCCTTGGCGAACGTTGTCGGATTGTCGACTTTGGCTGTTACGCGGATGCCGTCAACGAAGTCGGGCACGAATGCCCCCTGGGGGTTTGGACTGGGGCGGGGCGCGGGTCCGTAGCAGTTCGCGCAAGGTGCGTAGTTGGGGCCGGTAACCGCGCCTACCATGTAGTGATACTCGATAACCACCGAGTAGTTTGCATTCCCTACAGTAGCCCCGTGATTCGCGTTGACAAGCGCATTGATCTTGTTGATTACGCTATCCTCGCGTACCGTGTACGCTGGCCGGCAGCCCGGTGGTGTGTTACACGAGCCCACCACAGCCGCCGGGTCGCCCATCAACTGTATACCCGCCAGTGCTCCCGCTTCGGCGGCGTTCTGCATTATGCGCCGTTGTGTCAAGGCACTCCCACCATCGAAGGCGAGGGCCACCAGCCCCACAAGCACACCGGCGGCCACCAGCAGCCCGACCACCGCGATGGTTTGGCCCCTGGCCCGCCTTCTAAGTATCACCTTCATACCTTGATCTCCTCAGTCCTCTATCATGTCCTACGGAGCGCCCGGATCGACCCGACCCTCGACAATCTTCACAGACGATGCCCTCATCGGCACGTCGGGTATAAAGCTCACGAACGATACCCACTTCGCCGTCACGCTTACCTGCACTTTGCAGAAGGTGCAGAAGCTGCCATTGCAACCCCCGGCGTTATCCAGGAAGCAAGGGCCGCTCACTGTGACCGTGCTTCGATCGGTCAACACCATCTTGTTTTTCACCGCCACCGCCAGCGCACCAGGGTCCTGCTGGTAAAGGCGAGGGTTCAGCGCCGCGAGTTGTGCCCCTTCTCGCGCCGCGTTCTCCACCTCGGAGTTGATGAACATCATGCGCCCTACCTCAAGCACCCCAAATAGCAGAGCAATCAGCACCGTTCCGGCCAGTGCAAACTCGACCGCTGCCTGGCCGCGTGTCACCAAGCGCACTGATCGTTGCACGCGTTTCATACAATTTTGCTTGGTGCTGAGTTGCATATGCTAACCAAGAGTGTCCATTGCTCCCGTTACTCGTCCGCAATTCGACGCTAAGATGCCTCCTTTTCCAGTGCTATCAACCTAATTGTTACAAGGCGAATTGCCCGTATTTACACTTCCCCAACTTTGCGTTACAGGTGCACAACTACCCCAATTTGCCGTCACCGTGCCGACACGCTGCTGGTTTCCGGGGTAGTCAGGCGAGCTACAGCCTTGATACTCCCCGGGATTTCCTGTTGGATTCAGCGGGAAATCAGCTTGGGGGATACTGCTAACGTGCGCGTTTACGGTAGCCCCGAAAACTGGTTGCCCCGCGTTGTCAACTAGAGTTATCGTGACGCTGATCTGATTCTTCCCATTCTTCTTGACGGCATCCACGCTTGCAATCCCCAACGGGCACTGCGGCGTGGGGGTAAGAGTTATGGTTGGGGTGGGAGTGATGGTGGGCGTACTGGTACGAGTAAAGGTACGCGTAATTGTAGGCGTAATAGTCGGTGTGTCAGTGCGCGTGGGCGTGTTGGTCGGCGGGCCTGTGGGTGTTTTCGTCGGCGTCAGGGTCGGTGTGCGTGTCGGAGTGTCGGTTATCGTGGGCGTGTTACTTGGTGTATACGTGGGCAATGGGGTGAAGCCAGGCGATGCACAAGTGATAGCATCCGTTGGCGCCCCGGCCATTGTTGCGGATCCGGTAAAAGTGTTGGGTATGTCGCGTATGATGCCGAAAAGGAAATCGTGCCGGTAGGTGACCCTTACAGTGGTCATGGTATATGGGCTGGAGGCCACTGGGGTCTGGATGCTAACGATGTGGTTGGCCTGCACGGCCTGGTTCAAGTCTGCGATGACCGGCTGGCTCACGTCCGTGTAGCCACTGCAGGCTTTCACGTTCGGGTCAAGGGTCATCCAGCGTGCCCCCACACCGGCAGCATGCGCCACAGCAAGGTGCTCGGAGTAGATGCGCGCCACGTCAGCGATGCCCACAAGAAGAAGGGCGAGGAAGGTAAAAACCAGAGCAAGTTCGACGGTTGCCTGCCCCCGGGCATGCGGTTGCGATGTTCTCTTAACTCCGGCTCTCTTCAAAATCATGCGCTTGGTATCTGGGACGAATGCGGAACAGGCGCACGCAGGGCTCTCAAACCTGACACGGACAGCGAACACCTTCCCGCCCACCTGCAAGGCGCTCCCCACCACCGGCATCGCGACGACAACGGTCGTCCAGGCCCCCGGCAGCGGTGCTAAAGCTTACGAATAGCTGTCCCCTCGGGATCTGCCTTCCACCACACTTTATCACCGCAGGATTCTTACCCCCGTCAGGTGATAATACCAGAAAATCGGGAATCCTGGCAACGGCCTTAAATGCCTCAATAAGAGGCCCCGAGCGCGCGCTCATGCGTAAATTATAGGGGCAACAGCTTAATATCCACTTAACGGGCCGTTTTACAGGCCAATATCTAAAAAAACTGAAAGAAGATTGGTCAGAGGAATTCCTAGCGCGGGCCTCCTACATGCCGTTGTCGCCCGCGCTCGTAGCTCAAGGGGACTGGGGGTCTAGCTCGGTCTTTTCGGGAGGGAACACAACCTTGCGGTAAATCTCCGCAAGCCTTACCTCACAGCTAATCGAAGGCAGCCTCACCACCGCCTCAGGATCAGTCGTCTCCGTCAACAGCCAA
>JBJMMB010000347.1:0-17022 GCA_045805005.1 Chloroflexia bacterium
AGACCGGCGGCGAACCAGGGAGCAGTAGGGCAGCAGGCAGTCGGCAAATACTGCCTACTGCGGCGAGCCACAGAGGTCTGACTTACCGGGCGCAGGCCAGGAGAGCACGGAGGCCAAGCAGATAGCTATCCATCCCCAAGCCGGATATTTGACCTCGGCAGACGGGTGCGATCACCGAACGATGGCGGAATTCCTCGCGGGCGTAGACGTTTGACAGATGCACCTCCACCGTGGGAATTGCTACCGCCGCTATCGCGTCCCGCAGAGCATAGCTTGTGTGGGTGTAAGCCGCCGCGTTGATCAAGATGCCCCCCCGCTCCGCGCTTGCCCATCCCACGGCGCGTTGGATCTCGTCTATCAGCACGCCCTCGTGATTAGACTGTACAATCCGCAGTTCTACACCCAGCTCCCGGGCCAGCCGCTCCAACGCGCTATCGATTTCTGCCAGGGTAGCGGTGCCATACACCTCCGGTTCGCGCCCGCCGAGCAAGTTTAGACTCGGCCCGTGCAGCACGAGCACGCGCAGAGTTGATCGTTCGCTCTCGTCCTTCTCTGTATTCACTGAAGCTCCTCCAACGCGCTAATGATGAGGCCGGGGTCCACGCCCTCCACAATCTTGACCCTGCCGATGCGCTCGGGGAGCACAAGCCGGAGCCGACCATCCCGGCGCTTCTTATCGGAGTGCATAGCCTGGAATACTTGGCCGGCGGCTTCCTTGCCTGGCAGGTCGGGCCCTCCCCAGCGCGAGGGCAAATGCCACCGCGCCAGTACCTCGCATAGGCGTATCTCGTCTTCGGCCCGGCACATGCCGAGCCTAGCCGACACTCGGAAGGCGAGGGCCATCCCCTGGGCGACCGCGACGCCGTGCGGCCTGGCGTAGCGGGTGCAGGTTTCCAGTGCGTGTCCGAAGGTGTGCCCCAGGTTCAGCAGAGCCCGGTCCGAGGCCTCATACGGGTCGGCCTCCACAATGTTCCGCTTGACGGCGACGGCGCGCAGCAGCAGAGGCAAGTAGTCCACTTGATTCAGGTCGGAGCGTTCAAGGATGGCGAAGAGCTCCGGATCGCCTATGACAGCAGCCTTGATTACCTCGGCCATACCGCAGGCGATCTGGAGAGAGGGGAGCGTAGCCAGGGTGGTAGGGTCGATCACCACGAGGTCGGGCTGTTTGAAGGCACCCAGGAGGTTCTTGCCGCCGGGGTGGTCGACCCCTACCTTGCCGCCGACCGAGGAGTCGGCCATGGCGAGGAGCGTGGTTGGCACCTGCACCAGGCGCACGCCGCGCATGTAAATGGTGGCCGCGAAGCCCGCCGTATCGCCCACGACCCCACCGCCGAGCGCCAGCACCCAGCCGCCGCGGTCGAGATCTGCCTCGAGGAAAGAGTCTATAAAGAGCGAAACAGAAGCCCACTGCTTGTGCACCTCCCCCGCGGGCATTGCCACGATATGAGGCTCGAAGTCTGCTGCTCGCAATACCTCCGCAACTCGCTCCGCATACAGGCGCTGGACGTTGCTGTCGGTTGCCACCACAACTCTATGTCCGAGATGGAGACCGGCGGCGAGGCGGCCAAGCTCGCCAAGAGTACCCTGGCCCGCGACTATGTGGTAGTCGCCGCCGGGGGCGCGAACTAGTCGGCAGTCGGCGGTCAGCAGTTGGCAGCATTTGGCTCCTGCCTCCTGCAAACCGCCTCCTGCCTCTCGCCGACCGCCGACCGCCGACTGCCGGCTCGCGCAGGCCGCGTTGTATAGCTCAATTGCCTGGTCGGCGGCCTGTTCGGGCGTGAGATAAGTGGTGTCAACCCGTAAGGGGATTGAGGAATATGCCGCCTCCCGCTCTACGAGTAAGCTGTGAACGGTTGCCTCTATGTTCCCGCCCAGCAGGGGACGCTCTCCTCGCTCGGCAGAGTGGAGTAGTCTGGTCGCGAGCGCATGGTGTTCGCAGGTGAGGAGGACGATTATGCCCGTGCTCGCCAGCGCAGCCCGGTTGGTTGGGTCAATTAGCGCGCCACCTCCCACCGCGATCACCTGGCCCCCGGTGGCCGATAGTCGCGCGCAAACCTCCCGCTCGCGCTCACGGAAAATCGATTCGCCATACCTGGCGAAAATGTCGCTGACGGATAATCCCATCTCCGTTTCTATGACCCTGTCCGTGTCGATGAATGGCCTGCCGAGCCTGCGAGCGATCAGGGAGCCGAGGGTGCTCTTGCCCGTGCCCATGAAGCCCCAGAGGACGACGTTCGGGAAAGAAGTTGGGTTCACGGCGCAACCTTTGAGGTGGAAGGGAGGAGCGCGAACCGCTCCCGCAGTTCGTCCAGGCTATCGCCGCCGAGTTTCTCATGGAGGGCCTCGGCCAGCACCCAGGCCACCATCGCTTCTCCTACGACCCCCGCCGCCGGCACCGCGCAGAAGTCGGACCGCTGGTACTGGGTGGTAGTCTGCTCTCCGGTCGCCAGGTCCACAGTTTGTAGCGGGTTGATGGTGGTGGAGATGGGCTTCATCGCTGCCCGCACGATCAGGGGCTGTCCGTTCGTAACCCCGCCCTCCAACCCACCTGCCCTGTTGGTGTGCCTCTCCGGGCCGCTGTTGCCCACATATATCTGGTCGTGGACGTCTCGGCCATTCCTGCGAGCGTTCTCGAACGCGTCGCCGATCTCTACGCCCTTGATCGCCTGGATGCTCATTACCGCCTGGGCGAGGAGGCCGTCCAGACGGCGGTCCCAGTGGACGTAGCTCCCCAGCCCCACCGGCAAGCCGGTGGCCCAGACTACGAAGACGCCTCCCAGCGTGTCGCCCGTGCGCCGGGCGTTGTCTATGAGCGCCTTCATTTGCTCGGTGGCTTCGGGGTCGGGGCAACGCACGGGGGAGCCTTCCGTGGCCTCTGCCAACCTTTCCGGCGACGACAGATCAACGTCGCGGGCAACGGCCCCACCAATCTCGGTAACCAGGCTGCCGACGCGCACCCCGAATTGGGCCAGCAGTTGCTTGCCTACGGCACCGGCGGCTGTGCGCGCAGCCGTTTCCCTCGCGCTCGACCGCTCGAGGGCCGTACGCATATCAGAGTAGCCGTACTTTATGGCCCCGACAAGGTCCGCGTGGCCGGGCCGCGGGGCGGTCAGTGGGGGGTGTTCTTTCTTGATGAAGTTGGCGTAATCACGGTTGGCTATCTGTATCACGATGGGGCCGCCCGTGCTGATCCCTTTTTCGACGCCCCCCATGAACTGCGCCTCATCGTGCTCAATACGCTGGCGGCCGCTGCGCCCGTAACCGCCCTGCCTGCGGACGAGGTCCCGATTTACTTCCTCGGGAGGGACGGGGACCCCGGCTGGGAAGCCCTCCACGATAACAGTGAGAGACGGCCCATGCGATTCACCACCTGTCAAAAACCTGTGCATCATGTTGAGTTCACCTGCTTCTCATTGGGTATTGCGTCGGTCGCGTGGAGGCAAGCCTGCCGCATCACGCTCGTTGGAGCCTGGCGACCAGTCCACAACTCGAAGGCGGCCGCGCCCTGGTGCACGAGCATAGCGAGGCCGTCCTGAGTGCGACAGCCTATCGCGCCTGCCTCGCTCAGCAGCCTGGTGGGGCGCGGCCTGTAGACTAGATCGTACACGAGAAGGTGTGGCGCGAGGCGGGTGCCCTCTGGAAGGGGACTTTGCTCCGCATGGGGCCACATGCCTGCGGGCGTGCAATTTACCAGCAGGGAGGCTGTTTGGAGTTCTTCGGTGAGAGCCGCGCCAGTGAGCTCGCGGTGTATGATTGGCGATGGACAAGAGGGCCGGAGGGCGGCGGCAAGCGATTCGGCTTGTTCGCGCCTGCGAGAGAGAATGATGACTTCACAACCTATCCGGGCCAGCGCCCAGGCAACCGCCCGCGCAGCCCCGCCCGCGCCGAGCAATACGGCTTTTGCGCCCGAGGGAATGTCACCTGCCTCCTCCAGTCCGGCGGTGAAGCCGGTTGGGTCGGTGTTGAATCCGACGAGCGTGCGTCCCTCGACGCGCACCGTGTTGCACGCGCCGGTGGCCTCCACGGCATCGCTGCGCTGATGAAGATAAGGAAGGATGCGCTCCTTGTGGGGCACGGTTACGTTCCAGCCCACGAACCCCTCTTCCAGGCAGTTCACGATGCGCCGCGAGAAGTTTTCGGGTGGGGTGGGGAGGAGTTCGTAGCGGTAATCGAGGCCGCACTCCTGGAAGGCGGCATTGTGCATGGCGGGTGAGAGGCTGTGGTCTACCGGGTAACCGACCAGGCCGATGAGCTGGGTTGCCGCCGAGCGCGGCCCATTGGTCCCCTCCGGCGGTTTGCTCATGGCGCGGTCTCCCTGGATAGTGAAAGGAGGGCTTGCTCGAAGCCCGGAAAGCTGTCGCGGATGCAGGCGGTGTCCTCTATCGTAGTTTCGCCCTCAGCGGCCAGGCCCGCGATGGCGAGGGACATGGCGAGGCGGTGGTCGCCGCGGCTGCTGACCGCGGCACCTCGGAGGCGGGTGGGGCCTTCGACGAAGAAGCCGTCGGGAGTGGCTTCGATGCGCGCACCGAGCTTGCGCAGCTCGCCAACAGTGGTGGCGATACGGTCGGTTTCCTTGACGCGCAATTCGGCGGCACCCATTACCCGCGTGACGCCCGCAGCCTGGGTGGCGATAACGGCGAGGACGGGCAGTTCGTCTATGATGGCGGGCACTTCTCTGGGCGGTACGGTAATGCCGGCCAGTGGGCTGTGTTGGAGTTCCAGGTCGGCCACCGGCTCGCCATGCTCCACCCGCCGGTTGTTCAGACGTAGGTCAGCCCCCATGGCTCGGAGCGCACGAAGGACGCCCGACCGCCATTCGTTGACTCCAACGCCAGGCACGGTGACGCTGGAGCCGGGCACGATGGCCGCTGCCGCGAGGATGAAGGCCGCGGACGACAGATCGCCGGGCACGCGGATGTCGAGTGGGTTCAGGCGTTGTGGCTGTTCGAGATGCACGACGCCATTGTCGACGTGAACGTTCGCACCCATCGCGGAGAGCATCCGCTCGGTGTGGTCCCGGCTGGGTGCGGGCTCCTCAACTATGGTGACTCCGTTCGCGAACAGCCCGGCGAGCAGCACCGCCGATTTTACCTGCGCGCTTGCCACGGGCATCTGATACCGGATCGGGCTAAGGTTTCCTCCGGAGACCGAGATAGGCGGATACTTACCTCCTCCCCTGGCGAGGAGGGTGGCACCCATCTGCCGCAGGGGTATGATTACCCTATCCATCGGTCTGCGGCTCAGTTGGGCGTTGCCCATGAGCACGCTGTAGAAGGGCTGCCCCGCAAGGAGTCCGGCAAGCAGCCGCATCGTTGTACCCGACCCGCCGCAGTCCAGCGGTCTTGCGGGCTCCTGAAGGCCGCTCAGCCCGCGACCGTGTATGAGGAGCATTTCTTCCTCGTACTGTATTTCTATGCCGAGTGCGCGTATCGCCTCGATCGTGGCCAGGCAGTCGTTGGCGGGCAGGAAGTTGCGAATGCGCGTGGTGCCTTCAGCTATGGAGCCGAGGATGACAGCCCTGTGGGAGATGGACTTGTCGCCGGGCACGGTGACCTGCCCCTCCAGCGGCGAGCGCAGCCCGCGTATCGTAAGGGTATCTGAGGCCGCGAGCTGCTGTGGTTGGTTAGCTATCATTGGAACATGCCCCTTCTCCGGTCGCGGGCCTCGGCTATCCAGAGGCGCAACCTGGCGGGGTCATCGAGGAGCGCCCTGGCTTCGGCGAGGCTGTGCTCAAAAGTATCGAGGGCCTTCTCTACCTCCCGCCGGTTGGTGAGGAGTATGTCGAACATCATCTCCACGTTGCTCGCGCCGAGGCGTGAGGTGTCCCGGAATCCGCTCGCCGCCAGCGCATGAGTGGGCACGTCCTGGGCGCCGGCCGCCGCCTCCGCGTGTATGAGGGAGCTTGCGAGGAGGAATGGGAGGTGGCTCACGACCGCCACAGCTCTGTCGTGACGTCCGGCATCGAGCACGAGCGGGCGGGAGCCCACCGCCTGGGCCAGGTCATGCGCGAGTGCAAGCGCCTCGGGCGTGGTGCGGGCGGTAGGTGTGAGCACAAAGGTAGCCCCCGCGAAGATCGAGCCGTCGGCGTGCTCAAGGCCGTCCACTTCTTTGCCGCACATCGGGTGGCCGCCAATTGCTGTTACGTTTGCGGGGATGGCGTTCATCGCCTCGACCACTTTGGCTTTGGTGCTGCCGAGGTCGATGAGTAACGCGCCCGGTTGCATATTGCGGGCTACCTCCGGTATCGCAGAGATAACGTGACGGACGGGCGTGGCGAGGATTACGATGCCGGCTTCCTGGACCGCCGGACGCATATCGCAGGAGGCGTGGTCCACGGCCCCGGACTCGATGGCGAGCCTGGTAGTCTCGGGCCGCCTGGCAACGCCAACGAGCCTGCGGCACTTGCCGCGGAGGGCGAGGGCCAGCGACCCGCCCATCAGGCCCAGACCGACAATCGTGACGGTGGAATCGCTAAGCCGCATGGGTGCTAACCCTGCCCGGCATTTCAGGATGCGCGGGCGTCTGCGCTTCGCCGCCCAGATCCAGACCGCGCCCCACGGCTGCCGCTACTCTCCCCAGGTTTTCCAGGAGCAGGGCGCACTTGTCGGGGCGCAGTGACTGGCCTCCGTCGGACATCGCCTGCTCGGGGTGGCTGTGTACCTCGACGATCAACCCGTCGGCTCCCGCCGCGACCGCGCCGAGCGACACGGGGCTAACCAGGTCCCACCTTCCGGTGCCATGGCTTGGGTCGGCGATCACCGGCAGGTGTGTGAGCGATTTGAGGACGGGCACCGCGTTCAGATCGAAGGTGGAGCGGGTGGCCTTCTCGAAGGTGCGGATACCTCGCTCGCACAGCATGACCTGAGTGTTGCCCTGCGAGAGCACGTATTCGGCCGCGAGCAGCAGTTCCTCGATAGTCGAGCTCATACCACGCTTGATGAGCACGGGCTTGCTCTGCCGCCCAGCCTCCTCCAGGAGGCGGTAGTTCTGCATGTTACGGGTGCCTATCTGCAGTATGTCGGCATAGCGAGCTACCAGCAGCACTTCGTCGGGGGCCATTACTTCGGTGATAATCGACATGCCCAATTGTTCCCGAACGTCCGCGAGAATGCGCAACCCTTCCTCGCCGAGCCCCTGGAAGCTGTAGGGGGAGGTGCGTGGTTTGAAGGCCCCCCCGCGCAGGATCTTGACGCCCATCGCGCGGAGCTGCCGGGCTATCTCGAAGGTCTGCTCCCGGCTCTCCACCGAGCATGGACCGGCCATGAAAACGACGTTGCGCCCACCTATCACCGAATCGTTCACGCGGATTACCGTGTCGGTGGGCTTGAAATCCCGGCTCGCCAGCTTGTATGGGTGGAGTATCGGCACGACGTTTTCGACCCCGCTCAACGAAATGAAGTTCTCGGGGTCGAGCGGGCGGTCGTTGCCGATCACGCCGATTATCACGCGCTCGGTGCCGCTGGAGACGTGGGGCCTGTAGCCGAGGTCGCGTATCCGCTGTATCACAGCGCCTAGTTCGTGGGCGTCCGCTCCCATCCGCATCACTACTATCATTGGTCTGCCACCTTTCTACGCTACGCGAATTACTTCCGCTACGCGAATTACGAATTACGAATTACTAATTACGAATTGGATTGAGGAGAATTCGTAATTAGTAATTCGTAATTCGTCCTAGTCGCCTGCGCTTGCCGCGGACTCGACTCTGTGACCAACGGTTCGCAATGATTCGGTGCCTCTCAGGTAGATGTGCTTGATTTCCTTGGGCCGCCTGTCGGTGTTCCAGTGGAGCAGGACCCTTATGCAGCGGGCCGGGGCCCCCGCTTTGTCCATCTCGACCGCGCCGAGCATGGGCACATATTCCCAGCCCATGAGCCGGACGGCCTCGGCGGGGAAGGCGGCGTGGAGGTCGGGCGTGGTGGTGAAGAAGGCGCTCGCCAGGTCGTCCTCGCGGATGTTGTTGGCTTCGAGCATGGCGCACACCAATTCCACGGTAGCCCGGTGTATCTGGTCTCGCGTATCGGCGGTCGCCACGGTGGCTCCGCGCACTCCACGGCAAACCACCTGCTTGCGGTTCTCTGCTTCGTCCATTTCGCTCCCGTCCGGGTAAACAAAAAGAGCGTTGGCTGCTGCCACGCTCTTTTTGATTTTGCTAAGTTATCTGTTTATGCTTCTAAGGAAGCCTGGAGGGTGCGTGGCAGCGGCCGGTTGGTATAGCGTAATACCACCAGTAGTAATAGCTGCCGTAAGCCCTGGAATCCTCTGCGCCGGAACATGGGCGGACCGAGCAGAGATCAGCCTCTAGCTCATGCGCCCATATTTGCTTATTTGGCCGGTGTAAGTCCATACGCTTTTCCCGTGAGATGGTCAATTCTAGCACTGTGATGTACCGGAGTCAAGGGTACATCCCGCTGCTTGATGTGTTCAACTTTGATTGAGAGGAAGGGCCGAAGCTGCGGGCTGCCGCTCGGTGGCCTGCGACAGGGAGCGAACATATTCGGATACGCCGTCGGCCAGCCAGTCTTCGGGGAGGCTCTCGATGAGGTTGATGAGGGCGCTGCCCACCACCACACCATCCGCGAACTGTGCCACACCCGCAACTTGCTCGGGTGTGCTGATGCCGAAACCGACGGCGAGGGGTAGACCGGTGTACCGCCGCACCCTTGCCACCAGGGCGGCCGCGCTCTCATCTACGTTGGTGCGCGCCCCGGTTACGCCTGTGAGGGAAACGCAGTAGATGAACCCGCCCGCCATATCGACCACCCGCTCGATCCGCTCGTCAGTGCTGGAAGGCGCGAGGAGGAAGATTAGCTCAACACCCGCCTGCTGGCAGGCAGTTTTCAGACCGGAAGCTTCCTCGGGTGGCAGGTCGGGGATAATGAGCCCGTCAACTCCGCAGGCCGCGCAATCGAGCGCGAAATTACGGGTGCCGTACTTGTGTATCGGGTTGTAATAGCTCATGAATATGAGAGGCACCTGGTCAGCAGGCAGTCGTAGGGGCGAGGCATGCCTCGCCCCTACGACTGCCTGCTGAGTATGCTCGCGGAACTCGGCGGCAACCGCAAGACAATCGGCGAGCGACACGCCGTTCTGGAGGGCGGCGTGCGAAGCCCGTTGGATGGTGGCTCCATCGGCCAACGGGTCGCTGAAGGGTACACCAAGCTCCATAATGTCCGCGCCCTGCTCGGAGATAACGCGGAGCAACGCTCGGGTGGCTTCGAGTGAAGGATAGCCGACGGTCAGGTAGGGTATAAGCGCTGCCCTGTTCTCGGCCTTGAGCCGAGCAAAGGTCGAGGCTATGCATGAGGTCATGGGCGCTCCTCCCGGCTGTGGGGCAGGTTTACGCCGAGGGCACCCGCGACGGTGTGCATGTCTTTATCACCGCGGCCAGAGAGGTTCACCACCACTATACGGTCCGCAGGCATGGTGGATGCCAGGTGGACGGCGTGGTAGATGGCGTGCGAGGACTCGAGCGCCGGGATGATGCCTTCGGTCCTGCAAAGCAGTTTGAAGCCCTCAAGCGCCTGGGCATCAGTGACCGCCACGTATTCGGCCCTACCCGTTTCCTTGAGGTAGCTGTGTTCGGGCCCCACGCCCGGATAATCCAGGCCCGCGGAGATGCTGTGCGTTTCAATCACCTGCCCGTGCTCGTCCTGCAGCATGTACGACCGAGAGCCGTGGAGCACGCCGACGCTGCCCGCCACCAGGGTGGCCGCGTGCCTGTGGGTGTCGACCCCTTCGCCCGCTGCCTCCGCGCCCACCAACTTTACTTCTCGGTCGTTTATGAACGGGTGGAAGATACCTATGCTGTTGCTGCCCCCACCCACGCACGCCACCACGCAGTCGGGCAGCGCCCCGGCTTGCTCAAGGCACTGACGGCGGGCTTCGGTGCCGATCACGCTCTGGAAGTCGCGCACGATCATCGGGTAGGGGTGCATGCCCACCGCCGAGCCGATCAGGTAGTGGGTCGTAGAGACGTTGGTTACCCAGTCGCGCACGGCCTCGTTGATCGCGTCTTTCAGGGTGCGGCTACCCGAAGATACAGGGCGCACCTCCGCGCCGAGCAGCTTCATTTTGAAGACGTTGAGGGCTTGCCGCTCTATGTCCACCTCGCCCATATAGACCACGCACTCGAGGCCAAGCATGGCGCACACCGTAGCCACGGCAACTCCATGCTGTCCGGCCCCGGTTTCGGCGATTACCCGGCGCTTACCCATCCTGCGCGTGAGCAGGGCCTGGCCGAGGGCGTTGTTTATCTTGTGCGCCCCGGTGTGAGCAAGGTCTTCGCGTTTCAGGAAGATGCGCGCGCCACCTGCCTCGCGGGTGAGTCCGGCGGCAAAATAGAGAGGGGTTGGGCGGCCGGTGTAATGCCGCTCCAGGTCTCGGAGCTCCGCCATGAAGGCGGGGTCGGTTTTGCACTCGGCGTACACGCGCTCGAGCTCTTCGAGGGCGGGCATGAGGACCTCGGGCGCGTACTTGCCGCCGAACTCGCCGAAATGTCCCCGCGCATCGGGTAGGGTATGCCCTGTGGGGCCGTGGATTTCCGCCTCTGTTTCGTGCAGGATCATATCAAATCCTTCCTGGATGGTTCCCTGGCCGCGGCCAGGAACTCGGTGATGAGAGCCGGATCCTTCACTCCGGCACTCTCAACGCCGCTGCTAACGTCTATGCCCCAGGGCGAAACCGCCGCTATGGCGCCCGCGACATTGCAGGGGTCGAGACCGCCCGCCAGCATGAGGTCGTAGCGGGATGCGAGGGTGGCGGCCAGCGACCAGTCGGCCGCCTTGCCGGTGCCTCCGTAGCGGCCCGGCCGGTAAGCATCGAAGAGGAAGCGAAGCCTCTCAGTGGCTGTTGGGACAGCTTGACGGTACTCCTCCAATATTTCCGATGCCTGCGCGGGCATTGAACCGGGCGAAAAGCGAAGGGCTTTCAAAACAGGATAGTGCTCGACGCACTCCGCGATGTATGGAGGGGGTTCGTCCCCGCTCAACTGGACCATGCCAAGCCCCACTTCTGCGGCGATGGCGAGCACACGCTCCAGCGGCTCGTTCACGAACACTCCCACGAGGAGCGGCTTCCGGCGGGAAGCCCGGACGGCTCGTGCGATGCGTGCCGCAGCTTCCATGGATACCTGGCGGCGGCTCTCGGCGAACACCAGCCCGATCATGTCGGCGCCATGCTGGGCGGCCACAAGCGCGTGCTCGGGTTGCCTTACACCGCATATCTTCACGACAGGGGCGCTGCTTACGAGCCCGGCGGTCTTCGCAAGAGGCGCGCTCATTGGAAATTGCATACTCACGTCAAGCTCACTTCCCCTATGGCGCGGGGCATGACCGGCTCAAGACTGCACATGGCCCTCGTAGCAGCGGCTGTATCGGGCGCGGTAATCAGGCTCTCCCCCACGAGGATCGCGGCGGCGCCCAGGTCGCGCAGCCTCTCCCTGTCCGATGCGTCACGTATGCCGCTCTCGCTCACAAGGAGCACATCGTGGGGCACAAGCGGGGCCAGGGCAGCGGTGGTGCCGAGGTCAACCTGGAAGGTGCGCAGGTCGCGGTTGTTGATGCCTACGATTTCCGCTCCGGCGTCGAGGGCCGATCTCAGTTCCGCCTCGTTGTGCACCTCGACGAGCGCGGCCATACCGAGTGTGGAGGCGATCTGGCGGCAGTCGCGGAGGGTAGAGTTGTCGAGGACGGCTGCGATCAGGAGGAGCGCGTCGGCTCCCGCCTGGAACGCCTCCACGACCTGGTAGGGCTCTACGATAAAGTCTTTGCACAGCACCGGAAGAGAGACAGCACCTCGTGCCGCGGCCAGGTCGTGGTAGGAGCCGCCGAAGAAGTGGCTGTCGGTAAGCACGGAGATGGCTGCCGCCCCGTTCTGCTCATAGATGGCCGCTATCGTGGCAGGGTCGAGGCCGGCCCGCAGCACGCCCTTCGACGGGCTGCGGCGCTTGATCTCGGCAATCACGCGCGGCGCAGGCCGGGCGGGATTGCCCAAAGCTGCGCGGAAATCGCGCACTGCTTCCGGGCCGGTGCGCTCCGCTGCAGCGGGCGAGCCGACCCGGGCAGCTTTGTGCGCGGCCACCTCAGCGCGCTTGTGCTCAATTATGGTGTTGAGGATGGTGTGCTCCGGCACGTTACTACGCTGCCTTCCCAGGCCCTGTTTTTGGTATCTTGCTCCCCGGCGTAGGGGCGACGGCAGGGGAGGCGTTGTTGCTCACTTCAATGAGGCGGGCTAGCGTGGCAAGGGCGTCACCGGTGTCTATGGCTCGTGCTGCAAGGTCAACGCCCTCACGGAGGGAGCCGACCGCGTCAGCGACAAGCAGGGCGGCAGCGGCGTTCAGCAGCACCACATCGCGTCGCGGCCCCGGCTCGCCGGCCAGCACGCCGCGGATCATCTCTGCGTTCTCCTCGGCGGTGCCGCCCGCAATGTCCTCTAACGGAGCAGACCCAAAGCCAAACTCCTCGGGGCGTACTTCCATCGTTTCGATGGGCCGGTCGGCGCGCACCCGGTAAATTATGGAGGGACCGGTGACGGTCAGTTCGTCGAGGCCGCCATGCCCGTGAACAACCAGGGCATGCTGCGCGCCGAGCCGCTCAAGCGCTCCAGCCATTTTTGGCGCGAGGGAGGCGTGGGCTACTCCAAGCACCTGGCGGCGGGCCCTGGCCGGGTTGGTGAGGGGGCCGAGTATGTTGAATACCGTGCGTGTGCCAAGCTCGCGGCGCACGGGCGCGGCGTGCTTCATAGCCGGGTGGAACAGTGGGGCGAACATGAACCCGATCCCTGCGTAGCGGACGCACCGCGCTACGCCCTCTGCGTCGAGGTTGATGTCCACGCCGAGGGCTTCGAGCACATCCGCGCTGCCGCACCGGCTGCTCATGGCGCGGTTGCCGTGCTTGGCGACCGGCACCCCGGCTGCCGCCGTGACGATGGCCGCGGCAGTGGAGATGTTGAACGTGCCCGAGCGGTCCCCGCCCGTTCCGCAAGTATCTACAACGCATGCGTCGCCTAGCTCGACCGGGACGGCCCGGCTGCGCATGACGTGCGCCAGCCCGGCTATCTCTTCGATTGTCTCACCTTTCATACGAAGGGCGACCAGAAAGGCGCTTATCTGTGCGGGGGTCGCCGTGCCGCTCATGATCTCTTCCATCGACTCGCCCGCCTCGGCGTCGTTGAGCGATTCGCCCATGACCAGTTTGTCTATTGCAGCGGTTATCATGGTCCGGTTCCTTTCTATTGTCTGTCAGTTCGCGGGCAACAAAAAATGCCCTTGTCCCACAAAAGGGACGAGAGCATTAAGCTATCGCGGTGCCACCCTTCTTCGGCACTAGTCGTGCCGCGCTCTGCAAGTACCTAGTTGGCTCGCACTGCGGCGAGGCAGCCATCTGCCGATACTTCGCTCCCTGGTAACGGTGGAGTCTCCGGCGCAGTCTACTTGTCGCCTTTCGGTGCGCAACTCCCAGATCCATTCGCCACGTGCGCCGGTGCCGGTTCACACCTAACCCGGCTCTCTGTACCTCGCCTGCGCGGCTACTCGTTCTGTTCGCGGTTGTTATTGTATTTAGTTGTCAGGTTATGAGAGTATACTTCCTCCTTTCAATGCTGTCAAGGGCAAGAGCTCGTATCTTTCACCAACTCGGTGGGAGGGAGAGGGGAGAATAAGATAAACTTTGGGGGACACCCCCAAACCCCCGGCAGGGGTCTCCCTGCACCACTTTCGATAGGGAGGTTCCCCAGACCCCCGGCAGGGAGGGCCCTGCACCCCTCTATTGGGGAAGGCGATAGTTGGGGGACACCCCCAAACCCCCAGCAGGGAGATCCCTGCACCCCTTGGACACCGCCAAGCGACCACATGCGTGGACCCCTGTCAACTTCCATACGCCAGGAAGTTGGCGAGGAGGGCCTTGCCGTCGCGGGTCATTATTGACTCAGGGTGGAACTGGACGCCCTCAACCTGCTTGGTGCGGTGGCGGAGGCCCATGATGAGGCCGTCGTCGGTCCAGGCGGTGACCTCAAGCTCGGGCGGGCAGGTTCGGGCGTCGACCACCAGGGAATGGTAGCGGGTGGCAGTGAAGGGATTGGGCATGCCCGCGAAGACGCCCTTGCCGGTGTGGTAGATCTCGGAGGTCTTACCGTGCCGCAACTCCCGGGCCCGCACAATTTTCGCTCCGTGCAGTTGCCCGATGCACTGGTGCCCCAGGCAGACGCCCAGCACGGGTATCCGGCCGGCGAACCTCTCTATCGCCTGCAGTGAGATCCCCGCGCTGTCCGGCGCGCCCGGGCCTGGCGATATTACCAACCGCTCAGGGTTGAGAGACTCCAGGTCGTCCACGGAGATCGCGTCGTTGCGTATGACAGATACCTCCGCCCCGAGTTCGCCCAGGTACTGGTAGAGGTTGTAGGTGAAGGAATCGTAGTTATCGAGTAACGCTATCATGTGGTTGCTCTCCTGCCGGTTCGGCCTGGATTGCTGCATAGTCGAAGGACTCATCGCGCTCGATCTCCTCGGCCAGATCGATAGCTGCAAGAAGGGCTTGAGCTTTGTGCCGGGTTTCAGCGTATTCGGTGGCCGGGACGCTGTCGGCCACGATCCCGGCACCCGCCTGTATCGAGGCCAGGCCATCCTTGAGAGCTATAGTACGTATGGCAATCGCGGTATCCATATTGCCGTCATAACCAATGTAACCGGCGGCGCCCGCGTAAGGCCCACGCCTGTCGCGCTCGAGTTCAGAGATTATTTGCATGGCTCTGACCTTGGGGGCGCCCGACACCGTGCCCGCCGGGAAGCATGCGCGCAGCACGTCGATAGGCCCCAGCCCACTCCTGACCTCACCCTCCACCTCGGAAACCAGGTGCATGACGTGGGAATAGTGATCAACTTGCATGAAGCGGGGCACCTGGACGCTGCCTATGGCGGCGACCCGGCCAATGTCATTGCGGCCCAGGTCCACAAGCATGAGGTGCTCGGCGCGCTCCTTCTCGTCGGCCAGGAGCTCGCGCTCAAGGCGGACGTCTTCTTCCCTATCGTGGCCGCGGGGCCGGGTACCCGCGATTGGGTGCGTGGTAACCTTTTGGTCTCGGACCTGCACGAGCATTTCGGGCGACGCCCCGATCAGATGGAGGCCACCGAACTGGAGGAAGAACATGTACGGCGAGGGGTTCACCATGCGCAAGGCCCGGTAGATGGCGAGGGGGCTTGCGCTCGTATGTCGCTCGAAGCGCTGCGACAGGACCACCTGGATGATGTCGCCCGCGGCGATGTGCTCTTTGGCCACCGCAACCATCCGCTCGAATTCCGGCTCTGTGCAGTTGCTGCGTACCGGGCAATTACCCGTGTCAGGTGGGATCGTGCGTATGTGCGCGGCAGGTAATGGCTCGCGAAGACGCCGCATGACTGCGTCTATCCTACCTGTGGCCCGGGTGTATTCTCTATCCGGATGGGAGTTTAGCGGAGCCAGCGTTATCACCTCCGCGGTGCGCTGCACGTGGTCGAAGACGACGAGCGTATCGTACAAGGCGAACGCCAGATCGGGGAGGGCCAGCGGATCATGGCTCGCCGCATGCACGGGTTCGAGCGAAGTCGCTATTTCGTAGCCTGCGTAGCCGACCGCTCCGCCACAGAACGGGGGAATAGCCACTCCACCGGCAGCGACCAGACGGCGCGACGAGATCAAACGGTCCAACGCAGCAAGAGGGTCTCCGCCCGCTGCCTGGCCCGCCAATGCGGGGCCGTCAAGGGGCTGGAGAGTCGCCAGGCCGTCCTTCGCGCTTAGCAACTGACGAGGCTCCGTGCCCAGGAAGGAATAGCGGCCAACCTGGTTACCTCGCTCCACGCTCTCCAGGAGGAAGCAGTGGTCCCCTCGCCTCATCTTGAGAAGGGCTGACACGGGGGTATCCAGATCCGCGGGGATCCGGCGAAAAAAAGGGGTGTAAGGAAGAGGGCTGCCGTCCTGCTCCCCCGACGAGCCGGCGTGCTCGGCGGCCAGGGCCCTGAAGGCTGCTATGTCTATCGAGTAAGTTTCAGGCAATTTAGCCTCCAAATCTTGTAAACCAGGTGAGTCGCCACGATGCGCGGGAGCGGGAATCAAAAAAGCCCCTCGTCCGCAAAGGGACGAAGGACCCTGGTCCTCGTGGTGCCACCCTTCTTCCGCCGCTTACGCGGCGCTTGACAGGTACCTAGCCGCGGCCCGTTCCTTCGAAACCGGCCTTTACTGCCGATACCCCGCTCCCTGGTAACGGTGGAGTGTCCGGCATAGCCTACTTGTTGCCTTTCGGTATGCGACTCCCAGCCCCATTCACCCGCCGCGCCGACGCCGGACTTCCACCTCCTCCGGCTCTCTGCAGACCCGCTTCGCTGGCTACTAGTGCTGCTCAAAGTCCTTTATTATTCTGTTTGCTGATCAGTCTAACCGTTGGCATCTCTATTGTCAAGGTCAAACGGACTCGATCAGGCTCTATTCATTCTCGGGTAAACAACTTGTAGGGGCAGGCAACGGGGGCCTGCCTTGGCGGTGACCCCGGGCTTTGCTGGTCAGCAACCAGGGCAGGCAACGGGGGCCTGCCCCTACAGTAGCCGCCAACTGCCGAGAATGAATTGGCCCCGGACTCGAGGTTCCACCAGGAACTAGGGACCTTGCCCCCGAACCCCTACAGGGAGGGCCCTGCACCCTCCTTGAAGCGACCAGGGGCAATCGCCCATTTTCCCATTTTCACCATTTTCGGGGAAACTCACGCGTGAAAGCGATAAAATGGTGAATGTTAGATATAAGTCTAAGGTGTTAATGTTATCTACTGCTTTCCGGCTTCGGGACGGGCGGCCCAGCGGGCCAAGAGCACCGGGGCCGAGCCGAGTACGTCGAAGTGCAGAGGAGTGCGCTCCTCGCCCCAGAAGGTGCGGGGCGGGCCGAGGGGGGTGATCGTGAAGCCGAGGCGTTGGTAGAGGCGCATCATGCCCGGCGTGCCGGTGCCGATCACACGCATGAAGCCGCGCTCGCGCACGACGGCCCAGGTATAGCCCAATAGACCGGC
>JBJMMB010000348.1:0-8573 GCA_045805005.1 Chloroflexia bacterium
GTCCAGGCTCCAGGATGATATTGCCTATGCCCACCGAGACGTCGATTGTTAGCGTCACGGGCGAGTTGCCGTAGGCGTCGTTCGTGTAGGTGTTCCCGTTGGCCTTAAGGCCGTTCGCCTCCACCTTCCCCAGGCCGCCCTTGGCGTTCACCGTCACCCCCACGTCCTTCGGCAGGCGCACCGTCGTCTCGCCCACGCCCGATTTGATGCCAATAGTGGCGTTCTGCTTCCAGTCGCCGCTAAGGTCTATCGTCGACTGCGCGGCCCCGGTATTCAGGTCGACCTTTGTGAGGTTCAGGCCACCCAGTTTCAGGCTCGCCTGGCCCGCGCCCATATTCGCGGTCAGCGACTTCTGGACGTCGTTATTCAGCCGTAAGTCCCAGTCGTTCTGTACGTTGCCCGACGTGCGATTAATCTTGTCGCTTTCCGGTACGCTAACCGTCAAGTTCCCCTGGCCGCCGCTCTCGGTATAGTCCACCAACGGCTTCCACTCGGCAACATTGTAAGTGAAGTTCGCATCGAGCAGATTCGAGCCCGAAGCGCCACCCGCGAGCGTCAACTTGCCCTGGTTCATCTTCACATTGACATTTACCGACTGCGCGGAGCCCAACGGCACCGACTTGGTATCCGTCTTCGTCGTCCCGGTCTTCACCTCCGGTATCTGGCCGAGCAGCCTATCCACGCCGAACCAAACGGCCCCCGCCCCCACCGCCATGCAAGCCAGCAACAGCACTAACAGGCCCAGGAGCACCCATACTATGGGGTTGGTCCTCCGCCGTGCGGGTGCCGCCGGCGCAGCCGCCCCGGGCCCAGCAGGAGCCCCGGCAGGCGTGTAGGGAGCGTACCCGGTGCCACCAGGAGCAGGGCCTGCGGCGGCTGGGGGTTGGGTGTATGGAGCCATCGAGGGCGCGGACTGCGATGACTGCTCAACCCGGGCAGGTTGCCCCGGCTGGCCATAAGGGGGCGCGGACGGCATCGGTTGGGGGGGCTGGCCGCCGGATGGGGCTATAGGGCTCCCCTGCCCCGGCTCCTGCCCGCCCGCCTCCGGAACTCGCGCGGTCTCCCCGCCTTCATTACGCGTCTGGTCGTTCATTTAATTTCCCTCCTGGTAAGTAGATACGGTCCAGGACGTAGGGGTGCGTCGCAACTCTTGTTTCGCCGGCCCGTGGCGCGCCCGGCTCATCGGCACGCCGCGCTGCGGGCCTTTATCTCTTCCGCCCGAACACAATGTAAGCAATCGGGCCTACAGGCTGCACGAACGCCGCCATCGTCCACAGCCGCTTGCTCCCATTGATGCGGGTCTCGGGGCGGTGACGTAAGTCCCACAGTGTCCAGGCCAGGAGCGCCATCTGCACGGCCCCCTGCACGATAATCCGCGTCTTCTGCGCGCCGCTGAAGTCCTTCCACTGCTTCTTCTTCCTCTGCTTCTTCGACCCCCGGCCCTCCAGGGCCGTCATAGACGAAGCCTCTTCGTGGAAACCCTTCGCCTGCATCGACTTTGCTTCCGAGTTGTTCATCTTCATGCCTCCTCATCCTCAATACGTGTGCTGGCTTCTTACCGTGTCCGCTCCGCGCCGCCGCTCGACATCGCAAAGATGCATGTTGGCCCTACTTTACCCGTGGTGAGAAGGAAGAGGCAGCGTACCAGAGGTGTATGCGGGGGTTGATTTACGCACTCGCGAGCGCGGATTGGACCGGGTTAATTTAGCTAGAGCGAAGCGACGAAGCTATTCGCTCAGCAGCCGCTCGAAAATCCGCTTGCGCCACACGAAGCGCAGCGCCAGGGCCCACACCGCCACGATGCCGGCGATCATCAACAGATCGAGCGGGGGCAGCAAGGTAAACTGGAAGAACTCGCGCACCTGTGGCACGAGCATGATTAACATGTAGAATACAAATATCGCCAGGGCCAGCAGGCTGGGGCGGATGTCGCCGCTCAAGTCGTCGCCCGCCACCCAGGCCTCGTTCGGCGGCTCCACAAACGGCACCAGCAGCAGGCCACAGAGCAGCATGAACGTGGTCAGGGCCGAGCGCGCCAGGCTCACGTTGTTGTCGGTGTTCAGCATATACCCTATGTATATAGCCAGGCCGACGGCCGCGACGGTGATCGAAGCCGGCAGGGTGAAGTGCATCACCGTGCCGAGCATTTTCTTGGGCCGGGGTATGGGCCGCGCCCAGGCAGCTATTGCCAGGGTGGGTACGCCCACCGTGAAGAGGGTCACCATCGACCTCAGCTTGGGCGTGGTCGGAAAGGCCATCTGCACGATCGCCACGGCCACTATGAGCATCGCCACGTAAAAGGTGTGCGTCAACACCAGGCGCATCACATCCTGCATACCGCCGATGATGCGCCGCCCCTCCTGCAGCGCGGCGGGCAGCACCGCGAACGAGTCGTCCAACAATACAATGTCGGCCACCCCACGCGTCGCCTGGCTGCCGCTGTGCATCGCGATCGCCAGTTGGGCCTGCTTGAGCGAGAGCACGTCGTTCACCCCGTCGCCGATCATCGCCACGTAATCGCCGCTGGCCCGCAGGGCGCGCACCAACTGCTCTTTCTGCTGCGGACTGATGCGCCCGAAGATGGTGCCCTCCTGGGCCGCCCTGGCGAACTCCTCGGGGCTCATCTCGGCCAACTCCAGGCCCGACACAAGGCGCAAATCGCCAACCAGCCCCGCCTGCCGCGCCAGCGCCTCCACCGTGTCCGGGCTGTCGCCCGATATGATCTTCAGACGCACGCCCGTTTTCGCGAACCCCTCAAGGGTGCTCTGGGCTTCAGGCCGCAATTCGTCCCGCAGAGCGATCAGACCCAGTGGTATGAGGTTCTCGGGCAGCTCCAGCTCCTCCTCCCCGGCGTATAACGGCAGCACCTCGGGGCGATACGCGAAGAGCAGCACCCGCAGACCCTGCGCCGCCCACTCCTTGGGCCGCGGCCCCAGGTCTGAGCCCGGCAGCAAGGCGGCGTGCATCATCTCCGGGGCCCCCAGCACGTAGGTGCCCCTCAGCGTGTCGTTATCGAAGGAAAGCGCGCTCCATTTGCGGGCCGACGAAAACGGAACGCTTTCATGGACAGGCCGCTCGTGGCCGTCGCACCCCCGGCATACCGCCTCCGAAGTGCGGTTGCCCTCAGGCGTGCTGGCCGCGAAGTCGCCCAGGGTGCGCTTCAGTTCATCCTCCGAGATGCCCAGGGGGTGGAGTTGCTCGAAGTTGAGGTTGTTGGTCGTAAGAGTGCCCGTCTTGTCCAGGCAGAGGACGTTGACGTTGCTGAGCGACTCGACCGCGTTTATCTGCTGTATCAGCGCCCCCTTGCCCGACATCCGGAGCGCGCCCATCGCGTAGGTGAGCGTGACCATGGCGAAGAGGCCCTGCGGGACGAGCGCGGCCAGCACCGCCGCCACCTGCACCCGCTCCACTACCGACAACGTGCTGCGCAGGAGGGCTACGGCGAGCAGGATCCCCACCAGGGTGGCAACCACCACCAGCAGCCGCACGATGAACTCCACGTCGTGCTGCAGGGGGGTCTTCACCTGGCGGAAAGCCCGAGCGCCTAAGGTGAGCTGGTTTGCAAAGCTGGCCGCGCCCACCTTGCCGGCGGTATACTGGCCGCTGCCCGTCACGCAGAAGCTGCCCGAGTAGACCGGGTCGCCGGCCCGCTTGGTCACCCGGTCCGACTCGCCCGTCAGCAGCGATTCGTCCACCTCCATGCGGCCATCGCCCACCATGGCCCCGTCCACCACTATCTGGTCTCCGGGGCGCACCACCAGCACGTCGCCCAGCACGATCACGCTCGGGTCGACAGCCCTCTCCTCGCGATCCCGGATGACGTTGGCCTTGGGGCGGTTCAGTAGCGCGATATGGTCGAGCTTCTGCTTGGCCCGCGCCTCCTGGCTCACACCCACGATGACGTTGAGCAGCACCACGCCCGCCGTGAGTATGGCATCGTCTACCCGTCCCAGAATCGCCAGAGCAATACCGATGGCGAACAGCATCGTGTTGATGAAGGAGAAAGCGTGCACGCGCACGATCTGCAGGTAAGAGCGGCTGGTCTGTGGGTGGAACTCGTTGCCCAGCCCCCTGGCACGCCGGGCTGCTACCTCCGCCTCGGTCAACCCCTGCGAAGGCAACCCCGGCGCGGGCAAACTTTCCGCAGGCTTCTCGGTGGGCTGCTCGGCAAGCGCGACAGGAGTAGCTTCGCGGGCGACCGAAACCCCGTCAGGCGCACCCGCAACCGCTCCCGCGAGCCCATTGGCCGCCCCCTCCTGAGGTAAGGTAGTAGAGTTCACAGTGGTGGTATCCATACTCTCACTCATCGCCCGGCCCTCCTGAATAGCAAACGAGCCCCGCACATAGGCTACGGCTATCCGGTTCAGTATAACACTATAGTCCAGTTAACGCCGGATCGCCTCATGCAAAAGGCGTATCAGGGAGGTTGATATTCCTCCGACCAGAGAACGATGAGCCTGCAATACCACCCATTACCGCAAGCGGCAGACAACTAGCCCGCGAGCTACTTGTCTGCCGCTTGCAACCAAGACTAAAAGCCCCCTTCCCTGGTAGGGAAGGGGGTTAGGGGTTGGGTCGTATCCTTACCACCTAAACCAGGGAGGGCGAGCCAAACGGTCCCGCCCAAAAACCTACGAGCTCACTTGATTGCTCTCCGCGCCGCCGGGAGCGTGAGCGGGCGACGGAATTATCTGCGGCTGGATGAGTCGCGGTTGAACAAGCCGTGGCCTTGCAGGCGTTGCGGGCAAGGCAAACGTCGTGAACTGTCGCGCCAGCAGAATAGCCCCCAGCAACGCGGAGAGTCCCGTCCCCGCCCCGACGCTCCCCGTCATCATCTCCACCAGGCCCGCGCTCATGCCGAGCACCGCGTGGCTGATCAGCACGAGAATCAATCCGCCCACCGCGCCCAGGAATGCCCCCGCGCCGCCCATTACCGCCAGGAACGCAGCGCACAGGCAGAAACGCTGACAACCACAAACCAAACGCTTCATGTGATCACCTTAAGCCCAAATTGATAGCTTGAACGCAAATTTTGAAGGCTTTGCCCCTCTTGCGAGGGGCAAAGCGGCCGCAGAATAGCAGTTCTATGACGCTGGCTGCTGAGCTTGCTATTGTGCCATCTGGTTGATGCACAAGAGCAAGCATCGTGCCATCTTCCTCACCAGGACTGAGTGCTGACGACTGAGTGGGGTAAGGATACTCAGTCCTCAGTCCTCAGCACTTGGTTGGTACCGGTTGGTAGAATATATCATGAAACCCGAGACTGTGGACAAAGTGCGAAAAAGGTTGCAGGCGCGCAAAATTGGGGGTCCGGCGGCCACCGGCGAGGAGGACCCCTGGTCCTGCGAAGAAACGCCTCCTGACCTCCTTTACGTGGGCATCGAGGAGTTCAACAAGGGCCTCTACTTCGAGCAGCACGAGACCCTGGAGGAGATCTGGCAACTTGACCCCCGCCCCCTCCGCCGCCTCTACCAGGGCATCCTCAAGATCGGGGTGGGCTTCTACAAGCTGCGCCTGGGCAACTACCGGGGCACGATAAACCACATCAACGGCGGCATCGCCTACCTCCAACTCTTCGACCCCGGCTGCCTCGGCATAGACACCGCCCGCCTCATATCCGAGGCCGCCGCGGTCCGGGACCAGGTTATGGAGTTAGGACCGGAGCGCATCTCCGAGTTCGACTTGAGCACGCTGCCCAGGGTGCACTATACGGAGCGTAAATAGGGACAACCCTTGCCTTGGCCGTTGTACTAAATCGGCTGGTATTTGGTAGGGTCCTCCGCTCCACTTCCGGCCCTACGAAAATCGACCATGGTGACCCTAAGAGGGCTTGACATGGAATGTGATCTAGAGCGAATGTTTGGGGACCTGGCCGGCGAGCTTCCTACCTCGACTGCCGGGGATGAGGACTTTGTCCTCTCCGCGCAGACGCTTCCTATCTCCCCACCTCAAATGCGAACAAGCAAGTTGCTGATCAGCAAGGGGGTTCATGGGTATAACGGCTGGTATCGTGCCGATTCATTATGGTGTCAGGCTTCCAGGCACACCTACAAGCACCTGGGCATGCTGATCCTCGCTGCTCTCTTTCATCCCCAAGCTTCGAAGGTTCACGTCGAATTGACCCACCCCGATTCCGAGATCAAAAACCTGGTAATTGATTTCGAGCACATCTCCTCGGATGATCTTACTCCTGGTTATCATACTCGTCCTTTTGCCCTAAATTATTATCCGGAGGAAACGCAAAGGCATCCGTG
The DNA here is from genome assembly GCA_045805005.1 of Chloroflexia bacterium. Taxonomy (GTDB): domain Bacteria; phylum Chloroflexota; class Chloroflexia; order QHBQ01; family JADMIH01; genus JADMIH01. The sequence continues at coordinate 6,255 of JBJMMB010000348.1, forward strand.
GCCTGGCCTGGGCCTTGATCCTTATGACTTGCCCTGTTTCTATCTTACAAGCATGGAGCCGGAAACCCTGTTGACCGAGGAGAGTTGGAAGGGCCGCGACACGGTTATCGGCTTTGGCAGCGACCGAGGAGCCGCCAGGCTCGCAGAACTCTTGCTAAATGCGAGCCTCCCTCAAAACCCGAACGTCGAGTACGAATTGGAGGGCGAAGCCGGTTTTCGCGGCGTCGGGCCGTGGAGCGCGGAGGTCAGATTATTCCTACCGGGTAGCTTCGGTTGGGACCCTGAAAAGTGGCCTGCCGATGTCGCCGGTTTAGAGGGCCAAGCCTAGTCGCCCGCTAGTCGGGTTAGGGACCCGTGTTAAGTTGAAATAACCCTATGGACGACAAAACCCTCGTCAAGATCAGCAAATACCTCAGCAAGCACCTGCGCCACGAGCCGGAGCGGCTGGGCCTGACCCTCGCCCCTGGCGGCTGGGTGCCGGTGGACGACCTGCTGGCCGCCACCACGAGGCGCGGCTTCCCCATAACCAGGCCGCAGCTTGATGAGGTGGTGGCGCGCAACAACAAGCAACGCTTCTCCTTCGACCCCACCGGCACCCTCATCCGCGCCAACCAGGGCCACAGCGTGGACGTGGACCTCCAGTTGGACCCCACCACCCCGCCCGCCGTGCTCTACCATGGCACCGCCCAGCACCTGGCCGAGACCATAGCCCGCGAAGGCCTCAAGAAGATGTCGCGCCACCACGTACACCTGTCCGCCGACATCCCCACCGCCCGCAACGTCGGCGCCCGGCACGGCCGCCCCATCGTCTTTGAGGTGGACGCCGCCAGGATGCACCGCGAGGGCGCGCTTTTCTACCGCTCCGCCAACGGCGTCTGGCTGGTGGACCACGTGCCGCCCGAGTACCTCCGGCCCGTCACGTCTATCTAATGACGAATCAGGGCTATGATAATTAGTAATTAGTAATTAGTAATTAGTAATAGCTCTGGCCGAGATTAAGTAATTCCGAGGTTGAAAATAAGTATTTCTATCGATGCGCGAACTGGATCTTGCCTCTAAGATAGAGGCAGATCAGGGCGAGTGGCACCGCACTCTCGCTTCACAAGCAACAACTCCACCCTGACAATCTCAAACACGGGTGGGATGGACATGTCCCGAGAGGAAAGCTTGGGAGCTAATCTGTATTCTTCGCCCGCAACCGACGGGCCAGGCGAACGAAGCGAACACGGCCGAACAGCGCGACGTAAGAAAGCCTCGAGGGCGCGCTCGCGAGTTGCGCAGTTGACCGGGCGACAGGAAGAGGTGTTGCGGCTGGTCGCAACCGGTCTAACCAATAAAGAGGTGGCTGCCCAGCTCGGCCTTAGTGTTCACACTATCGAGTCGCACCTGCACTCCCTATACGGTAAGATTGGAGTCTTTACTAGGGGGGCGGCAATTCGCTTTGCTGTAGACCACCATCTGATCGAACCAACATCAATGGAGGATATGAACGAAAGTTAATTGATTCCATTGATGTATTTGCGCGTTGGATGTTGTAACATGCGAACATTATCATAGGTGGCCCTGGGCGTATCTAGCCGGGCGGGCAGACCACGCTCAGGAAATTGCGTATAGCTCTCTTTGCTTACGTCAAGGCCGCTTGTGGTGCCCAGGTAGATAAACGGCTGCCCTTCTAACTAGCTTCATACCCACCCCCGTCTGCCAGCCTGGAATCCCACAACTTAATATCGGAATCCTATAGCCGCACTAGCTCGTTATGCTACCGGCGGATAGGGTGCGCCAGCCATTTGCTGCTATTTGCTGCCGGATTATAGGCAAGCGGGTAATTGGCCGCGGCCATTCAACTTGCCCAGGCTTCGTCCAGATACTCAGGGAGGTAAGCGCGTGAATATCGGTAATACCAATACGAATCAGGTTGTGGCATCGGCGGTTGTGCTCTTAATTGTGGTGCTGGGCGGGGTTGTGCTCGCCTTCACGCTTGCGGGCAAGCCGCCGCAAGACGGAGCCAGGGCCGCGGCTCCGCTTGCAGTGCCCCCCAGCGCTCTGAAGCAGAGCGGGCCGGGTGCTAATACGGTCCTCGCCTCGAATCTCACCCCCTGGCCGAATGGCGGGACGGATGCCTCACGCCTGCACGACCTCGTGTACAAGTCTCGCGGCAAGGTCATCGCCCAGGGAACCAACACCGCCCCGACCGGCCCCAATAAACTCAAGACATACCGCGTTGAGGAGATCGACCTCCCCAAGGGGAGCGTTGTGGCGATCAAAGGTGAGAACGTCAAGACCGATAAAGTCTGGCGCGTAACAATCAGCGGCGGGCCA
>JBJMMB010000349.1:0-16727 GCA_045805005.1 Chloroflexia bacterium
ATTTAGTCGGCGCGTAACGCGATTTCTCCCCGCATAGTCGAGGTAAATGAATGGCTCAGGCCCACGGGCCGCAGATAATTAGCAGCGGGCGGCACTCCGAGGAACAAATCAGGGCGGCTGAAGACCTGGCGGCGGTGTGCAACCGGTTCGAGGGGTTGGACCTGTCCCTCGATTTCACGCCCGTGGAACCGGGCTCGATTGGGCGGGCCGGGCAGTTCCTCTGCTATGAGGGCGGCTCGCTGGTGGGCTTTGCCAGCCTGTACGGAATAGCGGAGCCCGAGCTTTGCGGCATGGTTCACCCCGACCACAGACGCAAAGGCATAGGCATGGCCCTCTTTGACGCAGCTCGCGAGGAGTGCCGGCGCAGGGGGCTCCTCTCCTTCGAGTTGGCCTGCGAGGAGGCATCGGAATCGGGCAGGGCTTTCGTCGCGGCGGTCGGGGCGCGGTATCTGTACTCGGAATACGGCATGGTCCTCGACCCCGCCGCCGTCGACCGGTCCAGGCCGCGGCACGAGGACCTGATGATGAGGCGGGCCGGGCCGGAGGACGCGGGTGCGTTGGCTCACATCGTAGCGCTGGCGGAGAACATGAGCGAGGAGCAGGTCAGGCGGACTGTGGAGCGGGGCATGGGCAGCTCCATCCAGCGCTACTACATTGCCACCCTGCGCGGCGAGCCCGTGGGCACCCTCCGGGTGTCGCAGCACGACCCCAGCACGTACATAACAGCCTTTGCCGTGTTGCCCGGCCACCAGGGGCGCGGCTACGGCCGGCAGATGCTGATCGATACGATCGACATGCTCCTGGCCGAGAAGCGCCACGACATCCGCATTGAGGTCGAAACCGAGAACCGCAACGCCTACTCCCTATACCGCTCATGCGGCTTTCGGGAGGCGCACACCTATGGATACTACCTGGTAACGTTGGACGAGGGACGGGAACAGACGACAGATGATGGACGATAGACGATAGACGATAGGGGTAAGGATACCGGCTCATCTACCCCATCGTCCATCGTCCATCGTCCATCGTCTATCGTCTGTCGTCTGCCGCAGGCCCCGTCCCTCGTCAGAATCCTGCACCCCGAACAACTCCTGTCACTTCCACTTGCAGATCGCCAAACGGCTTGTCAATCTTCCCTTGATTGCTGAGGGCGGTTAGCATGTCGTAAGCCTGGCTGCCGGCGAGGTGGAATGATTGCCAGTATTGGCGGTTGGGATCGGTTTCCAGCACGTAGAGGCGGTAGGACAACTGCTCGCGCAGGGCGACCAGCACATCCCCCGAACTGCTCTCCAGTCCCGCGACGAGCGCGGGCACGGCGTCGTCAGAGAGGAGCTCAAGGTAGCGTGTGGATAGCTCGTCCTGACGGCGCAGGTTGTAGGTGGCCACGTCGGCGTCGGGGTTCATCAAGTTTATGGTAACCATGAAGCAGATCGCGGCCACGAAAGCCCCGATGGCGAACCGCTCCGGCTTAAACCACATCGTAAACAAGAGCCACACGAACAGCAGTCCCAGCCACACCATGAAGGCCCTGATATAGAGGCGCAAGGGTGTGCTTATGTAGAACTGGATGCTTTCCCAGGTGAGCAGGCGCTGAAATGCCGACACGAGAATCACCAGCGCTAGCACCACCATGAGTGTGCTGAGCACGTCAAGGACCCGCATCTCACGAGGGGTTTCCTTCCATGCGGCCCAGCGCAGCCCCAGGATCAGCAGCATGGTCAGCACGGCCACCACCAGGAGTTCTCCGAACCCCCGGCGCACGTACTCGCGGTACGCCTCGTAGTGCATGCTGGCGGGCCGACCGAGGAAGACGTTGGCGATCTGGATCCAGGAGAAGATTGCGAAGAGCCCATCCACCAGCGCCAGCACGGTGGCCGCCTCGGCGAAGCCGATGCTGAAGCGGCTGAGGGTGAACCCACTGGCGGGCAGGCCAGGGACGGGCCCAACTATCGTCCCCCGCTGGCCGAGCGCAAACAAAAAGCCGCCCGCGATGAGCCAGGCGGCTGTGAGTATTAGAGTAGCTCGCCACAGCATCTCGGGGGTGCCGCTCAGGTAATCGAATCGCGAGAACTTGCTCATGTAGCCGGCGAAGATCGTATCGGCGGACGCCAGAAGGGCCGTGAAGAGGGCCAGCACGGGCAGCGCCAGCATTACACCACGCACAAGGGGCGCGGCCCTCCGCGCCTGCGCCCTGTGGTGCGAGGTGGACCGTACGACGGTCGCCACGTCGGGGCCTGCCCGCCCAACCATGTGCCCGATCACCAGAAGCACGCCGACCGGGTAGCCCATGAGCGCGAGGCGGTCGACCCGGCCCGCCATCGCGAAGAGCGCCATCAGCGCCAGTAGTACGAAGAGGGCGGTCAGGTTCAGGAAGGTGAGCCAGGCGTTGGCCCGTACAAACACCATGGTGGCGAAGAAAGCCACGGGCAGGAGGAGCCAGAGGTTGGGCAGGGCTGGGTTTGCCCTCTCCAACCGGCCCAGCACGAAAAGCGACCCCAGGACCAGCAGCACGAACAAGGGCACCGAGATACCGATGCGCTTTCCATAGAAAAGGAGATCGACGCACCACCCCAAACCCAACGCCACCTGCAGCACACGATTCGGCGACTTCACTGTAGCCATACGGCTCCTCCTTGTAGATTGAGCTAATGGTCATAACGGGCGGGCGGGGCCAGGGTTGCGGCGGGGCACGGCGGACGATGGACGATGGACCGAGGTGGTAAGGATACGGGTTCGCGAACCCCCGCCGTCTATCGTACTACTACCCCTAGCACCAATGGGGGATACACCGCCGTGCGCCCGCCTGCTATTATGGGAGCAGATGGAAGGTTGGGTACACGCAGCCCCTGGCCTGTCCCTAAGACGATGATACGAGTCCTGACGATCGCGTTCACATTCCTCGTTCTAGCGCTGGTTTTCCTCTACCAGCCCACCACCCTGTCGCCCGGCCATCCCACGCCCACCCCCACGCCACACCCGCACGTGGGACAAACGCGCCCCTATTATTCCGCGCAGGCCGGATACTACCCCGCCATGCCCGGGCAACTTGCTCACGCCCCAACGTCACCCTGGATCACCGGGCCAATCACCCAATTCTAAGGCCAACCGGCCCAAAAGCGAACGCCTCAGAATCGCCTGGTCTTGCACCTGGGTGCTTGACAGGCCTTGCTGGGGCCTCTAACGGTATGGCTGACGTTGGGTTTTCAGCCTTAGAGTCAATAGGACGGAATAGTAGGGGTAGGCAGCGGGTGGGCCGCATACGCATAAAGCTAAGGCGTAATGCCTTCAGTGGAGGCCATAGGGATACGCATTTTGTAGGGGCAGGCCCCCGTTGCCTGCCCTGTTGGCTAACCCCGGCATTGGTAGCACACGAACAGGGCAGGCAACGGGGGCCTGCCCCTACAGACGTAATTGCGCCTAAAATCTGCGTGCACTCGCTTAGCTTGATGCGTATGGGGTAGGCAGCGGGTGGGCCGTACCCGATGGATGGTACTTACAGAGGCTTCCGGGCGAGCAGCACGATCTCCTCGGCCACCTGGGGCCGGAGGTAGGCTCGCCACTCGGCCAGGCGCGCTTTGCGCTTGAGGGGAGCGGGCAGTGGAGGGGGTGAGTTGATGGGATCATGGCCGTTCGCGATGGCCGCGCTGGCCTGGTAGGTCCATTCGGTGCTGTAGCTCGGCTTGGGGCGGGCAGCTACCTGGAAGCCCTCTGGCCGGAGGAGGGCGCGCAGGGAGCGTGGCGTGAAGAGAATCAGGTGCCTGGGCGGGTCGAGATGGAGCCACCGCTTGCCGAACTCGCGGTGGCCCTGCGCGGCCAGGTTGGGGGTAGCGATCCAGAGGGTGCCGCCGGGCTTCAGCGCGTGAAAGCAGGCTCGCAGAGCGTCGGAGGGGTCGTGCAGGTGCTCGATCACGTGGCTCAGGGTGATGGCCTCGAAAGAACCTTCCGGGAACGGCACTTCCGCCAGGGTTCCCTCTTGCACGGACAGGCCCGCCGAGCGTGCCGACGCCACCGCCTGGGGGTCGGGGTCTATGCCCTCGACCTCCCACCCGGCGAGGCGCATCCAGGCGAGGAACTCCCCGTTGCCGCAGCCCACGTCCAGCAGGCGAGCGCTGCCGGCAGGCCGTCGTAAGTGCCGCACCGAGCGGTCCTGGCGTGCCCCCCGCAGCGGCGTAAGCAGGGCCAGGAGGTACCCCAACCTGTCGGCCTCCTTGAAGGCGCAATTGTAGCGCACATTCAGGTAGCCAAGGGCCATGCGGAATCGCCTCGACAGGACCGCAGGGAGGGCAGTCATGGTGGGCGCAGAGTGCGTGTAATAGCTGCTGTAGGCCAGGTGGATGCTCTCCCGCGTGGGGCGAGGGTCGAGGTAGGCCGAGCCGCAGACACGGCAGCGATATTGAGTCCACACGCCGGGCGCGCAGAAGAACACCTGGTCGTCGAGACCCTGGTGGAGCACACTCCTGGCCTGGTTGCCGCAGATGGGACACCGCTCAACACGCTCAAGGCCTTCTGGGGGCCAGGGGTTCTCATTCATTGCACTGCAGTCCGCCAAGTACCAAATGTGGTGAAAATAGAGAATGAAGTGAATATTGGGGGACACCCCCAAACCCCCGGCAGGGAGACCCCTGCACCCCTTTGCTGTGGGGGAAGAAGATAATTGGGGACACCCCCAAGCCCCCGGCAGGGAGGCCCCTGCACCCCTTGGGGAGTGGGGAGAGTTGGGGGACACCCCAAAACCCCCGGCAGGGAGGCCCCTGCACCCCCTATTGCCAACCCGGGCCCCTCACCACGCGGCCGGGGGTGACGCCGGTGTGCTCGCCTTCTTTGAGCACCTGCACGCCGTTGACGAAGACGTGGGCCATGCCGGTGGCGTATTCCTGTGGGTTGGCGAAGGTGGCGTTATCGCGGATTGTAGCGGGGTCGAAGACGGCGATGTCTGCGTAGTAGCCAGGCTGCAAGCTCCCACGGCGCTCAATTTTGAGGTTGGCAGCGGGGAGGGATGTGAGCCGTCTGACCGCCTCGTGCAGAGGGATGATCCCCTCGTCCCGGACGTACTTGCCCAGGAGGCGGGCGAACGTGCCGTAGGCGCGGGGGTGAGTGCTCGACTTCAGGAAGTTGCCTTCAGGAGCCAGGGAGCCGGCGTCGGAACCGAAGCTGACCCAGGGGAGGGCGATTTGCTTGCGCACGTTCTCTTCCGACATCATGAAGTAGACGGTGCCCACGCGGGTCTCGTCCTCGATCACCAGGTCGATGATGGTGTCTTCGGGGCTCGTGCCGCGCATGGTCGCCACCTCGGCCAGGGTCTTGCCGGTGAGGGGTTTCAGAGTAGGGTTCTTGAAGTCCACGAAGATCACGTTGTCGGGCGAGCCGGCCATGACGTAGAGGTTCTCCCACTCGTCGGTGGGGGTCGCGATCTCGTGACGCACGCGCTCCCGAATGGCTGGGTCCTGGAGGCGGGCTACCCACTGTTGGAGGCCGCCCTCTTGCACCCAGGGAGGCATGGCCGCGTCGAGCCCGGTCGAGCCCGCGGTGTAGGTGTACATATCGACGGTGATGGGCAAGCCGGAGGCCCGGGCCTCCTCCACCTTCTTTATAACCTCGTCCATCTTGTGCCAATTGTCGCGGCCCGTGGCCTTGAGGTGGTATATCTCTGCCCTGATGCGTGCCTCTCGGGCGATAGTCAGCACCTCATCGACCGCCTCAAGCAGCTTATTCCCCTCGCTACGCATGTGCGAGATGTACATGCCCTGGTACTCGGTTGCGGCGCCCGCCAGGGCGACCAACTCTTCCGTGCTGGCGAAGCAGCCGGGCACATAAATGAGCGCGGAGGCCACCCCCATCGCGCCCTCGCGCATCGCCTCGCGTACCAGTGTACGCATGTGCTCCAACTCCTCGGGCGTGGCCGCGCGGTCCTCGTATCCCAGGGTGTGGATGCGCACCGTGGCCGCGCCGATAAAGGAGGCCACGTTGGTGGAGACCCCACGCCTCACCAGGTAGTCCAGGTACTCGCCAAGGGTGGTCCACTCGATATCGTACTTGATGTCGCCCTGCCGCCGGAGGGTCTCGCGCTTCATTTCGTCGTTCAACGGCCCCGCCGACCACCCCTCGCCCATCACCTCCAGCGTCACGCCCTGGCGGATATCGCTCTGCGACCGCCCATCCTCGATCAACGACTCCGAGGCCCAACTGAGCATGTTTATGAACCCGGGCGCGATCGCCAACCCGGAGGCGTCGATCTCCACCCGCCCCCGGCCCTCGACCGCAGGCCCCACCGAGGCGATAGTATCTCCACTAACAGCCACATCCCCCACAAACGGCTCCGAACCACTGCCGTCGTAGATTGTGCCGTTGCGAATTATCAGGTCGGGATTACTTGCCATGAGTTGCTCCTTGAAGAAACGTAAAACGTAAGGGTGGTAAGCTTATTTTGTTCGTGGTTCCTAGAGGGTGTTGTGATCATAGATGGCCGGTGTAATCAGACAGGCATTGTGTCTGGGCTGATTGGGGACAAGTCCAGGTACCAATTTTTGCAGCGCATGAAATTACCCTTTGGATATTCAAAGTCAACTTCCCCTTCGAGGATAAACCCTGCTTTCTGGCAGATCGCGTTCGAGGACTTATTGTCAACAGACGGAAAGGCGTGCAGGAAACGGTGTTTCCCTACAGCATGTGCCTGCTCCGCCACAGCAGTAGTTGCCCGGCCCGCAAAACCCTGGCCCTGATATTCCGGGAGTACAAACCACCCGGTCTCCCAAACAGGATGGCCGCGCCACTCAGTCTCCCAGTAGCCTATTGAGCCAACGGCGTGCCGATCGGAGCCTGACACTATTACAAACATCTGGCCACTACCGGACTCGCCGAGTAGACAGTATCGCTCGTGGCGTTTGCGGATTTGCTCCGGAGTTTCAGGCCCACCGAGGTGCATCATCATGGCAGGATCGCCGAGCAAGCGTTCCAAAAGCGGAAGATCCCCATCTGACCAGGGCCGGAGCTCTATGTCAGGCTTCTCTTGATCGCTCATGCTGCTCTCCTCTGTCCAAAGAGTGTTAGGAACTTTCCAGGTGCGCCCGTTTATCCAGAGACGTTTCCCACGCGTGTCTTACGCATCACCTTCCCAGCCCCAAGTACACCATCCCCGCCGACTGTATGGCTTGCGGGTCGAGGCAGTTGCGGCCATCGAGGACGGTTTGGCAGCCTAGCTGGGCAATGGCGTGCCAGTCCAGGGCGCGGTACTGGTCGTGGCAGGCCTGGACGATGGCGGCGTCGCATTGGGGCAGGGCGTCCAGGGTTACGGGCTCGGCCTGATAGCGAGACAGCTCCTCCGGCGTGTAGAGCGGGTCGTTGAGGAGGACGGCGGCCCCACGCTCGCGCAGACTATCGATCAGGCGCACGGCTGCGGAGAAAGCAGTCTCCTTGACGTTCTCGCGGTAGCTCAGGCCGAGGAGGAGCACCCGCTTGTCTCGCAGGCTGCCCAGGGCCGCTTCCAGGCGGTCGAGCGACCAGCCGGCCATGCCGTCGTTCACCCGCCGGGCCTCGATAGGGATGTTCATCTCGCCGGGCTGGGCCGCCTCGATAAGGAAATAGGGGTAGACGGGGATGCAGTGCCCACCGACGCCGATGCCGGGCCGGTGGATGTGGGAGAAGGGCTGGGTGTTGGCGGCGAACGTGGCCTCGTCGGCGGAGAGCCCGCGCTCGGCGGCGAAGCGGGCGAATTCGTTGGCGAGGGCGATGTTCACGTCGCGGTAGGTGGTCTCCATGAGCTTCACCAGTTCGGCCGTATCGGCGTTGCGCACGGCCATGACCGCGGCCCCCTCCAGCGCGTGGGAGTAGAATGCCACCGCGTGCTCGGTGCTGTCGGGCATCACCCCGCCTACCACCTTGGGGTACTGCTTCAGATCGCGGAAGATCCTGCCGCTGTAGACCCTCTCGGGGCTGAAGGCCAGCGAGAAGTCGCGGTCGAGCTTGAGGCCCGAGCCGCTCTCCAGTGCGGGGCCGAAGCGGGTGCGGGTGGTGCCCACGGGCAGGGTGGTCTCGTAGATGACCAGGGTGTTGGGCTGCAGGCCCCGCGCCACGTCGGCGGTGGCGGCGTCCACTGCCCGGTAGTCGATCCGGTGCTGCTCGTCCACCATAAGGGGCACGATCACTACCACCACGTTGCTCTCGGCCACCGCTCCCGCCGTGTCGGTGGTGGCGGTCAAGAGCCCCGCACTAACCGCGGCCTGCACGCGCTCCTCCAGCCCCGGCTCCTCCTTGATGTGCGACTCCCCTGCGTTCACGGTGCGCACTACCTCCTCCGAGATGTCGCACCCGATCACCCGCAGCCCCGCCCCCGCGAACTGCGCCGCCAGCGGCAGCCCTATCTTCCCCAGCCCTACTACTGCTACTCTGTATTGTGACAAGGTTGATCCCTTTCCCCGCTAATTCTTCAACAACCGTCCTGGCGACATCTCGACCTGCCGGTCACGGATTGATGAAAGGCACCCGTATTGCGTCGGTGGGCTTTTCGTAGTCATAGCCGGTGTAAATGCGCTGCTCCCAATTGGGCCACGCTTTCTGGATGGCGTTTATTAGCCAATAGCCAGCGAACGTTATGGACGATTCGTGGGACTTATACACCATCCAGGTTAGCTCCTGTGACGACCAATAGGTTTCAACGCCCCAGAAATTGCATAGACGCGGGTCAAACTCGTACTCAGGGCCAAGCAGCGATTCATGGATTTCCCAGATCCTTGTGATACCATGAGCTAAGAGTATCTCTCGCAACTTCTCAGCGCCAACTTCGTTGTCGAACCAAGCATCTTGGAGGGCAAGCACGTCGGGCGGCAGCGGCTCCCCTCGTAGCGGAAACCAGGTGTGACTCCGAGGAGCAACGTCCCATCTCTTGGCGAGTTTCTTCCTGACACTGCGGCGCTGTGTCTCGCTCATGCGATGGCGGTACAGTACGGGTGCGGCTTTGACAGCCTCTTCCGCCGAAAGACTCGCGATGTACTCCAGGTAATTTGAGAGCGCCCTCTCCGCGGCCGCGCGCTCATCTTCGTCCCAGCGAGGCTCGTGAATCAGCACGATCAATTCGCCATTTTGGTGTGAGGTTTCCTCGCCACTAATCACTTTGGCCTTAAGCCCTGCCGCTAGCAGATACTCTCGCATTTGTTCCACTGTATGAAAGCGCTCTAGAATTGCCCGCTCTATCTCATTGAGGATCGCGCTAAGCATACTGTTGGCCGCCCAAACCTCATGTACCTGGGCTTCGGGCATACTACGCTCGGCAACACGATCCGGGCCGGGTGAAGTATCAATGCAATATCTCCTGGCTGCATTGAACAGCGTTTTCGCTCCAAAGTCGGTCATATAGATGCCTAGCAGCAGGCTGGCGGGTGCCAACATGCCCTAATCCTTCCCTGACATTTCCAGCACGCGCCCCTCGATGCCGGACTGCACAAGGTTCCGAGCGATGCGGAGAGCCGCCAGGCCGTCTTCGCCTGTGACCAGTGGCGGGGCCTCGCCCCGGGTGGAGCGTATGAAGCGGTCGAGCTCGGCCCGCAGCGGCTCGGTCTTGTCGATGCGCAGACGCACCATGTCGCCCTCGCTGACCCCCGAGATGTTGGAGATGGTGTCCCAGTCGGTCTTGATGTAATTGTTTTCGTAAAAGTAGAGGTCCTGCGTGAGGTAGTTGACCATGAAGAGCCCCTTCTCGCCCGTGACCATCAGCTCGCGTATCTTGGTGGGGGTCAGCCAGTTGATGTCGAGCACGCCAATGGAGTTGTCGGCGAACCTGAGCAGGCCGGAGAGGAGGTCTTCGTGGTCGGTGTGGATACGGTGGGCGGTCTCGGCATAGACGCGCGTGACCTCCGAGCCGGTGAGGAATCGCATCACGTCGGCATCGTGGGTGGCGAGGTCGATCACCACTCCCACATCGCGCACGCGGGGCGGGAAGGGCCCCAGGCGGCGAGCGTGTATCTGGAATACGCGGCCCAGGTCGCCGGCCCCGAGGCGCCTGTGCAGCTCAAGCACGGCGGGGTTATAGCGCTCGATGTGCCCCACAGTTAGCACCACCCCGGCGTGCTTCGCTGCGTCGATGATCTCCAGGGCCTCTTCCTCGGTGAAGGCGATGGGCTTCTCCACCAGGAGGTGAATCCCGCGGGAGATGGCCTCTAGCGCCACATCGCAGTGCATAATGGTGGGCACGGCCACGACCACCGCCTGGGGCCGCTCTTTGTCGAGCAGTTCCAGGTAATCCGTGTAGGCGGGAATACCGTAGGGGCGGGCGGCGCGCTGGGCGGTGGGCTCGTGGGCGTCGGCAAGGGCGCGGAGGTCTGCGCACTCCAGGTCATGCAGTACGCGCAGGTGGTTGCGCCCCATCGCGCCTGCGCCTATCACCGCCACTCGCGTGGGGGCCTGGCCCTCGTCCGCCATACTAGCCGATACCTCGCACCGCGGCCACGATTGTCTCCAGGTCCTCCTGGGTGAGACCGGGGTGGACCGGCAGGGAGAGCACCTGCTTGGCGGCCTTCTCCGACTCGGGGAAGCTCTGGCTGCCGTAGCCCATGCTCATGTACACCTGCTGCTTGTGCACCGGTACCGGATAGTAGACCTCGCTGCCCACGCCCGCGATGGCCAGCTTCTCGCGCACCGTATCGCGGTCGAGAGGCGGGAGCACCCGCACGGTGTACTGGTGGAAAACGTGGCGGGTGCCGGGGCGCACGGTGGGCACGAGCACACAGTCGGATGGCAGGTGCTCGCTCAGGTAGGCTGCGTTGGCGATGCGCTGCTCGTTGAAGCGCTCCAGCTTGGGCATCTGGGCCACCCCGATGGCCGCGTGGATGTTGGTCATGCGGAAGTTGAAGCCGAGGCTTTCGTGGTAGTAGCGGACCTGCATGCCGTGTGAGCGTAACAGCCTGGCGCGGTCGGCGATGCGGTCGTCGTTGGTGGTGACCATGCCGCCCTCGCCCGTGGTGATGTTCTTAGTGGGGTAGAAGGAGAAGCAGCCGGTACCCCAGGAACCGCAGCGCCTGCCGTTCTCCTCGGCGCCGTGGGCCTGGGCCGCGTCCTCGATCACGAGCAGGCGGTGCTTTTTGGCTATCTCCTTGATGCGCCCCATCTCGGCGGGATTGCCGAAGAGGTCGATGGGCATAATCGCCTTTGTGTGCGGGGTGATGGCCGCCTCGATCTTGCCCACGTCGATGTTGAAGCTGACGGGGTCGATATCCACGAACACCGGCCTGGCCCCCGCGTAGATGATCGAGTTGGCCGAAGCGATGAAAGTGAATGGCGTGGTGATCACCTCGTCTCCGGGGCCAATCTCATTCGCCAGCACGGCCACGTGCAGCGCCGTCGTGCCGTTGCTGGTAGCCACGGCGTGCTTCACCCCGCAGTACTCCGCGAACAGGTGCTCGAAGTTGGACACCACGCTACCCTGCGCGAGCTGCCCCGACTCCAACACGGCTATCACCGCCGCTTTCTCCTCTTCACCCATCATCGGGCGAGCGATGTTTATCATGGTCGTCCTTGCTTCCTCTCCTATTGCGTATTACGTATTGCGTGCCTACCCAGCCTGGGTGCTAGAACCGCTACCCTTCTTCCCTTACGCAATACGCAATACGCAATACCCTAAATCTCTATCTCGCGCCCACACACCTTGCACCGCCACAGCTTCTCCGTGCCCGAGACTTTAGCCAACCTGTGGCCGCAGGGGCAGACGTAGCCGTTGAGCCTGGCAGGGTTGCCGTAAACCAGGCCGTAGTCGGGCACGTCCCGCGTGACCACGGCCCCCGAGCCCACCATGGCGAAGCGCCCCACTGTGACGCCCGCCACGATGATAGCGCCCGCGCCCAGGGACGCGCCCTCTTTCACGAGTATCTCGCCCAGGGCCCAGTCGTCGTCGCTCTTCAATGTGCCATCCGGGTTGATAGCCCGCGGCAGCTTGTCGTTGGTGAAGATAACGTGCGGGCCGACGAACACGCCGTTCTCGAGCGTCACGCCGTGATACACGCTCGCCCGGTTCTGCAGCTTCACGTTATCGCCGATCCGCACGCCGAAATCGACATAGACACCCTTGCCCAGGATGCAATTGCGCCCCAGCACGGCCCCTTCGCGCACCTGGGCATCGTGCCATATCTTAGTACCCTCACCAATCGTCGCCCTGGGTGACACGTTGGCGGTAGGGTGGATGAATATGTCCATGGACTCGTGAAACGTGAAACGTGAAACGTGAAACGTGAAGGTGGTAGGCGTACATGGTGTGGCCCCAAGGCCAGGCTCGCCCACATCCCTCACGTTTCACGTTTCACGTTTCATGTTCGCCTCCTCCTTCAGTATCCCCGCGATCCTCTCCGCCGCCCGGCCATCGCCGTAGATTTGCGGTGGGGGGCCGGGAGGGTTGGGGGCGGCTATGGCGGCCAGGATGCGTTGGCGGTCGGTGCCCACCAGGGTATTCCAACCGCACTCGACGGTCTCGACCCACTCCGTCTCGTCGCGTAGCGTGATGCAGGGCACCCGAAACCAGAGGGCCTCCTTCTGCACCCCGCCCGAGTCGGTCAGTATCTTGCGGGCGTGCTCCTCTAGGGTTAGCATCTCCAGGTACGAAACGGGCTCGATGGCGAGCACGTTGGCGCCCGCATTGATGCCCGCGGCCTCCATGGCCTTCCTCGTGCGCGGGTGGACGGGGAAGACGACCGGCTCTGCGCTCGCGCTTAGGGCTTCGAGTATAGACGCCAGGTTGGCAGGGTTGTCGGTGTTAGAGGCCCTGTGCACGGTGGCTAGCAGATAGCCTCTGCGGGTGAGATGATGGCGTTCGAGGATACCATGGGCGCTGTCGCGGGCGCGCTCGGCGGCGTAGAGGGTTGCGTCGTACATGACGTCGCCCACGACATGCACGCCCTCCGTGATGCCCTCGCGTGCCAGGTTGGCGGCGGCCACGCCTGTGGGGCAGAAGAGGAGACTCGATAGGCTATCGGCCACCACGCGGTTGATCTCCTCGGGCATGGCGCGGTTGTAGGAGCGGAGGCCCGCCTCCACATGCGCCACCGGCACCCCCAGCTTGGCTGCGGCAAGCGCGCCCGCCAGCGTGGAGTTCGTGTCGCCGTAGATCAGGATGTAGTCGGGACGCTCCTTGAGGAGCACGTCTTCGATTCCCGTGAGCATGGCAGCGGTCTGGACGGCGTGCGAGCCCGAGCCGGCCCCCAGATTGTAGTCAGGCTCGCGGATATTCAGTTCGCTAAAGAACACGTCGGACATACCGGGGTCATAATGCTGACCGGTGTGGAGCAGCACTTCTGCGATGCCTGCCTCTTCTAGGGCGCGACCAACGGGAGCCGCTTTAATGAATTGGGGGCGAGCGCCTACAACGGAAAGTATCTTCATGTCGTCGCGGCCCGCGGAAGGGCCGAAAGCTATTATATCACCTGGGCACGGCCACGCGCAACGTACCGACGATGGACGATGGGGGTATGGGTGGCTAACTCTCGGCCTGTGAACCCACCTTGCGGAACACCGCCAGGATGTCCCGCTCCACCGCGCTCTTGGCCACCCTGATGGAGTTCTTGATGGCCTTGGCGTTGGAGCGGCCATGGGGTTTGATGAGCACGCCGTTCACGCCCATGACGATAGAGCCTCCATACTCGGCGTAGTCCAGGCGGGAGCCTATGCGCCGGAAGCTCGGGCGCAGGCCCGCCGCGAGGAGCTTGGTGAGCATGGATGAGGTCAGCTCGGCGCGGAGGAGGTCGAATATCATCTTTCCCACGCCCTCCGTCGTCTTGAGGATCACGTTGCCCGTGAAGCCATCGGTAATCACCACGTCGGCCACGCCCATCGGGATGTCTTTGCCCTCGACGTTGCCGACGAAGTTGAGGCCGCTCCCCTGGAGGAGGGGGAACGTGTCGCGCACCAGCTCCGAGCCCTTGACCTCCTCCTCGCCGTTGGACACCAGGCCCACGCGGGGGTTCTTCACTCCCTGCACCCGCTCCATATACACTGCTGACATGCGCGCCCACTGCAACAGGAAGTGGGGCTTGGCGTCGGGCGTGGCCCCCACGTCGGCCAGGAACACCTTGCCCTCGCCACCCATGGCCGGAAAGGGCACGCCGAGCGCGGGGCGGTCAATCCCCTCTATGCGCCGCAGGATAAACGTGCCCCCAGCCACCACCGCCCCCGTGTTGCCCGCCGACACCAGCGCGTCCACCTTGCCCTCGGACAGCAGCCGCAGGCCCACCGACAGCGAGGAGTCGGATTGCCGCCGCCAGGCTGTGGAGGGGGTGTGCTCGTCCATAGGTATCACCGAGGCGGCAGGCTCAACTGGCAGGCTCAGGCCCGAGGTATCGCCCTTCGCAAGCTCCGCGCGGATAGCCTCCGGTTGGCCCACGAGTACCACCTCAACCCCATACTCGCGAGCCGCGTCTATCGCCCCCCGCACTGTCTCCCCAGGCGCGTTGTCCCCGCCCATCGCATCTAGCGCTATCCTCACGAAGCACCCCCAGCACGTAATTATGAATTATGAATTATGAATTTGAGAATGTCCACCGCAAAGTAAGCATTAGTCATCGTAGGGCCGGGAGAGCAGTGGACAACCCCAGTTGCCTGCCCTGTTCCGTTGTCCCCGGGCTTTCGTGGTACACCACCAGGGCAGGCAACGGGGGCCTGCCCCTACAGGCGTAATCGAGCCTATTGGCGTCTAAATCTGAGTGCTTAAAGAAAAGGGCGGCCCCGGAGAGGGTCGCCCTACGCGTGGTGGGGGTAGACAGTTGTCAGTTTTACGGAGGAGAAGCCGTGTTTCAGGCGCGACTTTCCGCCTACCCCGATCGTGGTATTAGATTATTATCTTACGCTTTCTCACCCTCAGTATAGCAGAGGGGAGTCCGCCGCGCAATCGGTCTTTGGGAGTATTTGTGGCTTAATCCTGTGGACCTAGGCGACCTGTACATCCGGACCTGGTCGAAGTAGTAGGACAATATGCCCATTGACCACCACTCCAAACGGCAATACAATTGGCTCAGGTATCATTCTTTCTTCGTTGCCGCACACTTTATCAATCTATACGGAGGTGCGCTAAACATTATGTCTAGCATCCTATCACGCTTGCGCATCGCCTGGTTCTTGCCGGTACTGCTCGTGGCCCTGGGCCTGGGCGTCCAATCGGTCGCCGCCCGCTCTTCCGCCGGGCCCTCCGACCCGGACTCCCACGCTGCCTGCGCGGGCGAGCAGTTCTCCGACGTGTGCCCCGGCGACTGGTTCTCCGATTACGTCACCGGCCTGGCGGCCCTCGGGGCCATCTCAGGCTACGGCGACGGCACGTTCCGCCCCAACAACACTATCACCCGAGGGCAGGCTATGAAGGTGATCGTGGTCAGCATGGACCTGCCATCTTCAACCCCCGAAAGCCCCACCTTCGCCGACGTGCCCGCCACCCAATCCTTCTACTCCTGGATCGAGACCGGCGCGGCTTACGGCGTGGCGAGCGGCTACGCCTGCGGCGGTCCAGGGGAGACCTGCGACTCCCACGGGAGGCCCTACTTCCGCCCCAACGCCAACGTCAACCGGGGCCAGCTCGCCAAAATGCTCGCAAACGCCTCGCGATGGACGCCCTATTCCCCGTCCCAGCCATCGTTCGCCGACGTGCCTGTCGGCAGCCCGTTCTTCGGGTTTGTGGAGCGCACAGCCGCCAACGACGTGGCGAGCGGCTACGCCTGCGGCGGGCCCGGCGAGCCCTGCCCCGGCCTCTACTTCCGGCCCTACAGCACGTCTACCCGCGCCCAAACGTCGAAGGTGGTCAGCCTATCGCGCGCCAGGCGAACCCCCACCCCCACGGTGACCGGCACCCCGCCCACCGCCACCCGGACCTTCACCCGAACCCCTACGCGCACTGCGACCCGCACGGTCACTCGCACGAACACTCCCGCCGCGACCCGCACCCCCACTCGCACGTACACCCCGGCCGCCACCTCCACCGGTCAGGCTACCCCAACACCTGGCGGCCCCTGCCCGATGTTCCCGGCCGACAACATTTGGAACCGCAACATCGCGGCCCTGCCCACCCACACCCTCTCGAACAATTACGTGAACAGCATGGGCCTGAGCACAGCGGTGCACGCCGACTTCGGCGCGGGCCTCTGGAACGGTGGGCCGATAGGCATACCCTTCGTCACAGTGCCGGGCAGTCAATTGCTCGTGCCCGTCAGTTTCACATGGCCCGACGAGAGCGACCTAGGCCCCTACCCGGTGCCCACCAACGCCCCAATCGAGGGAGGGCCGAACAGCACCGGCGACCGCCACGTGCTCGTGGTAAACAACGGCAACTGCACGCTGTACGAGATGTACAACTCGTGGCCGCACGCCGACGGTAGTTGGAACGCCGACTCTGGAGCGCGCTTCCCGCTCACGTCCAACGCCCTGCGCCCGGATACCTGGACCTCGGCGGACGCTGCGGGCCTCCCCATCCTGCCCGGGCTAGTGCGATACGACGAGGTGGCGAGCGGCGTGATCCGCCACGCGGTGCGCTTTACCGCCTCCAGCACGCAGAGGGCCTACATCTGGCCCGCCCGCCACTTCGCCAGCAACTACACCGATCCCAACCTGCCGCCAATGGGCCTGCGCGTTCGCCTCAAGGCGAGCGTCAACATCTCCACTTACCCTCCCCAGTCGAGGGTCGTGCTGCAAGCCCTCAAAGACTACGGCATGCTCCTGGCCGACAACGGCAGCTCCTGGTACATCAGCGGCGCGCCCGACGAGCGCTGGGATAA
>JBJMMB010000350.1:0-16859 GCA_045805005.1 Chloroflexia bacterium
CACGTACATCACCAACCCGATCCCCACCTTCTTCCCCCCGGCTCGCAGGCGCGGACCCTCATTCTGGTGGAA
The DNA here is from genome assembly GCA_045805005.1 of Chloroflexia bacterium. GTDB lineage: Bacteria > Chloroflexota > Chloroflexia > QHBQ01 > JADMIH01 > JADMIH01. Next base: position 73 of record JBJMMB010000350.1, read on the forward strand.
GTCGTCCCAGCCAATCATAGCCTTGGCCTTGTCGAGGATCGGCTCGTAGTTGCCGCTGTCGTACGTCAGGTGGGTGAAGTCCTGGAAGATGACCTCGTTGTTATAAGGGAACTGGTCGGGCGGGATCAGGTTTCGGCGGCGTATCTCCGGCAGGTCGATCCCCAATTGCTTCGCCGCGATGTCCAACAAACGCTCGATCACGAACACCCCGTGCTGCCGCCCCGCCCCCCGATAGGGTGTAACGATGATCTTGTTGGTGAACACCGCCTTGAACTCTGTATAGTAGTTGGGTATGACGTATGGCCCCAGCAGCGTGCATTGCGTGTTCAGCGGCACGGTCAGGCCGTAGGGGTCGTACGCGCCGTTGTCGTGCAGGAAAACGTCCTTAACCCCCAGGATGATCCCGTCCTTCGTAAGCGCGATCTCCGAGTCGTGCACCTGCCCGCGCTCCTGCGTCATGGCGAGGAAGTTCTCCATCCGGTCCTCGATCCACTTGACCGGGCGGCCCAGGCGCATGGCCGCCCAGGGCACCAGCACTTCCTCCGGGTAGAACATCATGATCTTCGGCCCGAAGCCCCCGCCAATAAAAGGCGCGATCACCCGCACCTGCCGCTCCGAGAGCCCTAACATGCCGGCCAGTCCGTTGCGTATCGGGATCGGGGCCTGGGTGGAGTCCCACACGTTAAGGTGGTGGGCCAGCGGGTCGAAGTGAGCCACGATCCCCCGCGTCTCGATAGGCGCGGCCGTGCCCCGGTCGTAGAGGAACCGCCGCGAGATCACCACGTCCGCCCCCGCCCTAGCCGCGTCGTAATCTCCCTTGGTCTGGATGACGTGCGCGGCAGTATTGGAGCCCACATCCTCGTGCACCAGGGGCGCATCCTCCGCCATAGCAGCTTCCAACTCCACAGCCGCGGGCAGCGGCTCATAGTCGACCACGATAGCGTCGGCCGCATCCTCGGCCAGGTAGCGGCTCTCGGCCACCACCATAGCGACCGGCTCCCCCACGTATCGTACCTTGTCCCTCGCCAGCGGTCCGGCGGTGCGCTGATTGAAGATGATATGCTGCGTGGGCGGGGGCGGCACAAGCAGGGGCGATGGCTTCCAGTAGTCGCCCAGATCCTCCGCCTTGTACACAGCGATCACCCCCGGCATCTCCCTGGCCGCCTCCACATCGACCCCCAGGAGCCTCGCGTGCGCGTAGTCGCTCCGCTTGAACGCAACATGAACCATGTTCGGTAAATGAACGTCGTCCACAAACTGCGCTTGCCCCGTCAATAAGCGGGGATCTTCCCTGCGCTTGACGCGCGCCCCGAACATGCCCGTCATAATACCCCCCCCGACCGGTCGCTCTCGCGCATCTTCTGCGCTGCCAGCTTCACCGACGCGACTATATTCTGGTAGCCGGTGCAGCGGCACAGGTTGCCGGAGATGGCCTCGCGTATCTCCTCCTCGGTGGGGTCCGGGTTCTCCTCAAGGAAGGGGAGGAGGGTCATCAGAAAGCCGGGAGTGCAAAACCCGCATTGCAAGCCGTGTGCCTCCCAGAAGCCCTGCTGCAACGGGTGCAGGTGCTCCATATCCTGCCGGTGGGCCAGGGCCTCGACGGTCGTCACCTCGTGCTCCCCCGCCTGCACCGCGAAGGTCAGACACGAGCGCACCGGCACCCCATCCAGGAGCACCGTGCAGGCCCCGCACACCCCATGCTCGCACCCCACATGAGTGCCCGTCAACTCCAGATCATGCCGCAGGAAGTCGCTCAGCAGCAGGCGGGGCTCCACCTCCCGCGTATATGACTTGCCGTTGACGACTACAGTTATCTCATGGCTCATAAACTAACGCTCTCGATCTTCACGGCGCGACCTTCTTGGCCCGCTCCACCGCCCTCTCCAGCGTACGCCGGGCAAGCACCTTCACCAGGTGCCGCCGGTACGCCGCCGTGGCGTGTATATCGGAGGGCGGGTCTATATATGGGTCCACCGCTTCGGTGGCCGCACGTATAGCCTCCACCTCGGGCTTCCCCCCCCGCAGCGCGTCCCCCGCGGCCGGGACCTCGATCGGCCCATCGCTGATAGAAAAGAACACCAGCCTGGCCCCCGCGACCGTATCATCCTCCGCCAGCGTGACCACCGCCGCCGCGCCCACGAGAGCGTAGTCACCGTGGCGCCGGGCCATCTCCTCGAAAGCTGTGCCCGTCCTCGGCGCAAGCGGCGGTACGAGCACCTCCACCAGGATCTCCTCGGGCTCAAGAGCCGTGGTGAATATCCCGAAAAAGAACTCGGCGGCGGGGATAAGGCGCTCACCCGTCGTGCTCTGCGCCCTCAGTTGCGCGTCGAGTGCCACCACGAGGGCAGGGGCCTCCGCCGCCGGGTCGGCGTGCGCGAGCGACCCTCCGAAGGTGCCCCGGTTCCGAATCTGCGGGTGGGCCACGTGCGGCATCGCCTCCGAGATCAGCGGAGCGCGAGCGGCCACCAGCGTACTCCGCTCCACCGCTCGCTGCCGCGTCATAGCCCCGATCCTCAACCCCCCATCATCCCCCCCGGAAATACCGAACAGGTCCCGAACACCGTTCAGGTCCACCAGTATCGAAGGCTGGGCCAGCCTGAAATTCATACTGGGCACAAGGCTCTGCCCCCCGGCCAGCACCTTAGCCTCATACCCATGCTCGGCCAGCAGCTCCAACGCCTCCCCCCGGTTCGCCGGGGCATAATACTCAAACGGGGCAGGTTTCATCGGTTGTGATTCCAGAAAACGCCAAGACGCCAAGACGCCAAGACGCCAAGATTAATAAGGATTCAGGAGGAGAGACCATTCCTTGACCTTCCAGTTAAGCTGACGCGGTGGATACCCGATTTGAGGACCAGTACATTGAAGTTTATCAGAAGGCCCAGTTTATGGTGTGTTGCCTTCAAGTAGGAGAGAACCTGGGCGCGATGAACCGAGCTAAGAGCATCTACTGATTTCAACTCGACAATCAGAGCATCGCCCACTAGCAAATCCAATCGGCACACACCCACAACCCTGCCCTTATACTCGATGGTTATGACGGGCTGGCTGGCGAACGGTATCCCTCGCATCTCCAACTCCATGCAAAGCGCCTGTTCGTAGACCGCCTCAGCGAAACCAGGGCCGAGTAACCGGTGGACCTCCAACGCAGCCCCAATCACAGCATGGGCAAGATCGTCAACCTCCTTCCCGGGTTCTTCTGAATTGGTGAGCCGGCCATCACGCCGACCATTCCCATTACCATTCATCATAGTCTTGGCGTCCTATCGGGATTCCAAACCCCAAAGAAATCTTGCCGGGTTCCGTATTGTGAAAGCGCGTCCCGGCCAGTCTGCACAATAACACCTTGGCGTTCTTGGCGTCTTGGCGTTCTTGGCGTTTTCCGGAACTGAGAGTGCCGAATTTCACCGCTCTTCCACGAAGGCGACGATGCGGGCGAAGGCGGCCTCGCCCCCTTTGAAGCGGAAGGGGAAGCAGCCCAGCCAGACACGCTGGTTGAGGACCTCATCTACCTGGCCGCCCACGTTTTCGGCGTGGAAGACCCCCTTGGGGAAGAGGAGCGTGTGCGTGCACTGGTAGTCCTCCATCCACGGGAAAGCCTCGTCCATGCTCATACCGATCTTCGCCTCCACCTCGGGTATCAGGTCGGGCCGGGCCACTCGCACCTTCGTGTTGAACGGGTGGTCTGTGGAGATAGCGTCTATAGCCATCCAGCGGATGCCGCGGTCCAGCACCCATTCGCAGAAGACGCGCTGGGGGCCGGGGTGGCGCAGGAAGGAGCGGGGCAGGTCGGGCTTTTCATCGTTGTGGACCTTGTACCAATCCTCATTGTAGTAGTGGTGGTAGCCGGTGTGGATCACCAGGATGTCGCCCCGCTCGATCTTGATGCCCGTCTTCTGCTCCCACTTCTCGAAATGCTCCGGGCCGTAGATGTCGTAGTCGCCAATGCCGAACTGCGAAAGGTCCACTATGCAGGCCGGGCCGACGAGCGTATCTATCGGGATGCCCGAGATATCGGGGCCGGGATCGTAGAAGTGGTAGGGCGAGTCGAGGTGGGTAGCGATGTGGTTTGTGCTGGAGATGAGTTGTGCGTTCACACCCTCGAAAGCGATCTTCTTGACCCACTTGATGGTCGGCCCCTCATAAAAGGCGAATGGAGGCGAATCGACGCTGAAGTTCTGCGAGAGGTCCAGCACCTTCACCTTGCTGAGGTCATACGGTACGTACATTGTCACACCCTCCACTTCTTGCGATTATGGACTTTGGATTTTGGATCTGCCGAGTCGTTCCCCGCAATCGAGCGCGGGATATCTCCTCAAAAGTCGTATCTCCGCCGCGCATAAGCGCGGGAGAAACACCGTGGCCTATTATACTAGAAGTTGCGCCCGCTGGCATACCTGCCATCACACGCCCAAATACCATTCCCGACCCCATAACCCCCACCTCCGGCTGAAACGGCTCCACGCCCATCAGCCACAACCGAAACACCCACAGCGTAGGGGCGACGGCATGCCTCGCCCTATCCAGCCCCCAGCCCCCAGCACCCCACCGCATAGGGCACGCAAATTGCCTTATACACAAGGCAAAGCGAGAGAAACAATCGCGTCACCATTCGCCCCGTGAGTCCTCCTCGCACCACCTCGCCGGGGACCACCCGCCTTTAGGGCCCCTGCCGCGACCTCTCCAGGGGAGCCAGAGCTCTCGGTCTCTCCCACCCCGCACTTTTCGACCCCAACATCTGCTGCACCTGCTTTCCGGCCCTCACAAGGACCGTCCGGCCAGGCGCTGGATGAGTGTACCTTGCATTCCCTTTCCTCAGCCCAGGAATGGTCAAGAATACGATGCAACCCCGTACGGAGCAAGTAATGAATGGTATAGGCACAGGAGCCACAATCCAACGCTGTTCGGACCGCGGCCCGGTTCGCTCCTCTCCCCTAGAGAACCGGCCATGAGGAGGGGTCGCGCCGGTCACCGGAGGGTGTGGTCGCTGGCCTTCGTGTTGGGGCTCTCTTTGTATATGCTGGATGACAGCATCTCGATCTCCTATCAGACAATCCTGGACGCGGGTTTATCTGCGGAGGCTTCCGAGCCTAACGGCCTTCAGGCCGGTCACTACGCGAACGGGCAGGTCACGCAGTTGGCACGGCTGCCCGTCCATCTCTGGCAGTGGAACCTGGCGCCCGGTGCCTACTACAACTCGATGGGCTGCGGAGCGTTCGTCACGGCTATGGCCCTCTCGGTATACGAGCCGGAGCGCTTCGGCACCTACGACGCCGCTCGGTTACTCTATGACGGCATGGCGCAGGTGCCCATCATCGGCGGCACCTTCGAGGGAGAAAACGCCACTGCCGCTCGCCGCTCAGGGTTCATAGCCGCCACTTACGATCACGGCTCCCCTCGCGATCTAATGGCGGCTATCGACGTAGGTGCGCCTGTGATTCTGCAGGTCGATCCGGGGCTCTTCGGCATCGGCCTTCACGATGTCCTCCTGGTGGGCTACCGCGCTGGGGCCGATGGCACGCTCCAGGAGGTGTTCGTTGACAACCCGGCGATGGAAGAGGCGAGCAGGCCAGGTGCCGGTCAGCACGATCAGCCGCAGGTGCCGGGGAACGAAACGATTACGCTTGCCGAGCTAGGGCACGCCTGGATCGGCGTGTTCACCCCCGTCTTCCAGTCGGCCGCCACCGAACAACAGTGGCGCAACCAGACCCGGCGCTGACCCTCTTGAAAACAGGTGTGCAGGGCGCCTTGGAGCCCAATTATCCCCTCCCCATTATTCGTGGCGGTGGCCCTGCGGGCCACCGCCACGAATAATCAAAATCCTACCACTTCTCGTGGTGCACGTACTCACCTTCAGCCTTGCGGCCCCGCTTGAGCGATGGAGAGGGCTTGTCCGGCGCTCGGTGCCCTATAGGGATCACCCCCACCGGGGTTACCTCCTCGGGTATGCCCAGCAGAGATCGCAGCGCGTCCAGGTCGAACGCCCCTGCGAAGCCCGCCGATAGTCCCTCGTCCACCACCGCCAGCAGCAGCACCATTACAGCACATCCTACGTCCATGTGCCAGTAGGGCACCGGCCACTCCATCTCAGTCCCGCCCTCCCCGATCTTATCCGGCTCCCTATACCGGCTGTGGTATGCTGCCTCGCTGGTGCAGGGCACCACAAGCACGGGAGCGCCCGAAATGAATGGATCGAAGCCGCCCTCGACGTAATACTCCTCGCCGCACAACCGGGCTATCTCCTGCTTCATCTCGGGGCTCGTCACCACCACGAACGACTGGCCCTGGGTGAACCCCGCGCTGGGGGCGTGCCTAGCCAGGTCGAGCACCCGCTCTACCACCTCGGGCGGCACCGGCTCATCCGTGAAATGCCGCACCATCCGCCTCTTGAGCACTACCTCGCTGAACTCCATGTCTCCCTCCTCTATGTGTGATGGGTTCTCCGCATTCCACCCGCCGCTGCCGGTCCATACTATTTTACCGGACCCCTGCCACCTTTGCGTTCGGGCGTCCTGGGTGATATACTTCTTATGTCTGGCTGCCACATTGTGCTTGCGTACATCTTATGGCGGCAAGCAAACTTTGATTGTCTTACCGGGGTCTGTGCATGAGTGAAGAGCAACAGGGTCGCGACCCGGTCGCTGTCCCCGCCTCCGAATCGAATCCCGACGAAGTCGTTACCACCAACGGGCCTACCTCAACTAACGGCCCGGTATTTACCAACGTTCCCACGGTTGCCGGCACTCCCCCGGCCGCTGGAGGCGGGCATGAGCGAGCGCCCCAGGCTGGTGGCCTTCCCGTCAGGAGCGTGGGAGGCGCGGGCGCACTCCGCTCGCTGCCCCCTGCCCCTCAGCCTGCCTCCGCCTTGAATACTGCCGACGCTGGCCCCGCTGCTGTACCGGCCTCTGCAAGTAGCCCCATCTCCACGAACGTCTCCGTGGCTGCTACTGCGGCCACAATGACCAATGGCGGTAGCCCGGCAGGTGTGGGCGCGCCGTGGTCGCTGCCCTCCGGAGCCCAACTCACTTCCCCAAGCAAAGCTCCACCCTGGCTTCGAGCTATCATAGCGAGCAGGTGGGTGCTCGCCATACCAGCAGTCGCCCTGGCCTTGCTGGCCGAGCAGATGATCAGGCAAGCCCATTCCGCGGCGCAACGTCAGCCCTTCCCGCCCGACCTTGCCTGGCAATTATTCGCCGCTGCCGGCCTGCTGCTGGCCCTTGCGGCCGGGGCTATACGCCTGGTTCCCGCGGGCCCGTCTCAATTCCTGGGCAACCTGAGGGCGCTCGGCCCAAAAACCAGGCTCCTCTTCCTCGGCTTGCTGAGTGGGGCCGTGGCCTGCGCCCTGTTCTCGATACCCCTCTTCAGTGCGCTCAACGGGGCCAACGACCCCAACACGGTGACCGGCAACTGGCCGGTGAACAGCGGCTCGTGGCTCTTGTACCTGGTCTCGCTGGGCCTCTTCGCCGCAGCCTTCGTCGTGTGGGAGCGCTCAACCCGGCAGGCTTACTCGGCCATCGAAGCTCCCGGCCCACGAGAGCGGCTGCAAAGGTATCCGGAGTGGGCTATCATGGCTATCCTCTTCGCCATAGCGCTCTTCCTGCGGCTCCGCGATATCAACTCCATACCCCCCGGCTTTTCGTTCGACGAGGCCCAGAACGGGGTCGTCGCCACGCAGCTAGTGGCCCCCGGAGCCTTCCACCCGACTTTCGTGGCGAATCTCACGCAGATGGGATCGATATATTTCTACGTCCTGGGCCTCGTCCTCAAGGTCCTGGGCGATACGTTCGGGGCGGTGCGCTTCCTCCCGGCCCTGAGCGGGGCGCTGTTGGTGCCCCTGGTCTACATGCTGGGGTCGCGCCTCTACGGCTGGCGGGCCGGCCTGGCCGCCGCGGGCTTCCTGGCGGTTTCGGCCTGGAACATCACCTTCAGCCGGTTCGGCATCGCCTCGCTGCCCACCGTGGCCGTGGTCGTGGGGCTATATGTATGCATGGTGCAGGCTCTGCGCACCGGGAGGCTAGGCTATTACGCCGGGGCCGGTGTGCTGCTGGGGATCGGCCTCCACATGTACTACGTGGGGCGGCTCGCGCCTTTTGTGCTGCTGGCGGTGCTTCTCCACCGGCTTATTTTTGAGAGGATGCGCGTCATCAGGTCGATCAGGGCCGGGCTGGTGGTCGTCGCGCTCGGCGCAGTGCTGGCGGTTCTGCCCGTGGGCCTCTTCGCCTTACAAAGGCCCGACCTCTACAGCGGGCGCACCAACGACGTGTCGATATTCAAACCTGAGAACAACGGCGGCGATCTCGCCACCGCTATCCAGTTGAACATACGGACTCACCTCCTCATGTTCGACTGGGAGGGCGACGGCAACGGCAGGCACAACCTGACGCACACGCCCATGCTCGACTGGATCACGGCGGCGTTGTTCTTCGGCGGGCTGGCAAGCTGCGCGTTCAGGGCCTGGCGCTGGCAATATTTCTTCCCGCTGGTGTGGTTCGTCTCGGCCCTGGCTGGGGGCGTGCTCACCCTGCCGGGGGAGGCTCCTCAGAGCCATCGCACGCTCGAGAACAGCGTGGTCACGGCCCTGTTCGCGGGCATCTTCCTCGGAGAGGCATGGCAGGCGCTGGCAGGCGCGGCCATGGCCAGGCGGCTGGCGAGGCTGTTCACCCGCGGTGGGGCCCCCGTCCCGGCACGAAGAGCGACCCGGTTCTGGCTCGGCGCCACAGCCGTGAGCATCCTGGGCATCCTCGTCTTCGTCTGGTTGGCGGGCGCGATGAACCTGGACAAATACTTCGTTCAGCAGGCCCAGAACACGACCACCTGGAGCGAAATGGGCACCGACTCGGCCCACGCCGCCGAGCTAACCGCCCGCTACGGCGCTGACCACGACATCTATGTGGCGGCGGTCTACAAGGATTTCCCCCCGAGCGTGTTCCTGGCTCCCAACGTGCAGACCCTGCCCTGGCCCGGTATGTACACCGTTCCCTTCACCTCCGCATCAAAACCCGCGGGCGCGGTGATCATCCTCGATCCTCCCAGTGCGGCGGATATCTCGTTGCTCGCCCGCATCTACCCGCACGCCACGTTCGATCTCACGGTCCCGCCGCAGGGTTCCGACCCCCTCCTGTACGCGGCCATCATCCCTGCCGCCGACATTCAGCAGACCCACGGTGTGCTCGCCACCCTCGGTGACGGCGGCGCTCCGGCCGTCACATCTGACTTCAGTTACGACTGGAGCAGAGCCGGCTCGAGCTCCGGCAAGCTGAAGCTGGAATCGACTCTGCGCGCCGATGCCTACGGGAGCTATCTCTTCACCTGGAAAAACGATTCGGGCGCGGTCTCCTCCGGCGACTTGCTGATCGACGGCTTCACCGTTGCGCCTAACCAGCCCATCACATTGAGCACCGGGCTGCATACCTTGTCCGTCACGGCGGATGCCGGCGGCCAATCGGGCACCTCCCGCCTGATGTGGACCCCTCCGGGCTCAGGCGAAGCGCCGGTCCCCGCGAACTACCTGTTCGACCCGCGCCTTGTGTCACCCCACGGCCTCACCGCCGCATTCCGGCCTGGAGACGACTTCACCGCCCCTCCAGCCGTGGAGCGCATCGACTCGACCGTTTCATTCTACTTCCAGCAGACGCCCCTGCCGCGCCCATACACCGCGGAATGGAGCGGGCGCATCTACATCCCCGAGGACGGAGCTTACCGGTTCGGCACCCAGCAGCGCACCAGCTCGGAGCTTGCCATCGATGGGCAGACGGTTTTGACCAACGGCAACGCCGACTTCTACCAGGAGCAAGTCCTGCCACTTTCGGCCGGGTGGCACGATATCCGCATGCGCTACAAAGATATGGAGAACTACTCCAGCGTCTACCTCTACTGGGCTCCGCCCGGCAGGGGGAAGAGCATCATCCCCTCAGCCTTCCTCTGGCCCGTCATGGCGAAGTACCCCGACAAACCCGAGGGTATCAACCTGCCCACCCTCGACCAATCCAACGGCGCGACCCTCCCCCCCGACCGCACCACCTATAACCCGCCCAGGCCGTAACGCCCTCCACAGGTACTCTCATCCTGTCGTACGCTTAGGCGCCATGACATCTTGCATGCCCGGTAGTTTTCCGTTTGACCGCCCTAGTGGTTATCATACTTCTAGTTCATCCAGCACTACTATTCGCAATTCAGAGACACGCTGTAGCATGACATCGCTTATTAACACCGCCTCGCAACCGGCAGTAAGCGCTACAGACACCTGCATGGCATCTACCAGACTGAGATTGTAGCGTGCTCCTATTATCTGCGGCCTGACGAGCTACGCCGCCATCAATGGAAGCGAAAACTGTGTTGTTCCCGGCCAGCAACACGTCCAGGAAATCTTGTTCCACCTTCGCTGAACCTGCCCGCAATGGCACCACCAGGCACTCTGCGAGTGTCACAGGCGACACAACCGCAATGAAAGAGCCAGCGTCATGCGTTCGAATATGGGCACGACGGTAGCTGTGTAGACAGGGTTCTTTTCAACGTAGTAGATTACGGGAGCCGTATCTAGAAACAGGCAGGTTACGCCTAGTAAGGCGTCCGCGATCGTCACGGTGCTTCGTTCCGCCTAATCTCGCGGTCCTCGTCGGCTTGGCGACGTGTGCGCGACACCTACTTCTGGGCGTCTTCGCCCATTGCCGGAAAAGGCACTGCACCACGAATCTCGCTCCACCGGCGGCGTGGTGTCGTTGCCTGATAGTTTTCCCTAGCTTTTTCAGCCAGATGAGCAATCAGGCGAAGTTGCTCTTCCGTCGTGAGAAGATCCGCACGTCTAATAATTTCATCCAACTCACGCGAAGCCACTAAGCCACCTCCAAATAGGAAAACCAATTACCTCTAAAGTAATCCGCATCAATCCAATTATACAGGACGCTTGCCCAAAATGATCCCTTGGGCTCTGATAAGCGTCCCACTATCTGCCCCCGTGGTTCAGGGCTCTTCCCCGGCCGCGGTTATGCGGCCTCCTCCCGAGCAATCGCACTCCCCCACCCCTCCGGCACGCGCTCTCCATATACGATCTCCTCAGGGCCCAGGAACTCGCCCAGCGACTCAATAGCCCCCGCGATCGCCTGCCCCGTGGCAGCGTCTGTCGGCGCGTGCGGCTCGGCGTAAATCGCGTTGACGGTGAGTCGCTTCTGCTTGCGGTCCATGCTCGGATCGATGCGGCCTATCAGCCGGTCGCCGTGGAGGATGGGAAGGACATAGTACCCATACTTCCGCTGGGCCTTGGGCACGTAAATCTCGATACGAAAATCGAAACCGAACAGCCTCTCCGTGCGCGCCCGGTCGCAAATCAGGTTGTCGAACGGCGAGAGCAGCGTCGTGCGCGGCTGCCATTCTCCGGCGGCCAGGCGCTCCAGCAGCGGCAGGTCGTCAGTATGCACGTACCATATACCGGGCCACACCCCGCGCCCCTCCTCAACAACCCGCACCTGCTCGATGCGCCCCCCGGCCTCCAACTCCGCCAGCGCGTCTTCGAGGCCGGGGTAGCGCCCTCTAGTGTAATGCTGGCTGATATCCTTGGCCGTCCCCACGCCCAGCGCCCTGAGCGACTTCTGCGCGGCCCGGCGCACCGCCTCGTGGCGGTCGATCTCCTCACGCAGAGTCCCCTCCGGCAGGCAGCGCTCGGCCAAATCCCACAGCCGCTGCCCCCCAACTCGCCCGGCCACCATGATCCGGCCCTGCGTCCACAGGAAATCGAGCATCCGGCTGACGTTGCGCCCTCCCGTCCAGCCCGTCGACTGCCAACTCTCGACCGTCTTGTCCTCGAACTGCTTCGACTGCATGGGGCCGTTCTTGCCGATTTCCTCCAGGATGTGGTCGCGCAGCACCCGGTTCCCCTCCATCCAGTCCCGCACCGTCCTCGACCACCCCGACTCGCCCGATGCATAGCGGCGCATCATAACGCTGTGTATCGGATAGTCCTCGGTCAGCACAATCGAAGCGGCATGCGCCCAGTACTCAAATAGGCTCCGCTCCCGCCAGAGCAGCTTGTCCAATTCCACGGGGTCGTATGGGCCTAGGCGGCTCCACAGCACCAGCAGATGGCTCCGCGCCACCGCGCTCGTAGGGTCGAGTTGCAGGCACCCCAGGTCGCGCACCACCTCCAGTATGCGTTCGGCGTCGGGCCGCGAGACGGCCGGGGCATCCGGCCCCCCAAGACGCTGCCGGGCGACCGCTATTCGCCGGGCCAGGGTGGGAGAGATCGTCCGAAGCTCGCTCACGCTGCCGGCCCCTCCATCATACCCCGCATGAACTCTATCTCGTCTCTGTTGACCGTGTGGCCCATGTTCGCATAGAGCCTGGCCGTAACCTCCCCGCCCATGCGCCGCAGCACCTCCTCGCTATGCGCCACCCGCTCCTTGGGGATGTGCGGGTCCACATCGCTGCACCCCAGGAACACAGGCGTCCCCTCAAACGACCTGGCATAGTCGCGGGGTGTGCCGTCCGGGCCTATCAAACCGCCGCTCAGTCCCACCAACCCCCCATAACGCCGGGCGTTCCGCGCCGCGAATTCCAGTGCCAGGCAGGCCCCCTGCGAAAACCCAAGCACAATAATCCGCTCCGCCGGTATGCCCGCCTCCTCTATCCGAGCGAGCACCCCACCAACCGTCTCCAGCGCCGAAGATAACCACGGCTCGTTATCCTCAATTGGCGCCAGGAAACTATAAGGGTACCAGGTGTTCCCCGCCGCCTGCGGAGCCACGTAGGCATAGTCTGGCCTGCCCAGTTCCTCAGCGAGCGTAAGCATATCCCTGGCCGTGGCCCCCCGCCCATGCACCATAAGCATCGCCGCCCTCGCCTCCTCCAGCGGTGCGCCCGCCGCCGGCACCGGTTGGCCCTTATGTAATTTGCTGTCCATTACTTCACTCCATAGGATGCAGGGTTCCCGCTACCGGGGGCTTGGGGGTGTCCCAGGGGTGCAGGGGTCTCCCTGCCGGGGCTTGGGGGTGTCCCCAAATTTCTCCATTCCTCCCCAGGAAGGGGTGCAGGGTACTCCCTGCCGGGGGTTTGGGGGTGTCCCCCAATTATCCCCCCTACCCCCTACTTTCATCTAGAGGCGTGCCGCTAGTCGCCCGCCGCTCTAATCCTTTCGAGCCTTTGATCGCGTGACGAGGAGTCCGTCGCAGCATGCCCCGGTCGGACGACCACGGAGCATAGGGGGCCATCGTGAGCACCGTGAGGGCCAGCAGGACCGTATCATAGTTGACCCGCCAGCCCGCGAAGTCTCGCCAGGCCTGCTCCCGGTCGGGCTTCAGGGGCACGTCGTTGCTCGCCAGGCGGTCTAATACCGCGTCGAACTCCCCCCTCGTCACGCTTATTGGCGCGCCCGGCTGCGGGTGCGGGTCGTATTCAATGCGGAAGAAGTCGGCGATCCGCCGGAGGGCCAGGTAGCCGGCGCGTATGCACAGGTCGGCCTGCACGTCGTGGGGGATGTCCACCGCTGCGATGACCATCGACGCCGAATCGAGCACCGCGCCCGCGGCTGTGATCCAGGAGTGGTCGGGCTGGGGTGACCTGAAGAAGGCCAGCGCGGCCAGCGAGGTGTGCGTCTCCTCCAGGTCGGCGAACCACACCTCCCAAGAGGTCCACAGGTCGTTGAGCTTGTCGAAGCGCTTCAGCCTGTTGTACCGCTCGATCAACTCCACCGCCGAGGGTGGAGAGCCTGCACGGATTTCGAGAAGAGTTACGGCGTTCTCGCGCCGCGAAAAGGCCGAGTACATGGTGGGAAGGTAGGAGATCAACAGCGCCACCAGGAAGAGGCCGATGCTCGCCTCGGAGAACTCAAGCAAGCTCCTGAAAAACCCGTCCACCGTGGCGAACCCGAGGGTAAGCAGCGACGATCCGCTCACTTTGAACCCCTGCTCCAGCGGCTCCACGCCTATCGCCCAATACATGCAGGTGTACCCCAGCATCACGAGCACCAGCCATATCACCGGCAACAGCAGCAAGCTGATCGGCGCGTAAAGCGCCATCACCCTGTCGCGACCGGCGTACGAATTGGCTCTCTTGGTGACCAACCCGAACAGGAACCTTGTAAACCTAAAAAGTCCAAAGGAAAGCGCATCCCTGGCGCTCCGCGGCAGCACGAAGGTCCGCACCGCCGACAATAAAGTGCCCAGCACAACGGCGAGCCCCAGGACGAACACGAGTACTTGCAGGACTATCATAAGCACCATACTATAGCACGTTTCACCACAATGTACCCCCCTGTTTGTCCAGGTACCCCACTGGTCGAATAGGTGATGGCAACCCCGACCCTCCAAAGTATAGTGTTTACATAGGAACAATTCACACCCCATTCATAAGCCAGGGACAGGAATCAAGGATAAGGGACCATAAGCAGACCCTGATCCCTAACCCCCGACCCCTGACCCCCTCAAGGAGAATCTATCAATGGACCAATCAACTAACAACTCGGACGTACTCGGCACGTTATCCAACAGCCTGGCCGACGCCGTCGAGCGGGTCGGACCCTCGCTCGTGCAGGTCAACGGCCGCCAGCGGCAGCCCGCCAGCGGCGTGGTCTTCGCCGACGAGCTAATCCTCACTGCTGAGCACGTGCTCGAGCGCGAGGAGGACCTGACCATACAGACGCACGACGGGCGCACCCTCCCGGCGCAGTTCGTGGGCCGCGATCCCTCGTCCGACCTGGCCGTGCTCAAAGTGCCGGGCCTTGGACTTAGCCCGGCAAGCGCCGCGGGCGAGGAGGCCCGCGTGGGCCAGTTCGTTCTCGCCGTGGGCCGGCCTTCCGAGAGCGGCCCCATGGCGAGCCTCGGCATCGTCAGCGCCATCGGCGGCCCGCTCCGCACCGGGCGTGGTGGCATGCTGGAGAAGTACATCCGCACCGACGCCACCCCCTACCCCGGCTTCTCGGGCGGGCCCCTGGTCGATACCACTGGTTCCGTGCTTGGCATAACCACCACGGGCATAGCTGGTGGCGTGGCCCTCGCCGTGCCCTCGGCCACCGCCTGGCGCATCGCCGACACCATCTCCAAGCATGGGCGCGTCAAGCGCGGCTTCCTCGGCATCAGCAGCCAGCCCGTCTACATCCCTGAGGGCCAGCGCGACGGCCGCACCCAGGAAACCGGCCTGCTGCTCATGAAGGTAGAGAACGACAGCCCGGCAGCCAAAGGCGGGCTCATGCTCGGCGACATCCTGGTGGCCCTCGATGGCCAGCCCGTCCACGACGCCGACGACCTCCAGGCCCTCCTCGCGGGCGACCGCGTAGGCAAAGAGATCCCCGCCGACGTAATCCGCGGCGGCAAGCTCGAAACCCTCAAAGTAACCGTCGGCCAACGGGACTAACGGCCCGCAGGGATCAGGCCTATTGCGTATTGCGTATCGAGCGCCTACCAACCTTAGGTGATAGAACCCACTACCCTTCCTCCTCTACGTAATACGCAATACGCAATAGGCCGGCCCACGACTCCAAACAGAAAGGTTTATGATATGCTATCCAATATGACCCTCGAAAAAGACTCCCCCTCCCCGGCGCAAGCGCTTGCGCTTTCGGAGGAGATATCATCAGAAGTCGTAAAGATGATCGAGCGGGTGAGGCCGAGCGTCGTGCAGGTTGTCCGCGAGGGACGCGGCGGCGGGGCGGGCGTCATCTGGCGCTCCAACGGCGGCGTCATCACCAATTACCACGTTATCGCGGCCACCGGCGGCGAGGTGCAGGTGCTCCTGCCTGATGGCCGCAAGTTCGACGCCAGGGTCACCAATCAGAACCCCGCCCTCGACCTGGCGATGCTCCAGGTGGAAGCCGACGACCTGCCCGCGGCCCTTGTCGATGACTCCTCCAGGCTGCGCGTGGGCGAGCTTGTGTTCGCCGTGGGCCACCCCTGGGGCCAGCGCAACGTGGTCACCGCGGGTATCGTGAGCGGCCTGGGCGAGGTGCCCGTGCCCCACACCGGCCGCAATGCCATGTACCTGCGCTCCGACGTGCACGTCGCCCCAGGCAACTCCGGCGGCCCCATGCTCAACGCGCAGGGAGCCGTGGTGGGCATCACAGCCATGATCTTCGGCGGCGATATGGCCGTAGCCATCCCGAGCAAGGTAACAAGCGACTGGGTGGCCGGGCTGCCGAGCCGCCGCGTCTACCTCGGAGTGGGCGTGCAGCCCGTAGAACTGCCCATTGAAATCAAAGGTCGTGACAGGGCCGCCCTGGCGGCCGGGTTGCTCGTGACCGGCCTCGAAACCGATGGCCCCGCCGCTCGCGCCGGCCTCCTCGTGGGTGACGTCCTCCTGGCCGCCGCGGGCAAGCCCGTTGTGGACGGCGAGGCCCTCCTCGACGTGCTGGCCCAGAGCGCCGCCGAGCGTAGCGTGCAACTGCACGTCATGCGCAGGGGTGCCGTGCAAACGCTCGACGTGGACCTGGGCGACAGCGAGACGCCGGAGACCACTGCGTGATCCGCGTCTCCATCGCGGCGCCCACGCCGGTGATGCGGGCAGGGCTGCGCGCCATGCTCGCCTCGGACGAAGTGCAAGTGGTGGGAGATGCGGCCTCCCTGGAGGAGGCCCTGGCGGAATCGCCTGACGCCGACGTGCTGTTGGTAACCGGCGAGGAGCTGCTTGAGGGGGGCGGGCGCGTTTTCGTGAGCGAGGGAGCGCCCGCCCTCGTCGTGCTCTCCGAGGACGACCGCCCCCTGGCGGCGCTCAGCACGCTCCCCCTGCGGGGCTGGGGCATCGTCGCTCCGGACGCCTCGGCCGCGGAGATGCAGGCGGCGGTCACGGCGGCTGCGCAGGGCATGTCC
>JBJMMB010000351.1:0-19629 GCA_045805005.1 Chloroflexia bacterium
CCGTCCGCTGATGCAGGTGACGCTCAAGCAGGACGCCCGCAACATCGCCCCCTGGATCATGGGAATCACCGCGCTGTCCGTCTCCTCAATCCTGGCCTATATCTGGATCTTTCCGAATCAGAACGACCGCGCCGCACTTGCCACCCTGGTTCGGGCCAATCCGGCGTTCAGCCTGATCTTCGGCCCGGCCCACGACCTGGCGACCCCCGATGGCTTCAACGCCTGGCGGGCGCTGGCGCTCGGCGGCCTCTTCGCAGCGCTGATGTCCATTCTGATCGTTGTGCGCCACAGCCGGGCTGACGAGGACTCGGGCCAGGCCGAGCTGATCGCTTCCGCGGTCGTCGGGCGGCATACACGGCTGATGGTCGCGGTCGCGCTGGCGGCGCTGGCTTCGGTGGTGCTGGGCGTCATCTGCTCGATCCTGACTATTCTATTCGGCGGTGGTGTGGCCGCCTCGATTGCACTCGCGGCAACGTTCACCGCGTCCGGGCTGATGTTCGCCGGCGTCGCCGCAATCACCGCACAGATTGGCTCGGACGCGCCCTCGGCCACCTCGTACGCGGTCGCGGTACTTGGCGTCTCCTTCCTCCTCCGGGGAGCGCTCGATGCAAGCGGGCAGACCGGGTGGGTCTGGCTCTCGCCGCTTGGCTGGACGCAGGAGGTGCGCCCGGGAAGCGAAAACAACTGGTGGCCGCTCCTTGCCTGTCTTGGCCTCGCCATCCTGCTCGTGGCAATCGCCAACCTGCTCCTCGCCCGCCGCGATTTCGGCCAGGGCATCATCCCGCCATCGCCCGGCCCGGCGCGTGGCGGCGCGGTAGCCACCATCTGGGGGCTGGCGCTCAGGCTCCAGCGCGGCGCTATGATCGCATGGACCATTGCCTTCGCGATAGTCGGCGGGGTCTTCGGGATCGTGGCATCATCGCTTGGCGACGTCTTCGGCAACAACCCGGTCATCGCCCGCATTCTCGAAGGGGGCGGCGCTACCAGCGCGGGACTGGTCTACCTCTTCCTTCGCACACTGCTCGCTCTCATGGGCATTCTTGCGGCAGTCTACGGCGTGCAGGTCGTGATGAGCATCTACTCGGAGGAGATGGAATACCGCGCGGAACCCTTGCTGGCGGGCGCGCTGTCGCGTCCGAAGTATCTTGCTAGTAATGCACTGATTGCGCTGCTTGGGCCGGCAGTGGCGCTTGTGGTTGGCGGCCTCGCCATCGGCGTCGTGGCCTCGGCACGCGGGGTCGATGTGACCGTCTCCAATCTGGTGGGCCAGGCGCTGGTCGAGATTCCGGCTGTCTGGGTGCTGATTGGCCTGTCACTCGCGCTTGTCGGCGCCAATCCGCGTGGGCGCATGGCTGCGTGGTTGGCGATCGTGGCGACCTTCGCGCTGACCATCCTCGGCCCGACGTTCCGGCTCTGGGACTGGGTGCTGGGCATCAGTCCACTCTACCATGTCCCGAACATCACGGCGCCGAACCCCGACTTCACCGGGCTGGCGGTGGTGGCGGCAATCGCAGTTGCCTTCATCGCCGTTGGCTTCGCCGGCTTTAGCCGCCGCGATGTGCTGTGAGCGAAGGCTCTGTGTCTGCGCAGTGCAACTCAAAGTTAGAATTGACAACAGGAGTGTGGAAAACCTCTCCACGACCCGGTTTTCGGGTGTAAAATCAGTAATGAGAATGATGATTCTAGGAACGCATACCCGCATGGCGCTGTTCTGGCCTTCCAGGCCGGTGCGCCCTCCGACCGAGCAGGTGCAGTGCCCCAACTGCGGCGGACCCAGGGCCAACGTCCAGCTTGAGTTGCATGACACTGAAACCGGCAAGCCGGTTCGCCAGGGCATGGGCGTGGCCGCGCTGGTGGGCATCCTAACCTTCTTCGTCGCAGGTAATATCGCCAGATCCCTCTTCGGCAGCACCGACCCGGTTCTGTTCCTCTGCCTCACAGTGGGGGTCACCGCCACGGCCCTTTTCGGCACCGCCTTTTGGCTGACCCAGCGCCAGACGCGGGCTGTGCGGGTACACAAATACAGATGCCTTACCTGCGGCCACGAATGGAGCCGGCACGAGGGCACCCCCATGCCGCACGCCAACGAAACACGACCTGAGAACCATGCCACCCAGTGAACCAACCAGGCCGCGAAAGACACCGGCGGTAAGATGCTAACTTGCAAGCGCTGCCACCCCTACCCGGAAGGAGAATAACCCATCATGGCCAGTCACCCCATAAACGACAGCCCCATAGAACGCATCGAATTACACGACCTTCAGATAGCGTTGGACCATGATACGCAGTCAAATAATGCCTATCCAACTCAAATCCCAACACCTACTCAGTCATCTGCCCTCGCCCTCCCCTCGTCCCGCCGGGCCGACGAGCACCCTGCGGCCGTCTACCTGGCGCGTCTGGCCCCCGGCTCCCGGCGCACCATGAGCGCGGCCCTCGACATCATCGCCGGCCTCCTCACGTCCAATAACCGCAATCTACAGACTCTCGAGTGGAGCAGCCTGCGCTACCAGCACACCGCGGCGGTTCGCGCCCTCCTCGCCGACCTTTACGCCCCCGCTACCGCCAACAAAATGCTGGCCGCCCTGCGCGGCGTGCTGCGCGAGTCTTGGCGGCTGGGGCAGATGACTGCCGAGGACTTCCACCGCGCCGCCGATCTCCCCTCCGTCCGCGGCACCAGCCTTCTCCGCGGCCGGGCTCTCAGCCATGGAGAGCTGCGCGCCCTCTTCACCGCATGCGCAGCCGATGACTCGGCCTCCGGCAAGCGTGACGCCGCCCTCCTGGCCGTGCTCTACAACTGTGGGTTGCGCCGCAGCGAGGTAGTGGCCCTCGACCTCTCCGACTACGAGCCCGAATCGGGGGTCCTCAAAGTGCGCTCCGGCAAGGGCAACAAGGCGCGCACCGCCTACGCCGCCGAGGCCGCCCGCGCCGCCATAGACGCCTGGCTCCGCGTGCGTGGGCCTGGCCCTGGCCCTCTCTTCTGCCCCGTCAATAAGGCCGGCAAGATAACCGTTAGGCGTATTACCGACCAGGCAGTTCGCAAGACCATGCGCAAGCGCGCCGCCCAGGGAGGGGTCGCCTCCTTCTCCCCCCACGACCTCCGCCGCACCATGATAGGCGACCTTCTCGACGCCGGGGCCGACATCTCGACCGTCCAGCGCCTGGCCGGCCACGCCAACGTCACCACCACCGCCCGCTACGATCGGCGTGGCGAAGCCACCAAGCGCAAGGCGGCAGAAATGCTCCATGTCCCCTACTCACCCGGCAACAAGGAGCAGGAGCCCTAATACAAGTACAGAGCTAGCGCATCTAATCGGTGTTAGCCAGTGCGAATGACCCCGTCTTGAGTTCGCCACTTTGTGCATACTTAGCAATAATGACCCCTGAGCTGGAGGTCTTACTATCGACAAGTTTGAAACTTGACGGATTTGTCCCCTCACCAAAGAGGCGCTTGCCGGTTCCGATAACCACAGGATAAATCAATAGCTGCATCTCATCGATCAGATTGTGCTTCAAGAGCGTTTGAATGAGATTGCTGCTGCCATGAACCTGCAGTTCAGGCCCATCCAGTTCTTTGAGCCGGGTGATTTCTTTGACAACATCGCCCTTAATCAGTGTGGAGTTCTGCCAATCCACCTTGTCGAGCGTTCTCGAGACAACATATTTATTTGCGTTGTTGAGGTTGTCTGCACCAGGCTCGTCTTTGGCATTGGGCCAATAACCGGCGAAGATTTCATAGGTCTTTCGGCCCAGCAAAAGCTCGGGTTGTCTTCCCAGGGTTTCGCCCATGACTTGAGCCATCATGTCGTCCCAGTAGTTGACCGACCAACCACCCCATTTGAAACCACCGCTGTCATCCTCACCGGGCCCGCCGGGTGCTTGCATGATGCCATCAAGTGTAACGAAGGTGCTTGTAACTATTTTTCTCATGTTAGTTTTTGCGCTCCTCACTTTCTTAGGGTCTTATGCACGATACTTTACCATGATGACTTCCCTCTGGCAATAAGCGAAGGAGGCCGCCAGGGTCTATACATTCTCGGATAATCAACCCGTAGGGGCAGGCAACGGGGGCCTGCCCCAGGTGGTGGACACACGCGTTGGTGGTGTCCGGCCAGGGCAGGCAACGGGGGCCTGCCCCTACGGGAGTCCGCCGCCCGCCGAGGATGAATAGACCTTGATGAGGCCGCCAACGAGGGATTTCGACCATCGGGCGACCTCCAAAAGAGTGCCGGAAATGGTATATAATGCCCCCTATGAACAGAGAAAACCAACAACAAGACCCTGCTCTCCTCCAATCAAGCTCACGGGCGGTGATAGTCATCGTGCTCGCGGCTGCTCTTGCTCTAGTGCTGCTCGCAGTCGCGGTCATTCTCGTACCAACCTGGGGCGATGTACTGGTGCTCGGTGTCGTGGAAGGCATAACAGAGTTTCTCCCAATCTCCTCAACCGGCCACCTCCTTATTACCGCCGACCTGCTCCACTTCCAGAACAATATCGGGGGCACCTTCGAGATCTTTATCCAGCTTGGGACCATACTCGCCGTGGTGGTGTACTACGCTCGCGACCTGATATCCCAGGCCCGTAGCCTCCCCACGAGCCCAGCGACGCGGCGCTTCTGGTTTAGCATCCTGCTGGCATTTCTCCCCGCAGCCGTAATCGGGTTCGTGTTTCGCGGCTGGATCAAGCGTGTGCTGTTTGCTTCACCACCTGTCATCGCCTGGGCGCTGATTATCGGCGGCATCGTGCTTATCCTCGTTGAGCAGCTACCAATAACTAAACGCCAGGATACCGTGCACGACGTCGAGGGCGTCAGTTTTCTCCAGGCAATAGGGGTCGGTGCAGCCCAGGTCCTTGCGCTGGTGCCCGGAGTTTCGCGCTCCGGGGCATCTATCGTTGGCGGAATGCTCGGCGGCCTTGACCGCCCAACTGCGACCGCCTTCTCCTTCTATCTCGCGATCCCCACGCTCGGAGCTGCTACTGTAGTTGACTTGCTCGGCAGCCTGCATGAGCTTACGGCGGGCGATATAGGGCGGCTGGCGGTTGGTGCGCTGGTGTCCTTCGTGGTGGCCTGGCTTTGTATCGGCTGGTTCCTGCGCTATGTGGCCCACCATACTTTTGTCGCTTTTGGCATCTACCGCATCATCGCAGGCATCCTCATCCTCGTCCTGGTGTTCGCCGGCAAACTGTAGCCGGCGATCTCCGGCTAAGCGGAGACATCCCATGAAACCAGCCGACCGCCAGACCGCCCAGGGTATCCTGTTCACCGACCAGTACCAGCTCACCATGGCACAGGTCTATTTCCGGGCCGGCTTCCACGAACAGCACGCCCAATTCGACCACTTCTTCCGCGACTACCCCGATTACGGCACCCACCGGGCAGGCTATTGTATCAATGCCGGGCTGGAGTGGCTGCTCGACTGGATGAGGGAGGCCCATTTCCGGCGCGAGGACGTTGACTACCTTCGCGGCCAGAAGGGCCGGGTGGGCGAGCCCGTCTTTGAGGAAGACTTCCTGGCATGGCTCCTCGAAAACGGTAACTTCGAGGGCATCACCATACGGGCCATCCCCGAGGGTCGCGTGGTCCACCCCAATGTGCCCCTCACGGTCGTCGAGGGGCCGCTGGCCATGGCCCAAATCCTGGAGACTTCCCTGCTCAACCACCTCAACTACCAGACCCTCGTGGCAACCAGGGCCGCTCGTATTCGCGACACCGGACGCGGCAGCTCGCTGCTCGAGTTCGGCATGCGTCGCGCCCAGGACGAGGGCGCCAACGCAGGCACCCGTGCAGCCCTGATCGGTGGGGCGGATTTCAGCTCCAACGCCGGCGTCTCGCACGTCCTCGGCTACCCCCCACAGGGCACCCACGCCCATAGCATGGTGCAACTCTTCATGACCCTGGGCATGGGCGAGCTCGGGGCTTTCAGGGCCTATGCCGAGGTCTACCCCGACGACTGCCTGCTATTGGTGGACACCATCAACACTCTGGAGAGCGGCGTCCCCAACGCCATCACCGTCTTCGAGGAGTTGCGCCGCAAAGGCCACGAGCCGGTAGGCGTCAGGCTGGATTCGGGCGACCTGGCCTACTTGAGCATCCAGGTCGCCAGGCTCCTGGACGCCGCGGGCTTCCCCAACACTTCGATTGTGCTATCCAATGACCTCGATGAGCTCGTCATCTGGCAGATCATTACCCAGATCACCGAGGAGGCTCCACGCTACGGGGTCGAGCCCGACCGGCTCATCGGGCGGCTGGTATACGGCGTAGGCACGAGGCTGATTACCTCCCAGGGCGACCCCTCCCTGGGAGGCGTCTACAAGCTGGTCGCTGTCAGAAACGAGGGAGAGTGGCTGCCGGCGATCAAGATATCCGAGTCGCCGCACAAGACGCCCAACCCCGGCAACAAGCGGGTGTGGCGCATCTACGATGAGCGCGGCAAGGCCACCGTCGATCTCCTCGGCCTGGAGGGTGAGGACCCCCAGCAGATGGACCCCATCATCGTCCGCCACCCAGCCGACCACACGAAATCCCGTGCCCTCGACCCGGCGCGCGTTTCCAAGATCGAACCGCTCCTGGTCGACATCCTCCGCGACGGCAAGCTCGTGTACGACCTCCCCGACATAGAGCACATGCGCGCCAAGGGGAGAGCCGACATAGACCGCCTGGACCCCGGCGTCCGCCGCCTCATCAATCCCCACATCTACCACGTATCGCTAACCCCGCACCTCTGGGACCTCAAGCAGGACCTTATCGACTCGGCGGTCAAGGGGATAGGAACTCGTATTGGAGACTCTAAGAAATGAATGGGGCGCCTTCTGCGGTGACAATCCCCGCCCTACCTAGGATCGTAGGCGTGAACATCACGGATGATACCTTGTCGGCCGATCTGGAGGACGGGCGCACTATCAGCGTGTCGATCGGCTGGTACCCTCGTCTTGCTTACGCTACACCCGCGGAACGAGCCTCTTTCCAGATCAGCGGCGCTGGATATGCTATTCACTGGCCGGACCTCGACGAGGACCTGGGCGTGGAGGGTCTCTTGCTTGGCAAGAGGTCGAATGAAAGCTCCGCGTCGCTCAAGCGGTGGCTTGACGGCAGGAAAACGGGGAACAAGCCAAAGGATTCGACTGGATAGCTGCTGGGAGTTGTGTCGAGTTGGTTGCCGGCTTCATGAGGCCGGTGCGCTTATAGCCTCAGGTTTTACGCTCTACGCTCACGCCTCACGCACCGCGGCGGGGGTGCGTCGCCTGCGAAGCATGCCAAGAGCCGTATCGAGTAACATGGTTATGGCCCGGCGGTCGAATAAGTAGGCCGCTGCCGCGTAGGTGAGTCCCCCAACTATGATGGCGAGGATCAGGATGAGGGGGCTGGCTTCGGCGGGGTCAAGGAGGAAGACGGCGCGCACGGCGACCACCATTATGATCGAGGCGGCGAAGGGGGGCCATATGCGACCCAGATTAGCGATCACACTGACGTTTACGAAGCGAGCAACCACCACCATATCTATGAAGATCGTGATAACACGCACGATCAATTGTCCCCACCCCACCCCCACAATGCCGTAGGCGCTGGCGGCCCACCAGAGGGTCGGCACGAGCAACACCAGCTTGACTACCGACAGGCGGCTCAGGATATCCGGTCGACCCACAGCCTTATACACGACCCCTGGCCAGTGTCCGACGCCTCCGAGGACCATGTAGATAGATAGCAGCTCCATGACCGGGATCGCCGCCAGCCACTTCGCGCCAAAAAGGATTCGGACCAGGGCGGGCGTGACAGCGTAAAGGCCAAAGCCCAGGGGGGCCAGGATCAGCAGCATGTAGTGCTGCATGTCGAGGTAGGCCTTGCGCAGGGCCGCCCGGTCTTCCTGCAATTTAGCGGCCACGGGAAAAGCAACGTTGGAGACGGCCTGCGCAAGATTCCTCACTATCAATTCCGGTATGCGGTAGGCCAGCGTGTATATACCCAGCGACACGTCACCGAGCAGGCGCCCGATGATCAGGTAGTCGACGTCGGATAGGAGCCACCCGAGGCCACCCACAAACATGATCTGGGTGCCGTAGGATGTGATCGGGCGGAGCAGCGCGAAATCGAGCTTGAACGTGGGCCGCCAGCGCGAAACAATCCAGAGGAGCACAGTGGCGCAGGCCTCGCCGAGCACCTGGCCCAGCACGAGGCTCCAGACGCCCCAGCCCGCGAGCGCGAGCCCCACCGAGATGATACCCTTGACCCCTGTCCTGCCCACTTCGGGCAGCGTCCGGCTGCGGTAATCAAGCTGTTTCTGCAGCAGGGCATCTTGCGTGCCGCCCAGCGAGGAAAAGATCAGGGTGAGGCCTAGAACGCGCACAAGCCAGGGCAGTAACTCCGCCTGGGAGGGATCGGTAACCTGGAAAAACTGCGTAACCAGGGGTGCCAGTACCCAGTTGAGCGCGAAAAGAACAAAGCCCAACGCTGTGCTGAGGACGAAGGCCATGTCCGCGGCCGCGGCGGTGTCGCGACTCCGCTGGATGAGCGCCGACCCGATCCCGAAGTCTCGCAGGATATCGAACACTGTGATGACCAGCAGAGCCATGCCGACCACGCCAAAGTCGGCAGGTGACAGCAACCGTGCCAGCAATAGGGTGGCTACGAACAGAACGCCTTTACTGGCAAGAAAGCCCCCATAGCTCCAGATGGCTCCTTGCACTGCCTGTTTCCCAAGACTCATACTCGCTAAGTATAAGGGAATAAGGCCGCGGGCGAGTATCTTTATTTCAGTTCTGTAAGACCACTCGCAACACCGCCAGTTGCGTTGGTAGAATAAGAACAAACCACCGCACGTATTGCGTATTACGTGAGGAAGACTAGTGGGATCTACAACCCAAGCCTGTCACACGCAATACGCAATACGCAATTTGTAATACCCCCAGGAGCCATGGAACACCATCTCCGAAATGCAGCCAAGCGCGTGATAAAGCCCGTTGTGTACGGGAGCATATACTATGCCGGCCATGGGCTTCGTGATGGCGGCGTTACCATCCTCTGCTATCATTCCATCGACGATCACGACACCGATCTCTCCGTGCCTCCCCGGCTGTTCGAGCAGCACATGGAGATATTGGCGGCTGAGGGTTGCCGCGGTCTGACGATGGGGCAGGTGGCCGTGCATATTCGGGAGCGTAAGCCGTTCCCACCGAAGTCGGTGGCTATCACTTTTGATGACGGCTTCGCCGGAGTGGCAGAGCAGGCCGCGCCCGCGATGGCCCGGCACGGGTTTCCGGGCACGGTATATGTGATCACGGGTATGGTGGGACGGGTAACGCATTGGCATGCCTTCGGGCAAGATTTGCCACCTCTGCTGGTAATGACCTGGCAGCAGATACAGGACCTGGCAACGGCGGGTTGGGAAATTGGGGCGCACACAGTCCACCACGGCTTCCTGACGCGCTGCTCACCTGAGGACCTGCGGACGGAACTTGTCGACGCGCGGGCCGAACTTGAGTCGAAACTGGGCGCGGAAGTGCGCCAGTTCGCCTACCCGCAGGGTGATTATGACCGGAGGGTCGTGACAGCCACCAGGGCTGCGGGTTACAGCACCGCGGTGACAGTCGACCAGGGCAGGGCACGGCTCCACAACGACCCGCTCAGGCTGCCCCGACTATTCGTGGGCAAGAACACGTCCCCAACCGTGCTTCGGTCGTTCACCGCGCCCACCATAGGCCCAGCCTACGTTGTCATCAACTGGCTCATCCGTGACCTAGCGCGCAGGCGCACCTGGCCCCGACCTAACCCGGACCAGATCGACAGCACAGGCTCCACACCCATCGAGGCAATCCAATGAGCCAACCGCGAGTGTGGCATGCCATCAGAACGGTCGACTCGCGCCAAACGGGCGGGCCGGAGGAATTGCTCCTGGCCGCCTGCCCCCTCATGAAGCAGCGTGGAGCCTACGACCCGGCCATCCTCCTGCTGCGTAAACCCAACCCGCAGGACGACCCCGCCAAGGACTTCGGAAATCGAGCGCGGGGCTCCCACATCCCTGTGCTCCCTTTACAGGATATGCGCTGGCGCCCACGCCAGCTTCGGCCCCTTCCACGCAGGCTGGGGGCTTCCGTGATCCACGTTCACGGGCAGCGGGCCAATTATTTCGTATGGCTCATGCGCCGGCTCTTCCCCACCACCTGGGGGCGCACACCACTTGTAGCCACGGTGCATGGCTGGGTGCGCGATAACGCCATCCGCCGGGTAGTAACCAGGCTGGAATGGAGCACTCTCCGCGATTGCGATCACGTCATCACCGTCTCTGAGCTACAAAGGCAGACGCTGCTGGACATGGGGTTCGACCCCGCAAGAGTGAGTGTGGTGCGGCCAGGGGTGCTTGATCGGGGGTCGGGGGTCGGGGGCTGGGGGCCGGAGACCAGGCCTGCAGGAGACCACGACCCGCGGCCAGAGGCCCGCGCCCGCTGGGGGATACCCGAGGACGCGTTTGTAGTCTCCGCGATCGGACGCCTCTCCACCGAGAAGCGATTCGACCTCTATCTGGAGGTGTGCGCCGCGCTCGCCAAGCACTTGCCCAACGCCACCTTCATGCTGGTGGGCGGGGGCAAGCAGGAAGCCAACCTCCGGGCGCTCGCAGCCGGCCTGGGCCTGGGCGACCGGCTCATCTTCACCGGCCTCACCCGCGAAATGTCCTCCGTATACGCTGCGACCGACCTGGTGATGATCACCTCCGACACCGAGGGAGTGCCGCACGTGCTGCTGGAGGCGATGGCGCAGGGCATACCGGTCGTCTCCACGGCGGTGGGGGGCATACCGGAGTTGATCTGCTCGGGCGAGAGCGGCCTGCTAGTTGAGCCGGGCGACCGGCAGGCCCTGGTAGACGCCGCGCTGCGGATTCATGCCAACCCTAATCTAGCGGCTCGGCTGGCCTCGGGAGGCAAGGCGGTCGCCGGCGGGCTGACCCTCGATAGGCTGGTCGAGGGCCTGGAGGAGGTGTATCGGCGCGTATTAAATGGTCGAGGGCCACGTTAGTGATGGTTCACCACACACAAACGAGGCGCCGGACCCTGGCCGTCGCTCTGTTGCTCCCTGTGCTCTTCCTAGCAGTGACGCTCGCCCAGGCCGCTAAACGCGGGTATGAGCGTGGGGTGATCGGGGGTCAGGGGCTGCCTACGACTGCCGACCCCCGATCCCTGGGACAGCCCCCCGCGACTTCGCGCATCGCCACCGAGAACGCTCTGCCGGGCACCGACGAGTGGGCCAACATCGGCAACTATGACATCAACTCGATGGCAGCTTACCCAGGCGCCACCGGCGTCAACGCGGGCGACCCGATAAGCATCTATGTGAAGTCGACCGGCAGTTCCCTCTCGGCTCGGCTATACAGGCTTGGATACTACCAGAACCATGGGGCGCGCCTCATCAGCACCTACAGCGGCATTTCTACCGCTTCGCAGCCGGCCTGCACCCGTAATAGCACCACCGGCCTGGTGCGCTGCCCCTGGTCCCCCACATTCACGATCAATACCGATCCCACCTGGATCAGCGGCATATTCCTGCTGCGTCTCGACTCGAACAACGGATTCCGCTTCTTCGTCTACTTCACCGTGCGCAACGACGGTTACAACTCGGACATTCTTGTGATGGAAGCGAGCAAGACTAACGAGGCATACAACAGCTACGGCGGCGAGAGCCTGTACACCTCCACTAACCATGAGGGACGCACTCGCGCCTACCAGGTCTCCTTCGACCGCCCTTATGCATCGGGCGCGGGCACCGGCTACCTTTTCATCCACGACCTGGAAACGGTGCGCTGGCTCGAAGCCTCCGGCTACGACGTGACCTACTTAAGCGACGTAGATCGAGCCGCCAACCCGAACCTGATGCTCAATCACAGGGTCTTTCTCGACCAGGGGCACGATGAGTACTGGTCGTGGCAGGAGCACGACAACGTAGACGCGGCCCTGGCCGCGGGCGTCAACATGATCTTCCTCTCCGGAAACGAGGCTTTTTGGAACGTACGCCTTAGTAGCTCCTCCGTCGGCCCCAACCGGATTATCACCTGCTATAAGGACGCGGCCCTCGACCCCACCCCGGTCGCCCCCGGCGTCACGGTGCGCTTCAGGGACCCCGAGCTCGATAGACCGGAGAACATCCTCCTGGGCAACGGCTATCAGGGTTATGTCGACGACACTTACTACCGCAATCCCTGGGTGCTTTACGCTTCCCCCTCCCGTTGGTACTTTGACTGCACCGGCTTCCAGGCGGGCGACCAGGTGAATAACATCGTGGGCGAGGAGTGGAACGGCACCTTGAACAACGGCCGGGCCCCCGTGGGGCTGGAAACCGTGTCCAGGGGTACCGTCATCGACGGCCATGGAGATGCCTCCCTGCAGGAATCGGCGATTTACACCTCAACCAGCGGATCGCAGGTCTTCTCCGCGGGCACGATCCACTGGTCCTGGGGGCTCATCGACCATACCTATCCCAACCAGGTATTCGCGGGCTTCAATGTATCGGTAGACGCCGACCACCGAATCGAGCAACTGACCGCAAACCTGCTCGATAGGTTCACCGGAGCGTGGGACGGCCAGCCGCGCCCCTGCGGGCCTGCCAACCAGAGCTTCTACGACATAGGCACCCGGCCCACGCGCACTCCCTGGCCCCAGGCTCCCACAGCCACCGGCACTCCCCCCACGGCGACCCGTACCTCCACATTTACCCGAACCCCTACTCGCACGCCCACTCCCCTGATTACTCCCACCGGCACCCCTCAGGCGTCGAGCACTCCTACTCGGACCCTTACATCCACGAGCACGGCCACGCTTCCCTCCACGGCCACCTCAACAAGCACGGCCACGCCCCAGCCGTCGAATACTCCCACCCGAACTCTCACACCGCCAAGCACGTCCACGCGAACCCTCACCCCAACGATCACAGCCACTCCCTCGTCCACGGGCACTCCTCAGGCGTCCAATACTCCCACGCGAACGCTCACAACAACGAGCACTCCTACGCCCTCCCTCACTCAAACCTCAAGCCCCACGGCAACAGCTACCTCTACCGCCACCGCGACGGCCTGCGCGGGTACAAGCACTTTCTCAGGCTCCATCACCGCGAGCGACCCGACCCAGCTGGGCCGGGCTGTGCGAGACTACGTTACCAGCTCCTGCGGAACCCAAAAGACACTCCAGGCGGCAGACCTGGCCGATCTACGCCACTACGATGCATATGGCGTTGTGAACACATCGGGCAGCGCCAGGTGCGTGACGGTGGTACTCACTACGGCCTGCACCGGCACCAACGACGTCTATGCGATGGCTTACCTGAACAGTTTCAACCCTTCCGACATATCCGCGAACTACATGGGCGACGCAGGGTATAGCCCCGGCCAGGAAACCGGCACGAGTAGCTTCGGAGTGACCCTACCGGCGGGCGCTACCCTGATCGTGGTGGTGCACGAGGACACCTCGGGCGGAGGCTGCGCGGCCTACACCCTCACCGTAAGTGGGCTATTCTGCGAGATCCCGAGCGCCACCGCCACCAATACCCCCAGCAACACAAGGACTAATACGCCTACTAACACGGCTACCAGCACCGCCACTAGCACCAGGACGAATACCCCCACTGCTTCGAGGACTAGCACTCCCACTAATACCTTCACGAATACTCCTACCAACACAGCGACCAACAACCCCACCAGCACCCCCACGAATACAGCCAGCTACACCCCGTCGTCGACTTCTACCCCTACCAGCACCCCCAATCCTCAAGCCGTGCTCGTGGGGCACGTAGACTGGCAGGGCGCGCCCGCGCAACCGGACCCGCGGCAGCAGCAGCCGGTCACCCTAACCCTCCAGATGGGTAGCGCTAGCGTGGACTACCCGGTCCAGGACACCGATGCGAGCGGCTTCTTCACCGTGCCCGTAGGCACGCTGCCAATGGGAACTTACACCTGGCGCGCCAAGGGCCCCAGGTTCCTATCCAATTGTGGCACCGTGGTACTGTCGGGGGCGTCAGCCACACAGGTGGAGATGGACCCGATGAGGACGGGAGACGCCAACGACAGCGACGTTGTAAGCGCCGTTGATTTCGACATCTTGAGGCAAACCTTCGGCAGCCCGGGCGACCTCCGCGCGGATTTCAACAACGACGGTGTCGTCAGCGCCATAGACTTTAACCTGCTCAAGGTCAACTTCGGCTTCCGGGGATGCCCATAGGGAATTATGAATATCGAATTACGAGTTTTGCAGTGGATTTAGAGCAATTCGGCAGTCAGCATTCGTAACTAAATAGTTATGTCGAGGAACCGGTTAACAAGTTGTAATACATCCTGGTCCTCGAAACTCTTGTGCCGGCAAGGGGCGTGCACTATACTAAATATGACAGACAGCGACGTGCAATATCGAGTCCAGTCGGATAAATCGGCCCCATCTCTATTCCGAAGGGCATGTTTCAGCATGCATCGGGAGGCCGCATACATCGGGCGACAGTGGGCGTTATCAGGTAGCGGGAGCGTCGAAGACGAATCGCACCCGCACCCGTAATTCTTTCCTCGCAGGGCTCCTGGCCGTCAGGGCGCGCTAATCTCAACACCGTACAACAAGTCATACACGGACAGGTAATCTAAATCTCCAGGGGAGCACCAATCCCTCAGAGGGAGGGAGATAGCATATGGCCCGCATACCGGCAGTTATACAAAAGCCGAAGATAACCACACGCCCAGGGAAAGCCAGCACAGCGACGATTGTAAAACAACCAGAACTTGCACCTCCTACAGCGCAGGCAGGGTCCAGGGCCCGCCGGAAGGTGGTCGGCCTCAAGCATGGCGAGAGGCGATTGCTGCAGGCAGCCACGGACTGGGTCGTAATGGTGGTCTGTGTTTCGGGGATATTCCTGACGAGCACCCGTGGCTACCCCAACTCGCACATCGTGTTCAGCCTTGGGGTGGTCAGCTTCCTCTGGTTCCTCATAACCGACGCCTTCGACACCTACAAGTCGCGGACGCTGCAGAGCAAATCCTTCAGCGCATACAGCGTGGCCCAGGTGCTGTTCCCGATGGGCATAGCTTACATCATTATTTCCTGGTTGGTAGGTGGATTCATGCCGGTGATCCGCCCGCGCATAAGCGAGATGGTCACGGCCCTTTTGCTGCTGCTGCCCCTCTTGTTAGCGCGCTCGGTGCTCGCCATGGTGCTGTCACGTGGGCCGTTGCGGCGACGCATCGCGGTCGTGGGGGCCAACGCCGACGGGTATGAGATGGTGGACGCCCTCCTGCGATACCCAGGGTACAGTTATGAATTTGTGGGCTTCTACGACGACGTGCCCACAGCACGGGGGTTCGGCGGCCGGCTGTCGGCTGTCGGGGTTACGACGCAAAGCCCGAGCCCTGATCGCAGGCGCTCCGTCCCGGCGCTGAAGCTTGTGCCCCCGACGCCCAATTGGAGAGTGTTCCCCATCTCCGACCTGATTACTCTAAATGCTAACGAGGGTCTGGACCAGATCGTGCTGGCCAACCCCGACCAGAACGAGGAGTTGCTGCACACGTTGTCGATCTGCCACGAGCAGGGAGTGCAAATAACCCCTATGTTCGCCATCTATCAAGACCTGACCGGCCGCGTGCCCGTGGCGCACTTGGGCAAGGACTGGTTCGTGGCGCTCCCGGCCAACGTAAAAGAGACGACCCGCTCTTATCGGGTGGTGAAGCGCCTGCTCGATATCGCTCTGGCGGTGGTGGGCATCGTCCTTACCGCGCCCTTAGTGCCGTTGTTGAGTATCGCCATCAAGCTGGACTCACCAGGACCGGTGCTGTTCAAGCAGCGGCGCGTAGGGTTAGGTGGCTACCCGTTCTACATCCACAAGTTCCGTTCCATGCGCGCGAACGCCGAGGCAGGCACGGGAGCCATCTGGGCCAAGGCCGGGGACTCCCGGATCACGAGGGTCGGCCGGGTCATGAGGCGAAGCAGGCTTGATGAGATCCCGCAGTTGTGGAACGTTCTCGTCGGTGACATGAGCATCGTGGGGCCGAGGCCCGAGCGGCCCGAGTTCGATGAAGAGCTCGAAAAGCAGATACCCTTCTACCGGGCGCGCAGGGCTGTACGCCCCGGCTTGACAGGCTGGGCGCAAGTTCGCCACGGCTACGGGAACAGCCTGCAAGATGCGCTTCGCAAAGTTGAGTACGACTTGTACTACATCAAGAACGAGTCCCTCTACCTGGACATGCTGATCCTAGTCCGCACGGTGGCTACAGTATTGAAGCTGGGCGGGACGTAAGCGTAAAACGCAAAACGTAAAACGTAAGGGTGGTAGGGGTACTTGGTTCGGGATTACGAACCACCTACGCCCACATCCCTTACGTTTTACGTTTTACGCATTTGGTCCCGGCGTATTATAATGTTGGCATGCTCTGCGGCTTCAGGGGACCGAAGTAAGGAGACGTAAGACGTAATGCGCAAAACGTAAAATGTAATGGTGGTAGGCGTACTTGGATCAGGATTACGAACCAACTACGCCCACATCCCTTACGTTTTACGTTTTTCGCATTGGGTCCCGGCGTATTATAATGTTGCCATACTCTGCGGCTTCAGGGGACCGATGTAAGGAGACGTAAGACGTAATGCGCAAAACGTAAAATGTAATGGTGGTAGGCGTAGTTGGTTCTCAGTTCCTGGAAGCAAGCCCGTCTACATCCCTTACGTTTTACGTTTTGCGTTTTGCGAATCACCAGTCCATGCCAAATACACCAGGCGCGATTAGCGCTATTATTACGACGTATAACTATGCGCGCTTTGTAGGGCCTGCTATCGATAGCGTGCTGGCCCAGAGCACGGCTCCGGCTGAGATAGTCGTGGTGGACGATGGGTCAACGGACGAAACGGCTGCCGTTGTCGAACGGTACCTGGAGCGGGGCGTGCGCTATGTGAAGCAGCAGCGAGCGGGCGCAGGAGCTGCCCGGAACCGCGGGCTGGCCGAAACCGGCGGCGAGCTTGTAGCCTTCCTCGACGCGGACGACAGGTGGCTCCCCGACAAACTGGCTCGCCAGTTGGAGCACCTGCGACGCTACCCACAGGTGGGACTGGTGACGGGTGGCGAGTGGCACGTGTTCGAATCCGGGGCCCCGCCCAGGCTCGTAGCGCGGCGCCCAGCGGGGGCAATAGAGGCCTTTCCACGCGTGCTGCTGGAGAACTTCATTGGCAACCCATCCGTGGTATTGGCGCGCAGAGAGTGCTTCCGCGCGGCCGGGGACTTCGACGAGACCCTGCGCCTCGGGCAAGATTGGGATATGTGGATCCGCATCGCCAGGCACTTTCCGGTCGGCGTGGTGGACGGCCCGCTAATACTGTTCACCAAGCACGACGACAGCCTGACAAGCGGCCAGACGAAAGAGCGCTACGAGTCTAACAAGCTGATAGAGAGGCGCTACATTGACAGCGTTCAACCACGGCTAAGGCGGTCTCTCATCGCGCGAGGGGCCCACAGCATGAACGACTTCTACGCCGGGGCCGCGATTGTGACCCAGCCAGGGCGCAGAAAGCAAGCCTTCCGCCTGGCACTGCGCTCGTTATGGCTCGACCCGTTCTACATGTTCGACTTGAAAGCACCTCTGTTGCTGCACGCCATGACCGGCCCTGCTGCATTCGCGAACATGAGCCGCTGGCTGCACAAGCTCGTGCCGCGGGACTCACCGGCTGAGTAGGAGTAGGGGTTACTTACCATGGGTCCTGTGGTACGCCTCGGTACCCAAGTTGGACATCTGCACCTGCTGCTCAGCGGCGTTCTCTGGGTGATATTCGAGGCGCCCGCGCTGGAAGTACTGCACGTATAGAGTTTCGCCCTTGGGGCCGGTGTCCGCCATAACGGGACCAATCGGGTAGCCGAGCACTGCCACACCAACCCGCCTCCAGAAGGCCGCGAACAGCGGGGGCGTGCCGGGCACCTTATCTCCAAGCACCACCTCCGTGCCTTGCAGCCCGGCGGGCAGTGGAAAAGCCACCTGCCCGGTCACAGGCGCTTCCGAGCCGAGCAGCCCCAGTTGAACCTGCTTGGTGGGGTCGTCGAACTCCGGGTGGAATTCGAAGCGGGCACGCTCGAAGTACTGCACGCTCAAAACGCGCCCTCCCTCCTCTACCTCAAGCATCACTGGGCTCACCGGGTTTCCGAAGACCGGCGCGCCGCCGTTATTGCGCCAGAAACTGAGGAACGGTTCGGAGACCTGAAGATCCGCGGGTTGGGGCAGATCGACCGGGGCTGATACCCGACCAGCGCCCGCTACTGCTCCCGGCGCTGCGTTCAAACCACTCGACCCCTGACCCTCTCGTTGGGCGTAGTTGCTCGCCAAGCCCAAAAGACCAACCGCGGCGAGGACTACAACGATGCCAATGATTAGGCCAAGCAGGCCTCGATCCGTGGAGGTCCGCTCGCTGGGAAGCGGCGTGGCGGGCCCTGGCCTCGCCAGGAAGGGCACCAGCAAGGCGGTGCTCATGGGTTGCTCCTCACGCACGCGTATGGCTCGTAGAGCGGGGTAGGCGCTACCGTCCGGCGCTTTTGCCGGCTGGGTCGCGAGCGCCGCGTGGTACAGCGCCACGATCAAAGCCACTTGCAACCAGAGCATGTAAAGAAAAGCCCCGTGCAGGAAGATACTGCTGACCAGGTAGCCAACGAGGCCTATGCCCAACCAGATAGTCAGTTCGGCCTGCGCCGGCTCGTCAATCTTGAGGAACCGCCGCCTGGCGTCGGCCAGTGCGCGCAGCATGGCAAGGAGTATGGCGCCAACGACGAATAAGCCTGCGGCGCCTTCTTCGGCCGCTATCTCCAGGTAGAGATTATGTGGAGGGATGCCCTGCGACTTCCAGGCGAGGTTGGTGCCCGCTATGTATTCTAGCTCGTGGGGCGGGTAGTTGCCGCGGCCCACGCCCAGGATCGGGTGGTCCGCGAACATCCCGATGGCAGCGGATGCAGCCCCGGCCCTGCCTCGGAGGGACGATTCAGCAATTATCGCCTGGTCATCGCCCCCGAGTACGGTAAACAGTACGCCCAGGCGTGCGTAGTAATTCGAGGGCAGAAGCGATAACACGATCCCCAGGGCGACAACACCTCCAAGGATGAACTGCACCGGGGGCCGCTTGTATACCAGGGCCAAACCGACCACGGCGGCCAGCGCCAGGGCATCGCCGCGAGAGTAGGTAAAGACGATGGCTGCGACGAGTAGTAGGGCGGCAACCAACCCGGCGGCGCGCACAAGCCGGCGTCCACCCCTGGAAACTAGATACAAGGCAAGGGGCAGCACAATGAGCAGGGCCTGGCCGTAGTAGTTGGGATCACCAACGGTGCCGCCGGGCCTGGCCGACTCGCTGAACTCGGTTATGCCACTCACGTGGGACTGTGCCAGGCCTCCGAAATCCATATCAAAATTTCCAGTGACCGTTTGAAAAACAGTCAGAGCGGCCAGCAGGGTGCCCATGGCGAGGAGCAACCATAGGGCTCCCCGGACCCGAGCGAGGCTCGTGAGGGCGTTTATTATCAGCAAATAGGTGAGGAAATTGCGAACAAACTCTACAAGCTCGACCATGACCAGGTTCGGGGCGTCGGCGTAGAGGAGGCCGAGAGCCAGCACCACACCATAGGCAACGAGCCACCAGGTCATCCGGTCGGCTACC
>JBJMMB010000352.1:0-14857 GCA_045805005.1 Chloroflexia bacterium
ATTGCGGGCTGGGCGCAGAGCAGCCACTTTGCCCGCATCGGCACCTTCGCCATCGGGACGCCGACACCCACTGTGACGGGCACGCCGCCGACGGCCACGAACACGAGCACCCCGAGTAATACGCCCACGCCGACGCGCACCCCCACGCGCACGAACACGCGGACAAATACTCCGACGCGCACCGTCACCCCCACGCGCACGAACACCCGCACCCAGACTCCCACCGTCTCGCCCACGGGCGGGGTCGCGACGAACACTCCCACACGCACCACCAGCAGCACGTTCACGGCGACGCCTACCAACACACCCACGGATACACCCACCGACACGCCGACCTATACGCCGACCAGCACCCCTACGGACACGCCTACGGATACGCCCACGCCCCTGGACGCCGATCTGGTGGGGCATGTGACATGGCAGGGGCGGCCTGCCCAGCCTAACGCGCTGCAGCAAGTGGCTATCACTATGTCGCTGCGACTGGCGAGCGGAGGGCCGGACAACGAGTACGCGGGCACAACAGACGCCCGCGGCTTCTTTACCTCGACGGTGAGTGGATTGCCGCCGGGGCTGTACAACTGGCGCGTGAAGGATCCGAAATACCTGGCCAACGGGGGCACGGTCACATTGCCAGGAGCGGGGAGCACGAGCCAGGAGATGGGATTCATGCTGGCGGGGGACTGCAACAACAACAACGTTGTAGATTCCACCGACTTCGCGATCCTGAAGGCCTCGTTCGGCAAGAGCTTCGGGCAGTCGGGGTATGACGACCGGGCGGACTTCACGGGCGACCTGGCGGTCAATGTGACGGACTTCAGCATCCTGAGGGGCAACTTCGGGGCGGGAGGCGCGGGGCCTGTTGGCCCAGCCACCCAGCGCGTGCGTTAGGAAACAGCTTTCCGGAAAACGCCAAGGCGCCAAGGATCTGTTGAACCGGCAGGCCGGGAAGCCCTTTCCGGCTGGGAATGAACCGCAAAGACGCAAGGAGCGCAAAGCTCGCAAAGAATTAAAGGGTTTGGAACTGCGGAGGCGCAGAG
Source organism: Chloroflexia bacterium (assembly GCA_045805005.1). Taxonomy (GTDB): domain Bacteria; phylum Chloroflexota; class Chloroflexia; order QHBQ01; family JADMIH01; genus JADMIH01. The sequence goes on from JBJMMB010000352.1 coordinate 1,038, forward strand.
AACCAATAATATGGACTCTGCGTCTTTGCGTCTTTGCGGTTCAGTAATGCCGGATTGTCGCGTATTGGAGGCTGTGCGGGGAGATCCTGGAGTTGGAGTTTGCTAAAAAGAACAAAGGGACTATTGACGGTAGGTGTATGCGGGTGCTATACTCCGTAACATAGGGTTCCACTTTTGTGCCCGCGTTGGTGGCTGTTTGGATGTGACTTTCTGGGGGTTCGCGGGGCATTTCGGGGGAAGTGGGCTTCACAACCTATGTTTCTATTCCGTATTGCGCATTACGTATTGCGTGTCTACCGAGCCTGGGTAGTAGAACCCTCTACCCTTCCTCCTACGCGATGGGTAATATGCAATGCGTAATTACGCTATATGTGTCATTAAGCGAGGGGAGATATGCTGACGAGGCTGAGTATGGGGAACCGGCTGCGGGTTGTCTCGCTGCTGTTCGCGTTGGCGCTGGTGGCGGTGGTAGCGGTGGTGGGATCAGCCGTGGGGGCGGATGCGGCCGCGCCGCCTGTGAAGCCAGGGGCCATGCAGGCTACCCAGACAGGGCAGCCTTTCGTTGACCAGCAGGCAGGCGACGGGCTGGATAGGCTCCCACTTGGTTATAGGGCCACATCTATGTCCGCGCTTGTGTCGGCGGGACTGGTCCACCCCCAGCCCATCACTCCCATAGGCAAAGCCTTGCCCACGCGACCAGGGCAATTAGCACCAAATGCCGCGATCAGTTGGGGAGCGGAACAATGCACCTCCTGCCCCAATGACACCACTGAACCGGCTGCCTCGATGCACCCCTCCGACCCTCTGTTCGCCCTAGTCAGCGGCAACTTCACTGTGGACCGCACCACCAATGGTGGCACATCCTGGTCCAACCAGAATCCGGCCTGGCCCTCCGGCAACGGTGACGTGACCAATGCCTGGCTTCCCACGTCCACCAACCAGGACTGGGCCATCGGCTCCAGTCTCAACGGCTGCAGCCCATGCAGCCTCACCGAGGGGCGCACCACTAATAGAGGCCTTAGTTGGACCACCGTCAGTAGCAACATCTCCAACCCAGGTTTCTCCACCGACCGCCAGTACATGTTTGCCGACCAGGAACCAAGCAGCCCTTTCTACGGCCGGGTCTACCTGAGCCAGACCCTCTTCGATGCGGCGGGATCGGGTTCGTACAACGCGGTTGGTCTCAAGTTCACAAGCGACATGGGCAACACCTGGAGCAACATCTTCGTCCAACAGTCAGGAGCCATAGCAGGCAACGAGGGGGACCGCCAATTCGGGTCGGTGGCCCTGCAGAACGGTGGGGCCATCGTAGAGGGCTGGATGAACGCCATCTGCTGCAGCAACAATCCGACGTCGGGCGGTAATTTCAACAAGTACCACTGGGCCCGCTCCACCGACGGTGGAGTGACCTTCCCTGTGTCCGGCACCATCGCTACCGACACACGAGGGGAGTCGGTGGCCTTTAACGGCACCGCCCCGTCGGGGTTCCGCTGGTCTCCCCAGGTGAACGTGGCAGGAGATCCTGTGGACGGGACGCTGTACGCGGTGTGGCTGAAGTTCCGCACGCCTGCGACGCCGCAGGGATCAGGGGCGGCGGTGGCCTTCGCCCGCTCCACCAACAACGGGGCTAGCTGGAGCACACCCGCCTTCGTATTTAACAATCCTGACGCGGCAGTGACTCAGTACATGCCCTGGATTACGGTTTCACGCGACCACGCGGTGCATGTCCAGTTCAGCAGCAGCCAGCCGGGGTCTCCAACAACTTTGGCGCACTACTATGTGCAATCGACCAATCAGGGGAGCACCTGGAGCGCACCGTTCCAGCTGAGCAGCGTAACGTATACGGCAGCGGGCTTCATGGGAGATTACCAGGCGATACACGCAGGGGCATATACCGCCTCTAACGGCTCCATTGTGGCCTCATGGACGGACAACCGCAGCAACCTGACGAGGCACTACGCGCGCATGGGCACCTTCGCCCTCAGCACGCCGACACCTACTAGCACTAACACTCCCACGCCTACTCGCACCAACACACCAACCATCACGAGAACTCCCACGAGGACTCCCAGCGCCACCAACACGCCTACGCGCACCAACACAGCTAGTGCCACACCCACGGTTACGCCGACCGATACGCCTACGAACATCGATGCCTTCGCCTACTTCGACCCTCCGGGACCGCTAACGGTGGTGATGGGCCAGCAATTTACGTTAGATTTGAGAGTGAATACCGGCTCCAACAACGGGGGGGCGGCGCAGAACTACCTGACGTTCCCTAACGCACTGTTGCAGAACGTGCTGGTTGGATCGGGAGGCTGTGGCACCATTACCAACACGTTTACCATAGACAACTCGGTCTTCGATTCCGCGCTGCAGAACCAGATCTGCAACGGCCCGAGCCCGTGCACGTTCGGGCCAATAGTGGCAGACCCAGGCACGATAGCATACGCCTCGGGCGCGCTGGTCAACCCGGCGACCAACGGGGACTTCCGGGTGGCCCAGGCCGCGTTCTGTGCCACCGCGCCGGGAACGGCGATTTTGCACTGGCAATTCACGCCCCCCGACCCCGTGATACGCAACACCGACATCGCAGATGAAAACAGCCAGAGCGTGGCAAACCGCACTTTCTACGTGGATTACGAGGTGGATATAGTCACCGCCACGCCAACGCCGACCGGTGCGGTCACTAACACACCGACCAACACCCCTACCCGCACCCCCACGCCCACGAATACGCCCACAAACACATTCACCCGCACGAACACGCCGACCAACACTCCCACTAACACGCCGACCAACACGCCGACCAACACGCCGACCAACACATTCACCCGCACGAACACCCCAACCAACACCCCCACCTTCACACCGACTAACACAAACACGCCGACCAATACACCGACCAACACACCTACAAACACCTTCACGCCGACGGACACCCCGACCAATACGTTCACTCCCACGAATACGCCCACCGGCACATTCACACCGACGAATACCCCCACCAACACATCTACGAACACTCCAACTAACACAGCGACGCTGACACCAACAGACACGCCCACCGGGGTGGCGGGCTCCACGCTGACGGGGCATGTGACGATACAGGGCAGGCCCACCCAGCCGAGCGCGCTGCAGAGCGTACCTATCACCCTGTCGCTCAGGCTGCAAAGCGGGGGGCCGAGCAACGAGTACAGCACTACCACGGACGCCAGCGGCTTCTTCACGGTCACCGCACCGGGGCCGGGCGTGTACAACTGGAGGGTGAAGACCCTGCAGACGCTGGCGCGGTCGGGGAGCGTGACGCTGGTCAACGGGGCAAACAGCCAGGAGATGGGCCTGCTGCTAACAGGGGACTGCACCAACAACAACGTCGTGGACGCAACCGACTTCACCATCCTCAAGGGCACGTTCGGCAAGTCGCAGGGTCAGATAGGGTACGACGACCGGGCGGAATTCACGGGCGACCTGGTGGTGAACGCGACCGACTTCACCCTCCTGCGCTCGAACTTCGGCATAGGCGGGGCGCCGCCTATCGGGCCGTAGGCAGTAGGCAGTAGGCAAAACGGGCGGTTGGAGAACCGCCCGTTTTGCTTAGGGCCAAGAGAATTCATTGCAGGTTATGGGCGTACTTGCGTCTGTAGGGCATGAGCGCAACGGGGATGAGCGCAGCGGGGGGAAGCGAACGACCCCGCAAAGTTTGGGTGGTGGTGGGGGAAATGAGATAGGTAATGGGGCCTTACCTCGTTTGTTTACCACAGATGCTGGGGTTAGCGAACAGGGCAGGCCCCCGTTGCCTGCCCGTACGGTGGGGTTGGGTGGTAGGGAGAGAGGGCGCAGCAAGCGGCACCTCTACTGCGGGTTTGGATGGTAGACCCGAAGGATTGGTGGTAGACGACTAGGGCAGGCAACAGGGGCCTGCCCCTACACCTTAAGCAGAAGGGGCGGTTGGAGAACCGCCCCTTCTGCTTGCTGTTTACTGCTTACCGCGTACTGCCTACGGCCCGATGGGCGGGGCGCCTGCTGTGCCGAAGTTGGCCCTCAGCAGGCTGAAGTCGGTGGCGTTGACCACCAGGTCGCCCGTGAATTCCGCCCGGTCGTCGTAGCCGGGTTGGCCCAGGGACTTGCCGAACGTGCCCTTGAGGATGGTGAAGTCGGTGGAGTCGACGTTGTTGGTGTTGTTGCAGTCGCCGGCTCTTTCGAGGCCCATCTCGACGCTGGTTGTGGTACCCGAAGTGATCGAGGTCGATCCGGAGGTCGCCAGGAACTTGGGGCCTTTGACTCTCCAGTTGTAGGTCCCCGAGGGGAGGCTGCCTAGCGGCACGGTGAAGAAGCCGCTGGCGTCGGTGGTGAGGCCGGTATATTCGTTATCGGGCCCGCCGCTTTGCAGCCGAAGGGTGAGGCTGATGGGCAGGTCCTGCTTCGGGTCAGGTTGGGCGGGCGGGCCCTGCCAGGTGATGTGGCCTACCAGCACGGCGGGACCTGATGGCGTGGGAGTGTTGGTGGGAGTGAAGGTGCGGGTGGGGGTGTTTGTGGGCGTGTTTGTAGGGGTGTGGGTGTAAGTGGCGGTGGGCGTGGCTGTGGCCACGACGACATGCACCACGTAGTCGGTGTAGAGAGTTCGATTGGCGACACTCTGGCTGAACTCGTCTACGATGTCGGTGTTGCGCTCGACGGGACCGGGTGGGGAGAACTGCCAGTGGAGTAGCGCGTCTCCCGGTGCGGTGGCGCAGAAGGCGGCGCGGGCGATGCGGAAGTCGCCGGAGGCGGGGGGGTTGGTGAAGGCCCCCGCGGCGTAGGCGATGGTGCCGGGATCAGCGGGCACGCCTCTGAAGATGCACTGGCCGGGGCCGTTGCATATCTCGTTCTGCAGGACGCTGTCGAGGGTCGTATTGTCCACTGTGAAGGTGCTGGTGAGGGTGCCGCAGGCCGGTGAGCCCAGCACCACGTTCTTGAGTATTGAGTTGGTGAAGGTAAGATAGTTCTGGGAGGCCTCGACGTTGTTGGATCCGGTGTTGACTATGAGGTCGAGGGTGAACTGCTGGCCCACGATTACAGTGAGCGGTCCCGCCGGCTCGAAGTGAGCGTAGGCGTCTATGTTCTCCGGCGTGTCGGTGGGCGTGATGGTGATGGTCGGTGTGGATGTGTTCACCGGGGTGTAGGTCGGCGTACCGGTGGGTGTTCTTGTAGGAGTGTTGGTGGGGGTGTTTGTAGGAGTGTTTGTGGGCGTGGGGCTGTTAGTGGGGGTGTTGGTGGCGGTCGGGGCGCAACCCGCGATGACCGTGATGGTACCTGTCATGGTGGAGTGGACGTTGCAGTGGTAGGGGTAGGTGCCGACGGCGTTGAAGGTGAAGGAGAAGGTCTGGTTGGTCGCCAGCAGCCCGCTATCCCACAATGCTGTATCGCTCGTGGTGGTGTGGCTCACGCCGCCATCGAGGTTGGTCCACACCACGGTCGTGCCCACGTTGACGGTCATGTTTTGAGGGTTGAAGGCGAGGCCCTGCATGCTGGCGTTCTGGGTGCTAGGCGGGCAGGTGGCAGTGGGTGTGGGAGTTATGGTGCTGGTGGGCGTCCTGGTGGGTGTGAGTGTGATCGTGGGGGTGCGAGTTGGGGTGCGGGTGGGCAGGGTGGGGTCGTAGTAGTGGAGTATCGTGCCCGCCGCGCCAACGATCCAGCCTTCGGTCGCGCTGACCATGTGGATGGAGTTGAGCACGTTGGCCGTGGGGTTGGTGACCTGGGACCAGGCGCTGCCGGTGAAGTGGTCGATGGTGTTGGAGCCTACGCCCCACCCGTCGGTTGCGGCGAGCATGTACATGCGGTACAGGCCCTCGCTATCGGTGTAGGACCTGGTCCAGGAGGCACCGTTGTAGTGGTCAATGAAGGCGGGCGCGGCTAGCCCCATGATCCATCCGTCGGAGGGGCTGGTCATGAAGAGGTCAAGCATCGTGACGCTCTCCGGGCTGGTGACCGGCCCCCAGGCCCCGCCCGAAAAGTGGAGGATGGTGCCGAACTGACCCACGATCCAGCCGTCGGTGGAGCTGAGCATGTCGACCGCCCGCCAGTTGGGGCTATTGGGGGCGTTGGAGGGGAACTGGGTCCAGGAGGAACCGTTCCAGTGGATGATGTAGTCGCCGTTGCCCACCGCCCAGAGGTCGTTGGCCGCCACGCCGTCGATGCGGTAGAGGTCGTTGGTGGAGGCGGTGGTGAAGACGGAGGTCCAGGTTGAGCCATTATAGTGGTAGATGTGTCCGCCGGTGCCGCCAGGTATCCAGCCGAGGATGTAGCCATCGGTGGGCGAGAGCATGAAGACGTCGACCAGGGTATCGGAAGTGCCGATGTTCACCAGGCTCCAGGCGGAACCGGTGTAATGGAGGACGGTGCCGCTGTCGCCGACCGCCCAGCCCTCATCGATGTTGAGCATGAAGATGTCGTTCAGGTTGTTAGTCGTGGGCACGGGCGTGTGTACGTACCATCTCAGGGTAGAGGTGACCGTGGGAGTGGGGGTCAACGTGCGCGTGGGCGTGAGGGTAGGAGTGGCTGTATTGCAGGAGTTAGCGTTTATGCGCAGCCCCCAGGCCCACAGGGTGCCGGTATCAGCGCCTGCGTTGTCGCTTACGGTGAGCGTCCAGGTGCCGTTAGGGCTTTGGCCGTTGAAGGCGGAGAGGGGGTTGGTGGGCCGGAACGTGCCGCTTGCTGTGGGCGGGCAGACCGCGCCGATCAGTTGCGCGGCTGAATCATCGAGGGTGATGTTGTTGAAATCATCCTCGGAGCCGCAAACCCTGTTTATTAGCACAACGGTAGTGTTGGAAGGCGAGGTCAATTGCACGATCAGGTCGTTTATGTAGGTGTGGCTGATGACCAGACCTGTGAGATCGATGTCCGCGATATTGCTCAGGCCACTGATGGTGAGAGTGGAGGTAATTGTGCACTGGTCGCATATGGTGCGGGGCACGTTGGGGGATGTAAAGGTGGTCTGGCAGGCTGGGGTGTTGGTGCGCGTGACCGTGATAGTCGGGCTTGGGGTGATTGTGGCCGTGGGTGTGATGGTGGGGGTGTTAGTGCGCGTGTTGGTGGGGCCGCCGGGGGTTACCGTGACCGTGGGGCTGGTGTTGCACGGCGGCTGGGTGAAGGACAACTGGAGGCCGGAGGTGAGGCCACCGGTGAGGCACTCGAACTGGGTGACGAGGCTACCGGTGTCGCGCTGCACGCCGACGGTGGCATCGCTGCCGGCCTGGTCCATCTGGCCGTAGATGATGTCGAATTTATCTTGCCCCTCGTACAGGCGCAACTCGTAGTTTGCTACCTGCGCGTTGTTGTTGAAGTAAACGGCGCGCCACTCGATGTTGAAGATGCGGTTGGGAGCCACGCCGGTGACCGAGGTAAAGATACCGCCTCCGGTGCCGTCGGTACGCTGGTCGTCCCAATGTGGGAGGATGACGTTGTTTAAGTTGCCGGCGGGCAAGCAGGTATTCGAGTAGGCGGTATCAGCGCTGCTGAATTGCACATTGCCGTTGGAACTGACGTTGGCTGTGCTGAACGGCTGGCCGTAGAGGGTGGCGGCGAAGGGCAGATTGATGGCCGTCACGCCGTCGTCGGTATGGTTGCCGATGTCCACCGTGCCGGGTACGATGGTGGCCCCGGTGCTCTGGGTTACCTGGTAATTAGCAGCCGGCCCCCTGGGAGTGGAGGTGGCCGTGCTGGTTGCGGTGACGGTGGGGCGGGTGCCGGTGGGGGTGGGCGTGAGGGTGAAGGACGGGGTGTTAGTGAAGGTTGGGGTGTTGGTGGGGCAGGTGCCGACGACCTGGGTGAACAGGAGGCGCTGGCCCGCGGAGAGGGAGGCGGTGTTGCAGGAGTACTGGGTGAAGAGGCTGCCGGTGTCCTTCTGCACACCAACTGTGGCGCTGTTGCCGCTGGTGGATACCGCCCCATACACTATCTCGAACTGCATTTGCCCTTCGAAGAGCCTTATCTCGAAGTCCACGGCGGATCCGCCGGACCTGGTGCCGCGCCACTCGATGTTGAAGACTCTATTGGGGGAGCTGCCTGTGACCGATGTGTAGATTCCGTTTGAGGCACCGGTGGTATCGAGGTCGTCCCAGTAGGTCATGATGGCGAAGTTGGCCGAGATATCAGGCAAGCAGGTATTGACCAGGTTACCGCCCGCTGCCAGGAAGCCGAGGGTGCCGTTGGCCGTGAGCTTCGCTGTGGTGAAGGTCTGGTCGTAGAGGGTGTAGTTGAAGGGGAGGCTGACGGTGACCAGGCAGTCACCGCACTGAGAGCCGGGCACGAGGGTGGTGCCGGGGTCGATAGATGCCCCGGTGTTGCTGCACACGTTGTAGTTGCTGGAGAATGGGGTGCTGGTAGGGGTGGGGCTGAGGAGTGGGGTGTTGGACGGCGTAGGCGTGGGGCCTGTGGCGTCATACCGCTGGCTGAAGTTGGCCCCGGACGGCGTGTTGTTCGAGTAATCGTATCCCCCGAACGCGTAGAGGAGGCCGTTCAACTCGGCACTCCCGTAATTGCGGGTGGCGTGCAATAAGGCGGGGAAACTGCTCCAGGTGTCGAACGACTGCTTGTAAATAAGGGCCTTGGAGTCGGGCACCGGGTAGCCGCCGCCCGCTATGACGATACCGCCGGATATTTCGTAGCCCGTGCCCGTGTCGTAAGCCCAGGCGCTCATATCGCCCATGGCGGTCGGGAGGTTGTTGAGCGTGGTCCAACCGGGGGTGGGAAGGCTGGGGTTGAGCATCTCCACCCTGGTCTGGGGGACCAACTGGCGCGTGGAGGAGATCCAGGTGTCGCCGCCGATGGCGTATATTCTGCCGTCGAGGGGGGCTCCGGCTATGTAACCCCTGGCTATACTGAGGTTGGCGGAGGCAAGCTGGGTCCACTTAGAGCCGGATGCGGCCATGGGGTCGAAGCGCCAGGTGTCGGCATAGACGGCCCCGTTGCCGAGGGCCGAGAAGCCGCCGAATATGTACAGCTTGTTGTTGAGGACGGCGTATCCGCCGGGTACGCGGGCGGGGCTGGCGGGCCAGGGATCGGAGGAGAGGGTGGTGAGGCTGTCAGCCACGGGGTCGTACACGCGGACGAGATTAGTGGGGTTGGAGTTGATGTCGTTGCCGCCGATGGCGTAGATGCGCACCCCGCTGGCATCGGTGAGCACGGCCACTGCCATGTTGGCTGTCGTGCGCTCTCCGGGGCTGGTACCCTCGAGGAGGGCGGTCTTGGAAATCCAGGTGCCTGGAGAGCCAGGGCTGTACTCCCAAATGAGGCGCTGGCTGATGTCCTCACCATCGGTGCCATGCCTGCCACCCAGCACATAAAGCTTACCATTGGGGGGGTAGGCAGCAGCCCCAGCTCTCTTGAGCTTGAGGGAGGAGGGGGCCGGAGTGAAGTCTATGGTGACGGTGGGGAAGGGCGCTATATCTACCCATGAGGAGGCGCTTGGGGCGTTGGGCTGCTGGGGCCCCGGCGCGACAGCGGGGACCTGAGCAGCGCCCGGAGCGGGGGCCGCGGGCAACTTACGATTGGGAGCGGCGGCCTGAGTGCCTGTGGTGAAGAGCGCCAGTGATGCCACCAGCGCCAGCAGCACGAAAGCCGAGACGACCACGACAAAGCCCACTCTACCTCTATTCATTGACTTCACTCCCCTACGAACGAATGTTGGATTCGGGCCATCCCCAGAACCGGGCAGACGAAAGCCCCTCCTGCGTGTGGGCCCCACAGGACGCCGGACGGGCTAATTTGATATTGCGTTTTTCAAATCGGGTCGACTCGTAAAACGTAAAGGCTGTAGGCGTACTTGGTCTGGGACTACCAGCCAGCTACGCCGACATCCCTTACGTTTTACGTTTTACGTTTTACGCGGCACTGCCGCCGGTGGGAAGGTCGGGCCTAGGCGCCGGGCTGCCGTTGAACTGGGCGCAGCCGCAGGTCGTCTGGGCGGCATCAGTGCAGCGGCAATCGCAACAGGTCCAATAGCCACCGGTTACGGAAGTGGTCCAGCAGCCGGCCTGATAGAACGAGTAGTAAACCCGGCACTGGTAGACCTGGCCGCCCACCATGTGCTGGAAGCAGTTGGCACCGTGGCAGCCGTTGGGCTCGCTGACGCCCGTGATGTTGCAATAAGGGCCTGGAGGGGCACATTGCGGGGTCTTGGGTACTATGTTCCCGCCCCCCGCGGCGGCCATCGCCGGCACCAGGTGGCCTGCCGCAAGCGCGGCTACGCCCGCGAAGGTCGTCTCCCCCACGCGCTTTAGGAACGAACGCCTGTCGATGGCTCTCGCCAGGTTCTCACTGAATAACCGCGTAGTCCTTTCCAGCACTGTACCTTACCTCCTCGATTGTGTCTTCATCGACCCGATTCCCGCCTGAGCCCGTTTCTGCCTGGCGCACCCTGAGCACGTTGGCTCTTTCCGGTGCTGCCTGCCCAGTCCCTGTTCCCTCACGGTGACCGTCCGTTGAGGCAATGAACAGGACGTCCGGCTGCTAGGAGTAACAGGCCCAATACCCAATAAGCCGCTACCCACGCAAAGAGCCCTCAGCAAACCATACGCTTAGATATTAGTTAGATTACAGCCAATTGACACTTTTGTCAATAGTCCAGGTGTTCGGTATTGGCCGTCGGGCTGCGCCCCGAGCGCCTTGCACCCAATTATAGCAATACTGTAAACGCCCAGGGGCCGATTACCGATTGACAAGCGTTTGGGGGGCCGCTAAAATTAGCAGTGACACCTGTTTAGGGGTCAGGGATCAAGGGTTAGGGATCAGAGCCATAAGCAGACCCTAATTCATGATCGCCCCCCGCTACGCTTATACCCCCGAGCCCTGAAGAATATGGAACTGCTCGTTGTCGAGGATAACCCATCTACACTGAAAATGCTGGCCTTCTTGCTGCGCAACGAAGGCTATAAGGTTCACGCGGTCTCCAGCGCGTCTACAGGGCTGGACCTGCTCAGGAATGAGTCGATAGACCTTCTGGTGCTCGATGTGATGCTCCCCGATGGTAGTGGTTTGCAGGTATGCAGGCAGGTACGCAGCGAGGGCTTGACGCTCCCGATCCTGGTCATATCGGCCCTTGGCCGGCGGGACGATAAGCTGGCGGCTCTCAACGAGGGGGCCGACGACTACATGACCAAGCCGTTCGATCCGGCAGAGGTCGTAGCGCGCGTCCATTCGCTCATCCGGCGCACCCAGCCCACTCTGGCCCCCGAACTGCAAACCATGCTCTGCACGGGCAGCCTTTGCCTGGACACCCCCAAGCAATTGGTGGTGATCGCCAACTCCGACTGTAAGCTGGAACTGACCAGGATGGAAGCCCAGTTGCTGCATGTATTGATGCGCAATGCCGGTCATGTGGTGACGCACGAGCGGCTCATTTCCGAGGCATGGGGCAACGATTATGAGGGCAGCAGCAACCAGTTGGAAGTGTATGTGCACAGGCTGCGCAGCAAGCTGCGCACTCTCGTTCCCAAAGCGGAGTTGATCCGCACCATACAGGGCAGTGGCTACGAGTTCGTCCCCGACTCGTAAAACGTGAAACGTACAACGTAAAGGTGGTAGGTGAGCTTGGTCACATAAGCACGGACCAAGCTCACCTACCACCTTTACGTTGTACGTTGGATCTAACTCTAGAGGGGGTGATTACGTTTAATTCTATGTAGTTACGACATATCTTACACTTTAGTAGTATTGTAAAAGGGGTGGTAAGTTCGCTATAATTGACTTCCGAGGCAATTAAGCGTGCAGTGGTGGTGGACTGATGATTTTGATTTTTGAATTGTGAATTTTGAATAGGGCGCTGATTGATAATTCCAAATTTGGAGCTCAAAACTCAAGATCCGCAGAGCGCGGCGCTGTGTGCAAAGGTCTCTCCCGATTTATTATCTGAGCTATAATTTTCTTCACTAGTATGTATAGGTAGGTTGACTGATGGCGACTATTAATTCAGGCCAGGCTCCGGTACGCTCTTCCCCATTTGTGGACCAGTGGACCAATGGGAGCACCCCAGGAGCAGGATCCATGAAAATACTTATGGTGGATGACGATCCCTCTCTCGTCAAGATCCTCAGCTTTTTGTTGAAGGATGAAGGGTATGAAGTAGTAACGGCGACCACGGGTCCCGACGCACTCCAGGTCTTGAGCCAGCAATGGGTAGACCTGGTGATTCTTGACGTCATGTTGCCCCGGGTGGACGGGTTCGAGATTTGCCGCCGCGTGCGGGAGACCAATCGGGTGCCCATTATCATGCTATCGGCGCGTGGCAGCACCGAAGACCGGGTGCGCGGTCTGCTGGATGGCGCCGACGATTATCTGCCCAAGCCTTGCGAGCCAGCGGAGTTGCTTGCCCGCGTGAAAGCTCTCTTCCGGCGCTCTCAGGCGCAACCTAGCTCCGAAAACCGGCTCCTCCATGCAGGCGGCTTGCAACTCGACCCTGTGAGGCACACGGTGGCGCTGCCCACCGGCAAGGTGGCTGAGCTTACGCCTACGGAGAGCCAACTCCTCCATTGCTTGATGCGCAATGCGAACAAGATCCTGACGCGCGAGGTACTAATCGCGCATGCCTGGGGCGACACGCAGGGGAGGGAGGCGGGCCAGGTGGACGTTTACATCCGCCGCCTGCGCCTCAAGGTGGAGGCCGACCCGGCTAACCCGCGGCTGATCCAGACTGTATGGGGCCTCGGATACAAGTTCGAGACCAATGGGCACATCGAGTAATTACGGAATTACGAATTAGCAATCGGTAAAACGCATTTCCTGACTGTAATGAGCCCCCGCAAAGCTCGCTTTGAGTTTTGCAGGGGCTTTGCTCTTGGCTTTCAAAATGCATAATTTGTAATAATCCTCCGGGCTCAATTCAGAACGCGTACAGCCGCCGCTGCTATACTGTTCGTGAGGCGTATTCGGTGTTACGCATTGCTTGCCTGCGACATTTTGGTATGGGAATCCTCTATCCTTCCTTCTCCAGGCAATGCGCAATACTCAATACAAAACGCCTGGGCGCGCAAGTCGAGATGTGCCAATATGCAACAGAAGAAGATCGTCGTGATAGGCGGAGGCGCCGGCACCGACATGCTGCTGGCCGGCCTGAAGCGCTACACGTCCAAGTTGAGCGCCCTCATCTCCCCATTCGACGCTGCTAGTGCTCAGTGGCCGGTAGTTAGTGACCATTACGTGAGCAGCCTGCTGGCCCTGGGGGCCGACCCGTCGACCACACGGCTGATGGAGCGTCTGTTCGACTACCATCTGACCAGGGAGCAGGGGTCGCAGGCAGGCCCTGATTCCTTCCAAAGTACGTTCGGAAACCTCTTCTTGTCGGCGTTGACCGGCATCACCGGTACCCCCGACCAGGCATTGCAGGCCGCCGCCCAGGTGCTCAACGTACGTGGGCAGGTGCTCCCCATCACGCTCCACGAATGCCCGCTGGTGGCCGAGCTGGGAGACGGCTCTGAGGCCATGGTAACAACACCCGTGGGGTTGATCGCTACCTCGGCCAAAACCGGCTTGCGGGGAATAAGGTTGGCGCGACCCACCCCCCTGTTGGAAGCGGCCGCGGATGCAATCATACAGGCCGACGTGGTGGTGCTCGGCCCCGCCGACTTCTACTTCCACGTTCTCGCGCCTTTCCTCCTGGATGGCATGGCTGAGGCCCTCGCTGCCTCCTCCGCTGTCAAGGTCTTCGTGTGCAACCTCCTCACCCAGCCGAATACGACGGCGGGGTGGCCAGCATCACATTTTGCGCGGCAACTGATCTCCGGGGGTCGAGGGTCGGGCGTCGGGGGTCGGGCTCTGCTGACGACCCCCGACGCCCGGACAGG
>JBJMMB010000353.1:0-4094 GCA_045805005.1 Chloroflexia bacterium
GCCCCGTCCATCGTCGGCCGCAGCCCATTGACACCCCCCGCTCCCTCTGCTATGATAACCCCCTGACATTGGGACCTCCCGCGCGTCTCTAGGCTCTCGGGATCTCTCCAGGTCTTCGGCAATCGCCCGGCGCCCCTCAGGCAGGCGCCCATTGCTCACATCGCAAGCGCACTCGGCCCAGTACAACCCAGGTTGCCTCCGCGCCCTCAACCCACCTCTCGTCCATCTCCTTGCGCGGTTACAACCCATACGAACCCGCACGGGTCAGCCGTCGCCGTCCAGGTCTCAACGATCGCGCGCATACGCCGATCCCCGACCCCCGACCCCTGACCCCCGACCAAAGGAGATGGCCATGTTACTCAGAGCGATGTCAGGTGGTTGGAAGCGTTCTCTCCTATTGCTGGCCCTCTTGGCCGGCCTCGCCTTGGCGGCAAGCTCCGCATCCGCTCGGGTCCCAGGCCCTACCGCCACTCCCGCTAAAGGCAAGAGCCCCCAGGCCGCCTCGCCCAAAGGTACCAACTCCGCCCCGGCTCATGGGGCTCGCGGCGCTCGCAATCTCCAGGAGGCCCTCGCGCGCCCCTTCCGCACAGGTCGCGACCCCAATGGCCACGACTCCAACTCCCCCACCGTCTTCGGCACCTGCGGCCCTATGGACGTCGCCTTCGTCATAGATGACACCGGCAGCATGGGCGGGGCCCTCGATAACGTCGTAGCCGATATCCCCGATATACTCGACTCCATAGAGTCCGCTTCCGGCGGCCAGTACCGCCTATCCCTGGTCACCTTCAAGGACAACATAACCGTCCGCGTAAACTTCGCCGACACCAACCGCTCTGCCTTCGAGTCCGAGGTCCGCACCCTCTTCGCCTCAGGCGGCAGCGACACCCCCGAGGCCTCCGACGAGGCCCTACGCACCGTCATCAACCACCTCCCGCAAGACTTCTTCCGGCCACAGTTCGGCTCCTTCGACCCGGCCTTCCGCTCCGATGCCACCAAAATCATCGTACTCGTCAGCGACGCCGTTCCGGGCGGCTTCGATGACACCTACACCCCTGGCATAGACGACGTAAACGCCCACCAGCGCGCCGTCGATGCCAACCTGGCCGGCATCCGCATCACCTCCGTCTACATCCCCGACGGCGGTTTTGGCGACCCCGCCCTGCCCATCATGAGCGACTACGCCCGCACCACCGGAGGCGGCGCCATAGTTACCGACGCCGACGGCAGGGGCTCCGCCTCGGCTGTCTCCGACGTCATAACCACCTGCGGTATCGGCAACACCGGCGCGGGCTGCCCCACCGGCAGCAACGTCACCAACATCCCCACCATTCCGGGCGACGACACCTTCAACATGTCCCTCTCCAGCAGCGCCGACATCACCACCGAGCTTAAGATCGGCCGCTTCTATGGCCCCATCGGCTCAGACGGCCACATCGACCCCCAGGCATACGGCATCAGCGTCGATACCTTCGGCATCCTCAAGGTATCGGCCACCAACTCCGGCGACAACATGCAGCTCACCCTGAACGGCCTCAGCTTCAACCTGCCCGCCGTCTCAGGCCGCGCCACCTACCTCGTGCCCGTCGATACAAGCGCCTTCTATCTCCCATCGCGCGGCACCCCCTACAGCCCTCCCATACCCGCCCCCAATTGCCTCATCCTCCGCCATAACGCTGGTTCGGGCGGCAGGGCCACCGTCCACAGCGTCGAGCTTGACCTGGGCGGCCTGCGCCCCCTCGCCCTCAGCGGGGGCTTCGACGCCTCCGGTCAGGATAAGGGCATAGATAGCTCCTCCGGCTCCTACGGCGGCGAAGATGGCATCTGGGCCTCCACCTACCCGTTCAACTGGTTCCACTACTTCCTCAACCGCGACGGCCACGAGTCCATCCAGTACAATGGTGCGCTCTTCACCTCTCAGATCGAGCAGCTCAAGACCATGTACGGTGTCCCCAAGGTCAACATAGTCGGCTTCTCCATGGGCGGCCTTTTCAGCCGCGAGTACGCCTCCCGCGACGACCCCAGCTTCTCTCACAGCATCGATAACCTCATGATGCTCGGCACCCCCAACGGCGGCGCGACCCTCGCCGACGCCGCGGGCATCCTCAATTCAATCTGCAAGTACCTCCCCAGCGCGATCTGCGACCTCTACCGAGACCAGTACGACAAGCGCGGCGACGCCATCAAGAACCTCACCCACCAGTACATGGCCCAGTACAACGCCACCCACCCCGCAGTCCCCTGCATCCGCTACACCGACCAGGCCGGCAAGACCCGCATTAGCATCCCCATCCGGGTCTGCACCATTTTCGGCTGCGTCACCCTCTACACCTACCACCACACCTTCAACGGCGACGGCGTGGTGGGCGTGCCCAGCGTGCAGGCTCTCCCTTACAGCCTCCACCTACCCCCCATCACCTACGACGAGGACTTCGACAAGGGCATCCTGGTCCACGGCCGCCTGCCCAAAGAGCCCCCGGCCCAGGACGCCCTCCTACCTTACTTCGTGCGCGCCAATAACTCCTACGGCTGCTCAGCTCCCTTCGGTTGGGGGCTGGGGGCTGCGCCCGAGGATGGACCACGGACTACGGACGTCCTCGGCAAAAATGCCGGTTCCACAGCCTCATCGTCCATCGTCCATCGTTCATCGTCTGCCGCAGCCACCCCCGCTCCGCCCGTCCTCTGGGCCCCTCAGCTCAACTCCGTGGCTCCCGGCCAGACCCAGACCTCCACCGTCCTCATCGACAACGCCGGCAGCGCCACCTTCATGCTCGGCTGGGTCGACTATCCCACCGTCACCCTATCCCTCAACCTTACCGACCCCTCCGGCCAGGTCATCACCCCCACCACCGACTACACCGGCAGCACCTACCTCGACGCCTCCGACGGCGTGCTCACCGGCGTCATGTACGAGATCCTCAACCCCGCGCCCGGCAACTGGCAGGCCCACGTCACCGCCCCCAGCACAGCTTCCGGCTCCGAGCCCTCCTTCCTCTCCGGCCAGCTCGAAGGCGGCGTACAGCTCAACCCCCAGCTTAGCAGTGCCACCGCCCGCCTCGGCCAGACCATCGCCCTCACCTCCACCCTCCAGGACACCGCCCCTATAACCGGGGCCGTGCTCACCTCCACCGTCGACCTCTCCGGCAGCAGCGCCCCGCCCACCGTCCTCACCCTCACCGCCCAACCCGGCGGCATCTACACCGCCTCGTTCACCCCCACCCAGCAGGGCGCCTACTTCGTCACTGTCTTCGCCTCCGGCACCAACACCGCGGGCCAACCCTCCAACCGCAACAGCACCCTCATGCTCCAGGCAAGCTCCGCAGCCGAGCTAACGGGCACCTATACTGAGCACGCCAACCCCGGCTCCACCAGCCCCTACGGCAGCCTCACTATCTCCGCCACCGCCGCCATCACCCAGGCGGACCGCTACCGCCTCTCCGGCGAGCTGAGCACCACCGGCGGGGCTCTCCTTGCCACCGCCACCGGCTCCTACACCCTCACTGCGGGCACCGCCCAACTGCCCCTCCTCTTCTCCGGAAGCGACATCGGCGCGGGCGTGGCCGATGGGCCCTACCGCCTCACCAACCTCTACTTCACCCGCGTCCTCAGCGACGACCTCCTGCTAGCCTCCCTCCCCGCCGCCTACACCACCGTCGCCTACTCGCGCTTCGACTGGCCCAGGGGCGACGCCGCCCTGGCAGCCCCTCCAACCGACCAGGGGATCGACACCAACGCCAACGGCCACTACGAGTACCTCGAGGTCACCATTCCCCTCGACATCAAGACCGCCGGGGTCTACAGCGGCAGCCTCAACCTCATGACCCCCTCCGGCCTCCCCGCGGGCTCGACCTCCTTCAGCAACCTCACCCTCTCCCAGGGCCGCAACAACGTCGTGGTCCGCTTCGACTCCGGCCCCATACGCGCCACCGCCGAGGGTGGCCCCTACAAGGTCACCGACCTGGTCATCTACTCCGCATCGGGCACGGCCACCACCATAGCTCCCGTCGAGCCCGCCACCCAGGCATACCATAACACCGACTTCGAGATATCGGCCCAGTACCCGACCGCCACCCCCACCACCTCTCGCACCCCCACCA
>JBJMMB010000354.1:0-13229 GCA_045805005.1 Chloroflexia bacterium
ATGACGGTGCCGGAGCCGCCGTGGCAGAGCACGAGGTCGCAGTGGGGGAGAAGCAGCGACTGGGGGATGTAGCGCTCGACATGGACGTTGGGCGGTTGTGGGCCGAACTCCTGTGGGTCTCGATTGCGGCCTACTGTGAGTATCAGGTTGATGGGCTCGTCTCGGAGACCTTCGAGGATGGCGGCGAGGATTTCGGTCATGCTGTTCTCGAAAGTGCCGAGAGTTGCGTATACGGTGGAGCGCTCCTGTAGCTCCGCGACCCAGGTGGGCAGCCCTTCTTCGCCGGATTGGCTGAAACCGGCGTACCTGTAAGCGTGAGTTGTGAGCGGCAAAGGAACCGATGGGTCCCAGAGGCTGAGCGGGCGGGGGAAGAGGAGCAGGTAATGGTAGAGCAGGTCGGGGAGGGTCGCTGGAGATAGACCGACCGAAGCGCAGAGGCGCATGACCGGGGGCTCGACCGCGTCCAGGTAGAAGAGCCATGGGGCCGTTATCTGCACCACGGCGTGGGGGATACCCGCGCTCTCGGCCGCAACGCAGCCCGCGAACTCGGTGTTTTCGTGAACCACGATGTCGGGGAGCCAGTCGCGCATGAGGTCGAGCATGGCGGGTAGACTGCGTTCGGCCATGACGCCCGCGAAGACTTTCCTGAGCGTAAAGATTGTATCCTCCTCGGGGTTGAGGCCGGCCATTTGCTCCCTGCGCTGCCGGCGCTCTTCGGGGGTCTCGTCGCTCCCGGCGAGGAAAGTGCGGAAGCCCTGGGCTTCGATGGTTTGGCGGAAGCGGGGTAGAGCGGTGAACGCGACCTCATGGCCTGCCTGCTCTACCGCTTGCGCGAGCGGGACAAGCTGGTGCCAGTGGCTCAGGGTTGATTGGGTGGTGAAGAGGGCTCTCATGGTTTTGCGGGTTGCCCTTGCGGCCATGCTACGCGGAGCGGTTGGGTCCGCGCCCACCGGGTAGGTCGCGGCCGGCCATATTATAGCAGAAGGGGATGCAAAAATGTATTGTGCGCCTGCGCTTTTTGGGTTAGAATTGTAACTGAAGCATCAGGGAATTCTCTTTTGAGAGCGAGGGGGTTAGCTAATGCGTGATATAGCTGTGCCCACGGTATTACGGGCGCTGCTCTTGTTATCGTCGCTGCTGGTCGTGATGGGGGTGGCCGTGGCAGCGCCCGTCGACTTACCCGGTGGCCCAGCCTCGACTTCCACGCCGAGGTTCGCGGTAATAGGGGATTATGGGGATGGTTCGCCGGAGGAGTCTGACGTGTCCAACCTGGTGCGGAGTTGGAATCCAGACTTTATCATCACCACAGGGGATAACAACTACGATAACGGGGCGGCCCATACTATAGACCCCAATATCGGTCAGTATTACCACGACTTTGTCTTCCCGTACACCGGCAGCTATGGGCTGGGGGCACCGTATAATGAGTTTTTCCCGGCGCTTGGGGACCACGACTGGCTAGTGCGTGGAGCGAGGCCTTACCTCAACTATTTTTCCTTGCCAAACAACGAGCGCTACTACGATTTCATGTGGGGGCCCGTGCACCTCTACTCGATTGACAGCGACGACCACGAACCCGACGGCAAGACAGCGAGTTCGGCGCAGGCGATGTGGCTGCAAGGGCGACTGGCCGCGTCGACGGAGCCCTGGAAGTTGGTGTATATGCACCACTCGCCCTACTCCTCGGGGGCGGTGCACGGGAGCAACCCCGAGATACAGTGGCCCTACCAGCAATGGGGCGCTACGGCGGTGCTGGCGGGGCACGACCACGAGTACGAGCGCATGAGCGTCAATGGCTTCCCATATTTCGTGGATGGTTTGGGGGGCGCGGGCATCTACAGCTTCGGCTCGCCCATATCAGACAGTGTGGTCAGGTATAACGACGATTATGGGGCCATGCTGGTGGACTCTACTGCCATGACCATCACGTTCCGGTTCATCAACCGCTCTCGCTTGGTAATCGATAGCTACACCCTGACTTCGACTTTACCCACGCTGACCCCCACGCCCGCCGTTCCAACGGTCACGCAGACGCGTACGCCCACGCGAGGCCCGACGGGCACACCCGGCGCTACGTTTACGCCGGTGCCTCCACCTGCGCTGGTGGGGCATGTTACCTGGCAAGGGCCGCCCCCGCAGCCCAACAACCAACAGCAACGCCCCATCACGTTGACGCTACGGTCGGGTGCAACAGAGATGAACTATCCGAGCCGGGTTACGGACGCGAGTGGCTTTTTCACCGTGAGCGTGGGCGGTTTACCAAATGGTACCTACAACTGGCGAGCCAAGGGTCCCAGATACCTCGCAACCTCTGGGAACGTGGGGCTGGCCGGGAGTGCTTCTACGAGCGTTGAGAGGGGGCTGATGCCAGCGGGCGACGCCGATGGCAGCAACCTGGTAGGGGCCGCCGATTTTACCATCCTGAAAGGCACATTCGGATTCTCATATGGGCAGCCGGGCTACGACGACCGGGCTGATTTCAGCGCGGACGGAGTGGTCAGTTCCGCCGATTTCATCTTGCTTAAGGCTAACTTCGGGCAGGATGGGGCTCCGCCTGTAGGGCCGTAGTGAGTAGAACTGCTGGACTCCCATCCTCTATCTCCCACAACCGGATACCCGCTGACAGATGTTGTCGGGACGCGGGCCGCTTCATCATAGCGCTACACCATAGCGCTACACCCGTTGTGCCTTCGCGTTTTCTGGGGTAGAATTATGGCCTGAAGCACCGGGATTCTCTTTCGATGGTGAGGAGGGTTAGCTAATGCGCGGTGTGGCGATGCCCGTGGTGTTGCGGGCGCTGCTGTTGCTGATGTCGCCACTGGTCGTGGTGGGGGTGGCCGTGGGAGCGCCCGTGGGGTTGG
This sequence comes from Chloroflexia bacterium, assembly GCA_045805005.1. GTDB lineage: Bacteria > Chloroflexota > Chloroflexia > QHBQ01 > JADMIH01 > JADMIH01. Next base: position 2,862 of record JBJMMB010000354.1, read on the forward strand.
CCGGCAGCCCGGCTTCGATGTCCTCGGCGCGGTTCGCGGTGATCGGGGACTATGGGTGGGTGGGGCAGACGGCGCTCGACGTGTCGAACTTGGTGCGAAGCTGGAACCCGGACTTTGTTATTACCACGGGCGACAACAACTACGACAACGGCGCGGCCTCAACGATAGACCCCAACATCGGGCAGTATTACCACGACTTTATCTTCCCCTATACGGGTAGCTACGGGCCGGGGGCAGCGTATAACAAGTTCTTTCCCGCACTGGGAAATCACGACTGGGTCACGGCGGGTGCGACGCCTTACCTCAACTACTTCTCGCTGCCGAACAACGAGCGCTACTACGATTTCATGTGGGGGCCCGTGCACCTCTACTCGATTGACAGCGATGGCAACGAGCCCGACGGGAACAGCGCAAGCTCGGCGCAGGCGATGTGGCTGCAAGGGCGACTGGCCGCCTCAACGGAGCCCTGGAAGTTGGTGTATATGCACCACCCACCCTACTCCTCGGGGGCGGTGCATGGGAACACCCCGGCGCTGCAGTGGCCTTACCAGCAATGGGGCGCTACCGGTGTGCTGGCGGGGCACGACCACGAGTACGAGCGCATCAGCTTCAACGGCTTCCCATATTTCGTGAACGGCCTGGGGGGTAAGACTATCTACAGCTTCGGCTCGCCCATCCCCGGCAGCATGGCTCGGTACAACGGCGACTTTGGGGCGATGCTGGTGGACTCCACGGCGATGACCATGACGTTCCGGTTCATCAACCGCTCCGGGGTGGCGATCGATAGCTACACAATGACATCGATAATGCCCACCCCCACGCCCTCCGGCCCCACGGTCACGCCGACCATTACGCCCACGCAGAGCCCGACGCGCACGCCCGCGCCTACATTTACGCCCATGTCCGCGCCCGCGCTGGTCGGGCATGTCACCTGGCAGGGGCCCCCCGCTCAGCCCAATAGCCGCCAGCAGCTTCCCATCACGTTGACGCTGCGGTCGGGTGCAATAGAAATGAATTACCCGAGCCAGGGTACGGACGCGAGCGGGTTCTTCACGGTTAGCGTGGGCGGGTTGCCCAACGGTACGTATAGCTGGCGAGTCAAGGGGCCCAGGTATCTGGCGGGCTCGGGAAGCGTTGCCCTGGCGGGTGATGCTTTTGCAAGTGTGGAGATGGGCCTCATGCGGGCGGGCGACGCAGACGACAGCAACTCGGTAGGGGTTACCGATTTTGGCATCCTGCGGAGCACGTTCGGTGTGTCATCCGGGCAGCCGGGCTATGATGACCGGGCGGATTTCAGCGCTGATAGCGTGGTGAACTCCACCGACTTTAGTTTGCTGAGGGCTAACTTCGGGCAGGGCGGGTCACCGCCGGTAGGGCCAAGCGAGGAGAATTGATGGTGGGCAGCCCGTCACCGGCAAGCGGATACCCGCCGACAAGCAGGGCCCTACAGCCCTGGACACCGTCAAGTGCCTGGGAGGAACGAGCCTGCACCAGGCACAAATTGAAGAGTGGGGTCATCCGCCTTTGGCGCCCCACTCCGTATTAGCTCAAGCCGTATTACGTGGTTGTAATTCGGGATTATTACTGTCCCCAGTAGTCACTGTTCCAGTTCACGCTGTTCCAGTTGACCGAGTTCCAGTTCACGCTGTTCCAATTTACGCTGTTCCAGTTCACACTGTTCCAGTTCACGCTGTTCCAGGTGACTGGCGTGGAGCCCGACCAGAGGAGGCGGCTCGCGGGGAGATTGGTGTTGGAGCTTGCCGTTGAGGTGCCCATGAGCGCGCCGTACACGTTCAGGTAGCCCGCGCCGGCTTTCGGCGCGTTGTAGCCCCGCCACGTGGTCGTGCTGCTCACCGCGGTGGACTTCAGCCGGTATTTGACCTGGTCAGGATTTAGATTGGGCTCGTCCTGGAGCAACAGAGCCACGGCCCCGGCTACCATGGGCGCCGCCATCGAAGTTCCTGACATTTTGAAGTAGTACTGACCAACTTTGTTAGCCGGGTGCAAAGTCGGCAGCGTAGCGTTGCTGGCACCGGTACGCACGCTGATGATGTTTGTGCCTGGGGCCACCAGGTCGGGTTTCGCAATACCGTCCGAGGTCGTGCCATAAGCGGAGAAGCTGGCGATGGTGTCGTCGCTGAGGGCGGCTGTGCCTTTGTCGTCGGTCGCGCCCACTGTGATTACGAAAGGATCGTTAGCGGGTGCGTAGAGGCCGGTGGTGCCGCTATTGCCTGCCGCTACTACAACTACCACTCCGTTGAACCAAAGTATTTCGCATGCGGCGTCGATGGGATCAACATTGTACGATTGCCCGACACTGCTGTTGAGTGAGATATTGACGACGCGGATGTTGTAGGTGGCTTTGTTATTGAGCACCCATTGCAAGGCGTCAACTACCGATGAAGCCGTGCCCTGACCCTGGTCGTCGCTGACCTTCAGGTTGAGCAGGTTGGCCCTGGGTGCAACACCCACGTAACCACCACTTGAGTAACTGCCATTACCCGCTACAATACCGGCAACGTGTGTGCCGTGTCCGTATTTGTCTTGCGTACTGGCGGTAAAGCTGGAGAACTTAGCGTTTGCGAGGATGCGCCAACCACCCGAAGTGGTCTGGAAATCGTTATTCCAATCAACGCCGCTGTCCACAATCGCCACACCCACGCCCTGCCCCTGGCGGTACCCGGTCGAGAGGTTCCAGACCCGGTCGGCCCCGATGGCGCGGTCGTAGGCATTCAGCAGTTTCGTGGTATCTACTGGACAGTTAGAGCAGTCGGTCTTGACGACCGGGGCGTCCATGGACACCCAGCGCACACCGTTGGCCCTGGCGAGCTGGGAAACGCCCTTCGCGGGTAGGGTTGCAGCGAAGGCATTGATGATATGGAGGTCTTTGGTGACGGTGCCACCTAATTGGGTGACCATATTCTCGACGCTGTTATCTTTGACCACTTTCTGCACGATTACGCTGACCCTGGCGTCCGGGTGCTGCGCGGCGATGGCTAGCAGGTCGGGCTGGACCTTTGGGGCCGCATCAGCCCTGGGCGCTAGCGACAGAGCAGGCAACAGAAGCACCGCGATGAGGAGGACCCGTGGAAGCACCCCCCAGTTGGTCGACTGCAGTCTGGTCTCTAGATTATCGCGATTAGAACTCATCCCTTTTCCTTTCGCCAGGCTGTATCACGCCCGACGTGTGTCTGTGATTGTGTCTAAACTACTATGATGCCGGTGGATGGCCGGCTTTCGGCCCCGCGAACACCCCCGGGCCGGCAGGTGTTCGGGCCGATGTATTTGGCCTCTGGTACCATCGTATATCAGGACCTGTGATAACTTAATTCCTCGAAGGTATTATTGCGGTTGGTACTATAGTCCTTAGTACTGAAGTACTACGCCTTGGGGTTCCCTTGCCGGGGGGCTTTTATTCTTGTTGCAAAACCCACAAATCGCGGCCGGAGGTCGCGATTTGTGGGTTTTGCAACGTCTGGATATTGCTAAAACAGTTTAGTGAGCCACTTGTTGAGGGGCTTGAAGCGAGGGCGCTCGGGGTCGCCGGGGAGGAGGGCTTGCATGTCGTTGTGGAGGCGGGTGGTCATGTCGCGGACGCGTGTGTGGGTGTCGCCCTGGAAGGTGGTGTGGTCGATGGGCTTGCCGATGCGCATGGTGAGGGTACGGCGGAGCCATAGCTCCTGGGTGCCGGTAAGTCCCACCGGGAGGAGGGGCACTTTGCTGACCTGGCTGATGTGGGCCGCGCCCTCCTGCAACTCCTGCAGGTGACCCTCCTGGTAGCCGAGCTTACCCTCGGGGAAGATGAGCAGCGAGCCTCCGCGCTTGAGAACGTCTTGCATGATGCGGATGGCCTGCACGGGCTTGCTGCGGTCGAGCATGACCATGATCTCCAGGGAGTCAATCACTTTCGTGCGGAAGCCGGAGATATATTTGACCTGTTGCTCGCCGAGCACATAGGCCCGTGGCTCGACGGGGAAGAAGAGGAGAACCAGGAAGGTATCGGCCCAGCCGAGGTGGTTGGCGCATATTATGACGGGAGTGGAGGGTACGTTCTTGAGGCCGCGCACCCTGATCTTGAAGAAGATGCGGAAGATGGCCCGTACCACAAGCTTGAAGGCCCGGATGTACCACCTGGCGCGGGCGGCGTTGCCCATTTGCAGGTGGGCCTCGGCTCTTTCTTCTTTAGCTTCCAGCCTGGGGTTGTTGGCTTCCAGCTTGGGGTTGGAGTCGTTCACTATCTTCTCCTCCGGGAATATTTTAGGTAATGACATTTTGGGCTCCAATCCCCCAGGCCCCGGCAGGGAGACCCCTGCACCCCCTTTGTGTTGTTGGATGGGAGAGTTGGGTTCCAATCCCTCAAGTCCGAGGCAGGGAGGCCGGCACCGCTTATTCCTCGGTGACTGCCCTTTCCGGGTGGACGGTGGTGAGGAGGAGGGCCGATATGAGGATCATGACGCCGGCGGTGAGGAAGGTCCAGCGGTAGGCATCGTTGTCGCCTACGAAGGGGACGGCTATGTCGTGCACGAGGCCCGCTACCACCGAACCCAAGGGTTGCGCGAAGGAGAATACTGCCGAGCCGAGGCCGATGAACTCGGCCATGCGCCTGCGGGGCGAGAGGTCGGAGAGCATGGGGTTTATCTGGGCCATCGCCGCGTTGGCGCCCCCGGCTATAGCGAGGGCTATCGAGCCCTGCAGCAGGTTCTGGCTCTGCGAGCCTATCAGCCCCACCACGCCGAACACGACCATGCCTCCTATCATCACGCCTTTCTTGCTGGTGCGGTCGGCGAGGATGCCGAGCGGTATGGCGAAGAGGCCGTTGGCGAGGGTGGCCGCGAGGGGGAGGATGAAGGTATCGTTCTGGCTCGCGTGCAGGGCCTTCTCACCGAAGAGGGTGATGAAGGGGATGACCCCGCCGGTGCCCATCCAGAAGAAGAGGACGGCAAACACGTACTTTCCTACTTCCGGATACTGCCTGAGGCTCTTGAGATAATCGATCGGGTTAGTTTTCGCAGCCTTCGGAGCCTGCTCGGCGCTCTCATCAATGGGCGGCTCTTTGACGGTGAAGAATGTGTAGGTCCAGGTGACGAGCAATGCGCCGGCCACGAGCATGAATATCAGGAACTCGTTGTGCTCCCACAGGGTCTTGGCGAGGAGGGCGAATATGATGCTTCCCAACGCCGCTCCCAGGCCAAGCAGACCGCCGATACGGCCTCTTTGCAGGGGCGGGAAGAGGTCGGCCATCATCGCCATGTAGGGGTCCCAGGCCACGGCGAGGAAGAAGGCCAGCACTGCCATGACACCAATCATCTCCCACAGGGGTGGGTGCGTGGCCAGCCATATGAGCCCCCCGCAGACGAGCGGAATGCCCACGATGAAGAAGGGGCGCCGCCGGCCGAGTGGGGTGCGGGTGCGGTCGCTGAGCCGGCCCACAAGCGGCTGGAAGAAGGCCCCCACGAAGGAGCGCTCGTTGGCCAGCAAGCCAATTAGCGATGCGGGGAGCTTGTAGGTTTCGAGGTAAAGGGGCATGCCGAAGTTAAACAGGGCATAGAAGACCGAGGCGCCCAGGTTGGCGACGCTGTAGTTGATCGCCTTGCGCATGTCCAGGGGGCCGGCCCCTTCGATCTTGCCCTCGGCGACCTCCACGGGCACCGGAGCCTGGGGGCTTCCTGACAAGGTTGCGTCAATGGGTGTGGTCATTGCGTTCTCCGTAGCCTGTTCTGTATGGGCAGGCCCGCGTTGCATGCCCGGTTGATATACCCACCAGCGTTAGTGGTTTGCGACCGCGGCAGGCAACGCGGGCCTGCCTGTATACCTGTTATGCGTGTATGTGTGTTAGCGAGAGGCCGGTTGCAGGTTGGCCTGTGTGTGCTGCTCCTCTCGCATTTTGAGCACCCTTGCCAGGACCTCGTGCTTTTTGACTTTGAGGGTGTGGGTGCGTGGGAAGTCCTCGTCGGGCCAGACGGTGAGGGTTTTGACGTACTGGTGGGGGGCGAGGCGGGCGTTGGCCTGTTTGACGATGGAGCCGGTATCGGTTACTCCCTTGTCGGGGATGAGCACCGCGTGCACCTCGACGCCCTGACCTTGGTTGTCGGGGAGGCCTATTACGACGGCGTCGGTGACGCCGGGCACGGCTTTGAGGGCACGCTCCACGTCCTCTGGATAGACGTTCTGGCCGTTGGCGAGGACAATCAAGTCTTTCTTGCGGCCGTGGAGGACGAGGTGGCCCCGTTTGTCGAAGTATCCCAGGTCGCCGGTCTTATACCAGCCGTCCTCGAAGGCTGCCTCGGTGGCGCTGGGGTTACGCCAGTAGCCGGGGGTGACGCTGGGGCCTTTGAGCATGACTTCGCCGTCGGGGGCGATCTTCACCTGCATGCCCGGGATGGGTTTGCCGACCGTGACGGGGTTGCGGTTTTGCAGATTGGTGGCGGAGATGACGGGCCCGGCCTCGGTGGCCCCATAACCCTGGAGCAGGGGTATCCCCAGGCGCTCCCACTTTTCGACAAGTTCTGGGGCTATGGGCGCGCCGCCGGAGACGAAGAACTCGATCTTGCCTCCGAGGCGGTCGTGCACGGGCTTGAAGAGGAGGCGGCGCAGGGGTTGGGGGAGGTAGCGGGCGATCTGCTGGAGGCGCTTCCATTGCTCGGTCTTGCCCTGCTTGGTGATCTCGCGCTCGATGCTCGACATGAACAACTGCAGCGCACCGGGTACGAGGAGCATGGCGGTGGCCCCGTGCTCTTTCAGGGCGTCGAAGATAGTGGCGGGGAGGAGGCTGGTGACGTAGTAGACGCTGGTGCCGCGCTTGAGAGCGAGCAGCAGGCCGATCGTTTGCTCGAAGCTGTGGCTGAGGGGCAGGAGCGAAACTACCTTGAACTCGCGGATGTTGGGCACCACGAGGTCGACCGCCTCCATGTTGGCGAGGATGTTGCCGTGGGTCATGATGACGCCCTTGGGGTCGCCGGTGGTGCCGGAGGTGAACATGAGGGTGGCGATGTCCTCGCGGGTGACGCTCTTATCGAGCACATCGCCGCCCGATTCGGGGAGGTCGGCGAGACCTTCGACCATGAAGACTGGGGCGTTGGCCTTGTAGGAGTCTTTTGTGGCTTTGGCGAGGATAGCGAGTTTGGGTGCGGTCTGAGCGATGACACGCTCGGCGAAGTCGGGGCCGCTGCGGGTGTCGAGGGGCACGACGATGACGCCGGCGCGGATGGCCCCCAGGAAGGCGGCGACCCACAGGGGGCTGCTGGGGGCCCAGAGGATGATGCGGTCGCCCTTGCGCACGCCCTGCTCGCCGAGCCACCTGGCGACCCGGTTGGCCCGCTCTTTGAGCTCGATGTAGCTCCAGACCTCGGTGGTCTTGCCGGGCTTGTAAAGGATGGCGGGGCGTGGCCCGAACTGTTCGGCGATGGATTGTACGAAAAGTCCCAGGCTTTCCATTGTGCTTGCTCCGTTTCTGTGGGTGCTAGCTGTCTAGCTGTCATTAATATCATAACACGCGATTTGCCTGCGCGCATCGGCAAAATTACTTAATCATTCAGGAGTGCGCGGGGAAATATTGCCTAATAATGTAGATCTGAGATGTCGGAAAACGTCAAGACGCCATTCTCCAGAAAACGCCAAGACGCCAAGACGCGGAGGTTTTGTTGAATTGGCAGACCGGGACGCGCTCCCTGGATGGGGTGGTTGGCAGGCGCTTTAGGAACGGAACCACCAAGGCACCGAGAGCACCAAATAGCTATGGAATCGAACCGCAAGGGCGCAAGGAGCGCAAAGTTCGCTAGGATTTATTTGGGTTTGGAACCGCAGAGGCGCGGAGGCGCAGGGTTTTAGGGGAATGAATGGGGAGGCCGGGACGCGCTTGCTATCCTGGTTCGCCACCGGGCAAGAAGCCGGAATTAGCAGGGACTTGGCGATTTACTGGCGGAAAGAGGGTCGGTGTCATATAATTATGACGGCCTTTTTTGCCGCCGCGCCGGCGGCATATAATAAGCGGCGCTTTGTGGTTTGGGTTATTGCTATCTGTTATGGAAACACAAGAGATTACAGGCGAAGAGTTAGAGCAGGCTGGTGGGGCGGGCTCGGTGGAGGAGCGGGAGGACATCCAGGAGATGGCCTCGGCTGCGGAGGCGCTGATGTTCGCTTCGGCGGAGCCGCTTACGCTGGGGGACTTGCGGAAGGTGCTGGCGATACGCCCGGCCAGCCTGGAGCGGGTGCTGGCTCACCTGGGGAAGACCCTATCGGAGGGGAAGCGGGGGCTGCGCTTGCAGCGGCATAACGACGTGGTGAGGTTGGTGACCGCGCCGGAGACGGCGCTGTACATCGAGAAGATGCGCGGGCATCAGGCCACGCAGCGGTTATCAGAGGCGGCGCTGGAGACGCTGGCGCTGATTGCTTACCGGCAGCCGGTGACGCGGCCGCAGATCGAGGCGATACGCGGCGTGGATTGCACGGGCGTGGTGAACACGCTGATGATGCGGGGCCTGGTGGCGGAGGTGGGGAGGCTGGAGACGGTGGGGCACCCCATCCTTTATGGGACCACGCTGGCGTTTCTGCAGCATTTCGGATTGGAGAGGCCGGACCAACTTCCCTGGGGGAGTTGATAGATATCAAACAGAGAGCGGCCCGCGGGCCGCTCTCTGTTTGATATGGTGGGTTATTCTGACCTGGCGGCGAGCTCCGAGGTGCGGAGCTCGGTCACGCAGGACTCGAGGACGTCGAGGGCGTAGTCTATGTCCTCGGGGGTGTTGTCTATGCCTACGGTGAGGCGGAGGCTGCCCTGGGCCAGCTCGCGGGGGACGCCGAGGGCGCGGAGGACGTGGCTGGGTTCCGTAGAGCCGGAGGCGCAGGCCGCGCCGCTGGAGGCCCCAACGCCGCGCATGTCAAGTTTGAGGAGCATCGTCTCGCCCTCGACGCCGCGCACGCAGAAGTTGGCGTTGTTAGGTAGCCTGTACTCCGGGTGGCCCATGAAGTGGACGTCGTCTATCAGCTCCTTAATGCCGGCGACGAGGCGGTCGCGGAGGCCGCGGACGTACTCGGATTCGGAGGCGAGGTTCTGGTGTGCGCGGACGAGGGCGGCGGCCAGGCCGACGATGCCGGGGACATTCTCGGTAGAGGCCCTGCGGCGGCTCTCCTGCGAGCCTCCGTGCTGCTGGGGCTGGAGAGGAGTGTTAGCGCGCATGTACAGCACTCCCACGCCTTTAGGGCCGTTGAACTTGTGGGCCGAGAGGGAGAGGAGGTCGGCGCCCAGACGGTTGACGTCGAGGTCGAGGTAGCCGCCGGCTTGCACCGCGTCGGTGTGGAAGAACGCGCCGCCGGAGTGGGCCACGTCGGCGATCTCGCGGACCGGCTGGATGGTGCCTATCTCATTGTTGGCGTACATGATGCTGACGAGGATAGTATCGGGGCGCATGGCCGCGGCAACGTCGTCGGGGCTAACCAGGCCGTGGTGGTCGACCGGGAGGACTGTGACCTCGAAGCGGTGCTTCTCTAACTCCTCAGCGGAGTGGAGGATGGCGTGGTGCTCAATGGCGCTGATGATGATGTGCCCCGGCCCGGCAGAGGGGTTCTTGGCCTCGAACAGGCCGCGGCGGTAGGCCCAGGCCACGCCCTTGACGGCGAGGTTGTCGGATTCCGTGCCGCCGGAGGTGAAGACGACCTCGCGGGGGCGGCACCCAAGGACGCCCGCGACCTGGCGGCGGGCCCCTTCCAGGCCCTGGTGGGCGGCGCGGCCCCAGGCGTGCACGCTGGAGGGGTTACCGTATTTCTCTGTGAAGTAGGGGAGCATGGCGTCGACGACCTCGGGCAGCACGCCGGTGGTGGCGGCGTGGTCGAGGTATACCGAGCGCTCGGGTATGCCATTGCTGGATGATGTGCCATTGGTATGGATGGTCATGATTTGTTCCTGCTTCTATAGCTTTTTATGGGTAGTATGTTGTTCCCACTAGCTTTCCGGCCTTTGATAGCCCACGACTATTATACCACCTGGGGCGTATGCCCCAAACCCCATCTAAGAAGAATGAGCTTTGGGGGACACCCCCAAGCCCCCGGCAGGGAGGCCCCTGCACCCCTTTAAGAGTAAGAGTGTGGGGGACACCCCCAAACCCCGGCAGGGAGACCAGGCCCCCCAAGCCCCTTTTGTTGGGAGAAGAGGGGAGAGTTGGGCTCCAATCCCCCAAGCCCCAGGCGGGGAGGGGCTGGTGGGGTGTTTAGGGATTAGGAGCAATTTCCGGTTTCCCCGGTTTTGGGCGATTCTCACGCGTAAAATTGGCAAAACCGGAAATGCTAGATATTTATCTAACTCGTGATTGTTGGGGAGTGGTAGGAGCGGGGCACAGTTTGTGCTTAATAGCAAAAAGCCAAAATGGCTGCGCC
>JBJMMB010000355.1:0-4787 GCA_045805005.1 Chloroflexia bacterium
AGGGGGTGCAGGGGGCTCCCTGCCGGGGGTTTGGGGGTGTCCCCAACTAATTCCTAATTTCTCCCTAACCGGAGGTTGAAATGAACAGCGAATCGCAAACCGGCCCACAGGGCGGGTATGAGGGTTTCCAGGACCTGGGCGGCGCGGAGGTGAGCAACGATACAGGCTCCGACTACCTTATCACTGTGCAGATAGACCCGCAGTATGAGGACCGCCTGGACTGCGGCGCCCTGCACATCCTCGCGATGGAGGTGCTGCGGGCAGAGGGCGTGCCTGGGCCACTGGAGCTAGGGGTGATAGTGACCACCGACGGCGAGGTGCGCTCGCTAAACCGCGACTACCTGGGGCATGATTACGAGACCGACGTGATTTCGTTCGCCATGAGCGAAGAGCCCGGCGCGACGGGTGCTCCGCGCTTCGTCACCCCGGAGGGACGGGCCCCCTACCTGGGGGATATCGCCATCGCCTACGACCGGGCCGCCGAACAAGCCCCCGACTTCAGCAACACCCCCGAGGCCGAAGTAGCCACCCTCCTCATCCACGGCCTCCTCCACCTGCTCGGCTACGACGATACCGAAGGCCACGAGCACGAGCGGATGCACGCACGCCAGCAGGAGTTGCTGGAAGCCTTCTATCCAGGACTGAGTGCTGAGGACTGAGTGGGCTGCGGGCACTCAGTCCTCAGCACTCAGTCCTCAGTCCTGGCGATGACCACGGGCACAGCGCCTCCACCTCGCGGGCACGAAAACAGCAACCCCGAGCCCCCGCCCCATCCGGCTAATACGCTGCTCGCCAGCTTCGGCTACGCATTCACCGGGCTCGCCTACTGCTTCCGTACCCAACGTAATTTCCGAATACACGTCGCCATCGGTACGGCTGCCACCCTGGCCGGACTGCTGCTTAGGTTGAGCTGGGTGGAGTGGGCTGTGCTGGCGGTAACGATGGCCCTGGTGCTCAGCGCCGAGATGGTGAACACCATGATCGAGTCGCTGGTGGACCTGGTTACCGCCGAATACCACCCACTCGCCAAAGTAGCCAAGGACGTGGCCGCGGGAGTGGTCCTGCTGACCGCGATCGGGGCGGTGGTTGTGGGCCTATTGATCTTTGGACCAAGGCTGGTAGGGCTGGTTTTGCGTTGAGGCTCCTCATCCTTGCTCCCCAGTGGCCCGACCCGCCGTGCCAGGGGGCGGCCATCCGCAACCTGCATATCGCGGAATACCTGGCAGGTAAGCATGAGGTGAGCCTGTTGACCTTCGTGCCCGAGGGGGGAGCGGTCAGCCATGAGAGGCTAGGCGGTCTGCGCCGGGCCGAAGTGCTGAGACGGCCCACGCGGACGCGGAGCGAGCGGCTGCGCACCTTGCTCGCCTCGCGGGAGCCCGACATGGCCCGCCGCCTGCGCTCAGGGGTAATGTGGAGCAGGGTGCGGGAGCTATGCAACCAGGAGGCATTCGATGCAGTGCACGTTGAGGGGATAGAGATGGCCCCCTACGGTCTCCTGGCCCTGGAGTCGGGGTGCCCAGACATGACCTATGACGCCCACAATGCCGAGTACCTGCTGCAGCGGAGGGTCTTCGCCACGGACGTTCGCCGCCCGAAGCGCCTGCCCCACGCCCTCTATTCACTGGCTCAGTGGCAGCGCCTCCGGCGCTTTGAGGCCCGGGTCTGCCTGCGGAGCGAGCACATCCTGGCGGTTTCCGAGCCCGACCGGACCGCCCTATCCCGGCTGGCGCCTGCGGCCGCCCGCAGGATCGCCGTGCTGCCCAACGGAGTGGATAGCGGTTACTGGTCGCCGGAGGCCGTCTCGCCTAATGGAGAGGCTACGTCGGGCGAGGATAACACGCTTGTGTTCGACGGCAGCATGGACTTCCGGCCCAACGTGGACGCCGCGCTCTGGTTCGCCTCGGAGGTGTGGCCGCTCATCAGGGAGGCCCGGCCGGGGGCGCGGTTCTACATCGTGGGCCGCAACCCGGCCCCTCAGGTGCTGCGGCTGGCCGACGTACCTGGCATCACGGTCACCGGGCCGGTCGACGACCCCCGCCCGTGGGTGGAGAAAGCGGCAGTATATGTGGTACCCATGAGGATGGGCGGAGGCGTGCGGCTGAAAGTGCTCCAGGCGATGGCTCTGGAGCGGGCTATTGTGTCCACGCCCATGGGCGCCGAGGGGGTAAACGTAAGGCACGGCAGGGAGATGCTCCTGGCAACCTCGCCCGACGTTTTCGCTCGTAGCACCCTCGACCTGATGTCTAACCCGGCCAGGCGCGCCGCCCTCGGCAGTGCCGCCCGCCACCTGGCGGTTTCGCGCTACGACTGGCGCGTGCTGCTACCTGCCCTGGACCAAATTTACCCATGACTGCACCCACGTCTGGATAACCTTATCGAGCCCAAGCACCGACAGGACCAGGCTCAGCAGAAGAATCGCGCCCACAAGCCCTGCTATACCCGCGAAGCGCCGGTTGCGAGCCGCGGCAAACGTGATTATCGCCGCAAGCAGGCTCACCCCCGGAACAACCAGCAGCAGCACAACGCCCAGGTTCAGCAGCGCCAGAGGGTTCCCCGCCACCAGGTCGGGCAATAGCCTGTCGAACGGCAACACCTTCTCCGCCGAGCCGGCCCCTCCCGGCGCACCCGCCAGCAGCCACCACACCAACCCCAAACCCATAGCCCCAAAACTGACGTACATCCCCACCCGCAACGTGCGCGCCACCCAGCGATACGTTAATAGGTCAGTTGGTCCGCTTAGATCTACCATCTTGCCCTCAGTATTGCGTATTGCGTATCGCCTGGCGAGGTAATGCGCAATACGCAATACGCAATAGCTCCCTCACTTTCCCGGCCACAGGCCCACTGCCTTGAGAATCATCAGCGCTGCGATGACCAGGGCCACCCAACCGAAGATCAGCTTCAAGCGGGCGCTGGGCGTGCGGGGGACGAGCCACGCGCCCACCCGTGCCCCGAAGAAGACGAACAAGGCCATGGGCACGGCGATCAGCGGGTCGATGTCCCCGTGGGCATAGCGCACAAAAGCAGCGCTGGTGGCAGTCACCCCGATCATGTAGTTGCTGGTGCTGGCCGCTACTTTGAGGGGCACGTTCATCAGGAGGTTCATAACAGGCGTCTGCACGATACCTCCGCCCACCCCCAGCAGGCCGGCCACAACGCCTCCAAGCATGCTCAGGCTCATCCCCATGCGCACCTTGCGGGGGCTGTAAGTCACCTCAGATCTCGCCGCGGCATCGTAATACGCACCCTCGAGCCCCAGGTCGGAGGCGGTCTCCGCGACGGCGGGGTCAGGATCAGCCTCTGGCCCTCGCGCCTTCGGCGACCTGCTTGCCAGCATCGAATAAGCGGTATACAGGAGCAACAGCGCGAACAAACCACTGAGAACAGCGGTGGGCAGCAGCGAAGCAACCAGCGAGCTAACCAGGGCCGCCGCCGTGGTGGACACCAACAGCACCAACCCCAAACGAATATTCGCCAGCCGGTCGCGCACGTAGGTCGAGGCCCCGGCGGTGGAGGTCGCCACCACCGCCACGTTGCTCGTGCCCGAAGCGGTCAGAAAGGGTACGTTAAAAATCAACTGGAGCACGGGCACCATGAATACCCCGCCGCCCAGCCCCAGCAATGCCCCGACCAGCCCGGCCCCGAAGCCCGTGACGGCCAGCCCGAGGTAATAAAGGATGTCCATGCGCCCTCATTGTATCTGCTTCGCACCTCACGCACAAGCAGTGGCACTTTCCTTGCTTTTAGCCTGGCAGGGGCGAGGCATGCCTGGCCCACATAGAAATCAGGGTAGCAAATGGCACTCGCAGAGAAGATCGTCCAGGAACACATCGATACTACGCCGGAGCGCTACGCCGCACGCGTACGCTGGCAGGCGGTTATCTACCTGGCACTCAACATTATCTCCATCGTACTAATCGTCATGATCGCATGGCGCGTCCAATTCTTCATCACCCTCACCCAGCGCAGCAATGTCGAGACTCTGATCCTCGCCGTCATCGTCGTGCTCGCCTTCTATTACCTGGTCACCAGTTTCAAAGGCTTCATAGGCGCCCTGCGTATGCTCTGGCTCAACTCGCCCGCGGTGTTCGACAGCAGCCGCAAGAGCAAGGAGCGGGTCGAATACAGGAAGCACACCGCCCTGAAGACCGGGGGCGAGAGCCAGTACGTCTGCTTAGACCGGGCCATCCGGCTGCGGGGCCAGCCCGGCCGGCAAATCACCTGGGAGCTAGGTGACGAAGCAGGCAAGCTGGGCGAGCTCGTGATCGACGGCGTTAAGGCCACCTACTACCCCTTAAAGGACGGCATGAGCAACAGCCTGTTCGAGTTCCTGGCTAACCAGATCGATGAGGCCATCAAGAAGCAAGACCTGGACGCGGAGATGCAAATCGTGCAGTGGTCCTCCATTGACGCGGACCAGGCGAGCGCCTATCACAGCATGGTACAGGCGTTCACCAACCTGGAGGAGCAACTTGGGAACAAGCGGCCCCTCTGGCCGGCCTGGGAAATCACACAGGAGGACGTTGACCGTGTGGGAGAAGCGCTCAACCGGCTGGTGCCCACATTGCGTAACGAGTCGCTGCTGCCCAAGCTGGACTACGAGGTTGAGTACACCATCCCCGTGATACCCGAGCCACTGGCCTTCATGCAACTCAGCCGGAGAGACAGTCGCGCCGATCCGGTGATAACCATGGGTTGCGCCGGTATCGTCATGCTGGGGATCATGCTCCTGCTGACCCTGTTCATCTTCCTGCCGCCATGGCTACCCGCGAGATGAGCCGATGAGA
>JBJMMB010000356.1:0-5820 GCA_045805005.1 Chloroflexia bacterium
TTATTTCTGCTGGCCCCGCTGCTGTACGCCTTCTACGTCTCCTTCGAGCTGCCCGAGGACTACGGAAAATTCGTCGGCCTGGACCGGCTCACCCTGTGGAATTACGAGCAGGTCTTCCAACTGGTGCCCGTTGGCCGCTGGTATGTTAACACGGCCATCGTCACGGGAATCGTGATGCTCGGGAACTTCCTCGTAAACACCACGGCAGGTTACGCCCTGGCCCGCCTGAACTTCTGGGGCAAGAAGGTGATATTCATTATGGTGCTCGCCATCATGATGGTGCCGCTCCAGGCTTACCTTATCCCGCTCTACCTGCAGGTGGCGGACCTTAAATGGCTGAACACCTACCTGGCCCTTACCGTGCCTTTCCTAGTCTATACGTTCTTCATCTTCCTCATGAGGCAGTCCTTCATGACCATACCGAGAGACCTGGAAGATGCGGCAGAGGTGGACGGTCTCGGCAAACTGGGCGTCTTTTTCCGCGTGGCCCTGCCCCTCTCTTATACAGCTATCGTCACGCAGGCAATACTCGGTTTCACGGCCACATGGAACAGCTTCCTGATACCGGTGACGATGACCAACAACCCGAACGTGTTCGTACTCACCGTGGGATTGAACACGCTCAAGTCCCAGTACTACGATTTCCCAACCGTCACCATGGCGGGCGTGATACTGCTCACAATACCTGTTATAGTGGTGTTCGTCATGTTCCAGAGGTTCATCGTCCCCAGTCTGGCCACCAGCGGCTTGAAGGTGTGAGGCGAGAAGTGCGGAAGATAATGAAAATAAAGAAAGCAACAGCCTTATGAAAACAACTCCCGTAGGAGCGAGGCATGCCTCACCCCTACGCACCAAGCTGAGGCATGGTGCCTGCGGTCGAGGGCCATTCAGGCACAAAAAGGCCCTTCTGTAGGGGTGGGCCCCCGTTGCCTGCCCCTACAGGGAAAACCGTCAATGGGCGGCTCTTGCAAACTCTTAGCTCGATGCTTACCAGGCCAGGCATGCTTGACAAAACCTCGGATAAGCACCCAAGCCTTTGTTTGTAGGGGCGAACCTTGTGTTCGCCCTCCACGGGTACAACAACGACCAAGGCGAACCTTGTGTTCGCCCCTACCAAAGCTGGTTTTGTTTGGCTCTCTTAGTGCAGCACTGAGGCTGGGGGAATAAAAGGGCAAAGGTTCATGGAGGACTACGGTCTAGAGTTCAACGGACAGTGCAGGCTGGCCTTCCGCTCGGTGGAGGGTGGTTATGGGCTGTCTATTGAGTGCGGCGCGGAGACCATAGCGTACAGCCCTCGACCGCTTGCGGTACAGCTATTTGTGCGCGGCGTCCGGGCGTGGCACAGGGAGGGCTACAGGCATGTTGTCCGGGTTAACGAGAAGCTGGTAGGCAGCGGGGAGGTGCAGGTGCCGGGCGCGGCCATTGTGTTCGAGGACAGCTTTGATGTGGAGGGGGGG
The DNA here is from genome assembly GCA_045805005.1 of Chloroflexia bacterium. Taxonomy (GTDB): domain Bacteria; phylum Chloroflexota; class Chloroflexia; order QHBQ01; family JADMIH01; genus JADMIH01. Next base: position 1,458 of record JBJMMB010000356.1, read on the forward strand.
CAACTGCGGATGGCTCGCTCTGTTCACGTGCGCGGCACGGTGGAGGGCGCGGGCTTCCTTTCGGCGTTCGAGTGGAGGCTCTCAGGCGCTACGACCGAGGACCCTTGGTTCGTGCCCGGCATCTGGTATGGGAGAAACGAGCATGTTCCTTCCTACGCTATTGGCTCTCCGGCGCAACGCGAGCACTCCGACTGCATCGTTTTCAGGGAAGATCGTCTACCCTTGCCTCTCGTGATGCACTACGACGAACGGGCGGGGCGTGCCCTCTCGCTGCTCCACCTGGCGGGGAAGCCGCAAACGGTGGCAGCCGATGACGACGATGAGCCCCTGATAGACGCTCGCCTCGGCTTCGGGGCGTTTGGCCTCTACAACGACGGCACATTGGCATTCTGGTTCCCGGGCACCGAAGGCGACGTGCGCTACCCGCCGATGTGGACCCTCGGGGTCGGCAACTCGCAGGGCGATTCCCCGGTCGATCCCTTCTCCGGTAAGTCCGCAACTCGCCAGTACGAGGGCTGGAATCTGCGGTACCACCCTCTGCAAGAGAGCATCAGCTATGACTACGTGCTCGGCACCAGCATATGGGCCGCGCCCTCATATCTCCAGGCCATGAAGGCGGCCTGGCGGCAGGCATATGCGGCGTACGGGCCCGCCGAGCAGCCGGTGGACCTGGCGGCGGTCGAGCGTACCCTCTTAGAGTTGCTGGCCCGGCTTGTCGTAAGGGACGGCGAATCCATAGGCATCCCGACGTGGATAGATTGCTTTACCGGGAAGCCGGGCAAGCTGCAGAACAGCCTCGGCACCGGCTTCGTCGCTCGCAACCTGGAAGCGGCGGCTCTGCTGCTGGAAACGGGGCACCAGGATGGGGGTGAGGACCTGCTGCGGATGGGGCGCGATATAGTGGAGTTCTGGGTGGCGAACGGCGGTGCCGGCCTCTCGCACAGCGAATACGACAGGCCCACCGGGGAGTGGGTGGACGGCGGCCGCGTGGGGGAGCGCACTCAGATATTCCTCAGAGACCAGTCAGAGGCGCACAGGGCATGCCTACGGGCCTGGGAGATCGAGCGCGGGTTTGGGTGCGAGTACCCCGCCTGGCTGAGCTGGTGCACCAGCTACGGCGAATGGCTTCGCCGCAATCAGAACGCCGATGGCTCGTTCTACCGCTCCTATGACCTGGATGGCCTGCCCATCTCCACGGACACCGCCGACTCGAGCCACGTGGTATCCTTCTTGCTCGACCTAGACAGAGCCACGGGCGAGCACGCCTATGTAGATGCGGCGGTCGGGGTGGCGAGCTACCTGTGGGACAACTACCACCGCCACGGCGAGTTACTGGGCGGGACCCTCGATAATCCCAACTGCTACGACAAGGAGGCTTCCCTGCTGGCCCTGGAAGCCTACCTTCGCTTGTTCGAGCGCACCGACGACCAAAAGTGGCTGGAGGCGGCAGAACTGGCGGCGCAGGTATGCGAGACGTGGGTCTTCTGCTGGGACATCCCGATGCCGGTTGACGACAGGCATGGCCGGTTCTTCGATGGGGCAACGACCGTGGGATACCAGCTAATCACCACCGGCTTCTCCGCGTTCGACGTCTTCCTAAGCCGGCAGGTCGGCGACTTCGCCAGGCTTGCCCAACTCACCGGTGATGCTCACTATGCGGAGGTAGGCAGGATCGTGCTCCACAACACCAAGAACACGATCCAGATGAGCGACGAATACGGGTATGCCTGCCCAGGGCTGCAAATCGAGCATTGGTCTATGGGCAGAGGGCGCGGCTTCGGTCTCAATTCGGGGTGGCTCCCCTGGGTGGCCACTGGCCACATAGTGGGCATCCGAGAGGCCCGCCAGTTTCCGGCTCTCGGGCCGGGCGCGGTCACAACCGGAATAGGCCGCAACAGAGCAACAGAGCAAGAGAGGCTGAGAACGGCCCCTTCTCAAAGCTTCTCTGAGAAACAACCACTCCAGATTACGAGAGAGGAACATGAATCCAAACTACACCCAGCAAGACACCCGCGAGGCAATAGAGAGCGGCAAGACTGTGCTTGGCGTCGAGTTCGGCTCTACCCGCATCAAGGCGGTGCTGATCGGCGAGGACCATAGGCCGGTCGCCTGGGGAAGCTATGATTGGGAAAACCGGTTCGAAAACGGTGTGTGGACATACCACCTCGAAGACGTTTGGACCGGCTTGCAGAAGAGTTACCGCTCTCTCAGCGACCACCTCTTCCAGGCGTATAATGTGCCCCTCCTTACCATTGGCGCCATCGGCTTCAGTGCCATGATGCACGGTTACCTGGCATTCGACAGGGAGGGAAACCTGCTTGCGCCATTCCGAACATGGCGTAACACTATGACCGCACAGGCGGCGGAGAAGCTGACCGATTTGTTCCAATTCAACATTCCCCAGCGCTGGAGCATCGCACACCTGTACCAGGCAATATTGAACCAGGAACCCCACGTTGCCGAGATTGCATATCTCACCACGCTGGCAGGCTATGTTCATCGGAAGCTGACCGGACAAAAGGTGCTGGGAGTTGGTGAAGCCTCCGGCATGTTCCCGATCGATAGCAACACCAACAACTACGATGAGCGCATGCTAGAGATGTTCAACGAACAGTTGAAGGCGGCGAACATAACGTGGAAACTCCAGGACATCCTGCCGAAGGTACTGGTTGCGGGAGATGCCGCCGGCCATCTCACGGAAGAAGGCGCACGCCTCATCGATCCCGATGGACCACTGCGGGCCGGTATCCCACTTTGCCCGCCCGAGGGTGACGCGGGCACGGGCATGGTTGCGACCAACAGCGTTGCCGAGCGAACCGGCAATGTTTCCGCAGGAACATCGGTGTTCGCCATGATCGTGTTGGAGAAGGCGCTGTCGAAACTCTATCCCGAGATTGACATGGTAACGACGCCCTCAGGCAAGCCCGTGGCGATGGTACACTGCAACAACTGTACATCTGACCTCAATGCCTGGGTCGAATTGTTCTGGCGCTTCGCCTTCACACTCGGTGTGGACATCAGTCGATCTGAGCTGTTCGAGGTCCTGTACAAGCAGGCGCTGGGGGAAGGCGCCGATGCAGACGGCGGCGGGCTGCTCTCCTACAATTACTTATCGGGCGAGCATATCACACACATGGAAGAGGGGCGTCCGCTGTTCGTGCGCACACCCGAAAGCCGCTTCACGCTCCCCAATTTCATGCGTGTCCACCTCTTTTCAGCGCTCGGGGCCCTCAAGATCGGGCTGGACATCCTCTTTGAACAGGAAAGGGTGAAACTTGACCGGGTCCTCGGTCACGGAGGCTTCTTCAAGACCGCGGAAGTGGGTCAAAGGATCATGGCGGCCGCGATAAATGTCCCCGTTTCCGTGATGGAGACCGCAGGGGAGGGCGGGGCATGGGGAATTGCCTTGCTTGCCTCCTACACACTCCATAAGCTCGATACGGCAACGGATGAACCCCTGGAGGCCTACCTCTCCAAAAAGGTCTTTGCCCAGGAAAATAGCACGACTGTAGCTCCAGATCCAAGGGATGTCGAGGGCTTTAGGGCGTTCATGGAACGCTACAAGAAGGGGCTTGTCATCGAAAGAGCTGCCGTGGATGCGCTCAGATAGGCTAATATGGAATGTTTACGATAAGGCAACAGGTTAGTAAATATGCTTGAAGAACTCAAAGAAGAACTCTACAGGCTGCACATGGAACTGCCGAGGAACAACCTTGTGGTGTGGACGGGCGGCAACGTCAGCGCCCGCGACCCTGAGACGGGCCTGGTGGCGATCAAGCCCTCGGGCGTGCTGTACGACCAACTGCGGCCAGAGCAGATGGTGGTGCTCGATCTCGACGGGAACGTCGTCGAGGGCAACCTAAAACCCTCCTCGGATACCTACAGCCACCTCTATGTCTACCGCCACAGGCCCGACGTGGGCGGGGTGGTACATACTCATTCCCGCTACGCTACGGCTTTCGCCGCGGTCGGGCGGCCCATCCCCGTCGTGCTCACCGCCATGGCCGACGAATTCGGGGGGCCAATCCCCTGCGCCGGTTTTTCTCTAATCGGCGACGAGTCGATTGGCAAGCTGGTGGTCGAGAACATCGGCAGCTCCCCCGCCGTGCTCCTCAAAAACCACGGGGTCTTCACCATCGGCAAGAACGCGGAGGCGGCCGTTAAGGCCGCCGTTATGACCGAAGACGTGGCGGCGGCCGTCTGGATGGCCCTGCAAATAGGCACCCCGGACGAGATTCCGGCCGAGGACGTAGCCCGGCTGCACCACCGCTACGTGAACGTGTACGGACAGTGAGCTATTGCGTATTACGTATTGGGTACCGATAGGGATACGCAATACGTAATACGCAATACGCAATCCCAA
>JBJMMB010000357.1:0-9101 GCA_045805005.1 Chloroflexia bacterium
CATCAGGCCCTGGTTGACCACATCCTCGAAGGGGTAGCAGATATACTGCGTGAAGTGGCTCCCCGCATCGCGCTGCGCGCCTATTGTGGCTGCTCTCCCGTTGGTGCCCACCATGCCATACACCACATCGAACCGCCCGCCGTCCTCGTAGAGGCGCACCTCGAAGTTGGCATTGTAAAAGCCGCCCGGCTCACCGGCTCGCCACTCGATGTTGAAGATGCGGTTGGGCGTGGTCCCCGACGTTGAGGTGTACACTCCGCACCCCGGACACCCCGTATAAAGCTGCTCCCAGTAGGCGAAGATGGCGTTGTTGAAGTTGGAAATCGGCAGGCAACTGTGGATGATATCGTTGACCACGTTGCTCGTGAATTGCAGGTTCCCCGACGCGCTCACGTTGACGTTGTTGAACGGCTGCCCGTAGTAGCTGTACGTGAAGGGGAGCGCGATGCGCGTGCTGCATTGCTCACAGTGTAACCCAATGTCGTTGAGGGCCGGCACGATGCTGCCCAGCGTCTGGTAGACGTTGTAGTTGGCGTCCGGCCCGCAGGTGGCGGTGGGCACGCGGGTGTTAGTCACCGTGGGCGTGCTCGTCACCGTCGGCGTGGACGAGCAGTCGGGCTGGTCGAAGTGCACCAGCAGGCCCTGGTGGTAAATGGGATCATAGCAGCTAAGGCTCACGTACATGCTCCCCGTGTCCCGCTGTACTCCCGACATGGCTGGTCGTCCTGGGTCCAGCGAGCCGTACACGAAGTCAAACTGTCCAGGTTGCCCCGCCTGCGACTCGTAAAGCCGCAGCTCGAAGTTGGTGTACTCCCCGAAGGCCCCGGCGATCACGGTTGTCCGCCACTCGATATTGAATACCCTGTTGGGCGCGCTGCCGCTCACCGAGGTGAAGATGCCGCACCCTTCGCAGCCATACCCGCCCGAGGTGCGCGTGTCCAGATCTTCCCAATACAGATAGATCGTATTATTGAAGTTCGCGCTGGGCAAACAGACGGCCTGGCTGCTCGTGTTGCTGCTGGAGAACTGCACGTTGCCGTTGGTGCTCACGTTGGCCTGGGTGAACGGCTGCCCATAATAGTAGTAAGTAAACGGCAAGCTGACCGTGGTGATACAGTCGTCGCAGTGGTTGCCTATGTCCACCGTGCCCGAAACGATGGTGCCCGAGGAGATAGTCGTGCCATAGTTGGCCGCCGGGCCGCACGCAGGGATCGCCGTCCTCGTTATAGTAGGCGTGCGCGTGATCGTGGAGGTCGTCACCGTGCCGGTGGGCGTGGGGCACTCCGGCTGGGTGAACACCAGCAGCAGGTCGGGCACCAGGCTGCTGGTGTCGCACTCGAACTGCGTGAAGTGCGATCCGCTGTCGCGCTGCACGCCCACCGTGGCGCTGGTGCCGCTCTGGTCTACCTGCCCGTAGACCAGGTCGAACCTGCTGCTCCCTTCATACAACCTTATCTCGAAGTTCACGTACCCGCCGTAATAGGAGCCAATCGCCCGCCATTCGACGTTGAAAATCCGGTTGGGCGCGTTGCCGCTCACCAAGGTGAAAATGCCGCACTGCGGGCAGTTGGTCAGCCTGGTGTCTAAATCATCGAAGTGCGCGAAGATGGTATTGTTGAAGTCGACCAGCGGCAGGCAGTCGTTCCAGTAGACGTTGCGGTCCGATGTGAACTGCAAGGTGCCGTTGTTGCTCACGCGGGCCGAGTTGAACTCCTGGCCATAGAAAACGTAGTTGAAGGGCAGATCGATCAGCGTGGAACAGAAGGAGCAGTGGTTGCCCACATCCGTAACGCCGGGCACGATGGTGCCCACCGCCTGCGCGATGCTGTAGTTCGAGTTCACCCCACATTGAGATACTGGCGGCGGCGTGTTCGTTGCCGTTGGGGTCAGGGTGACCGTCTCGGTCGGCGTGTTCGTACGTGTATTAGTGCGGGTCCGCGTGGGCGTGTTGGTGCTCGTGGGGGTGCTGGTAGGGCACAGCGGACATGGAGTAGGCGTGTCACACGGGGGCGCAGTTATCGACACCGCGACGTCGTCTACATACCATCCGGGATAACCCACCGACTCGTCGGTCCCCACCCGGAACCGTACCAGCACACTTCTGCCCGCGTAAGGCAGGAGGTTCACGACCGACTGGAAGAATGTAGGCCTTATGTTCGTGAAAGCCACTCGTCCCGCCAGCGGGTTGCTCCAGTTGGCCGAGATGGTGCCGTCGTACCCGCCCGCGAGGAAGGTCGTGTTGGTGAGCCAGGTCGACCCTCCATCGGTAGACACCTCCACCACTCCTCCATCGTAGTCCTGCTCGAAAATATACGACTGCCAGAACGAGAGCCTGGCCGCTGTGGCGTTGGCCGGGATGGCTATGGGATTGGTCGTCACAAGCTGCTGGTCCGAAATGCCGTTCACGTCGGGCACGAACGCGGAATAATCGCCCGTGTTCGGGTAATCGATCGAGGGTGCCCACCCGCAGTCGCCCGGCACGCAGGTCGGCACCACCGAAGCAAACCCGCCCAACGTGCCGCTCTCAAAGTCCTCGCCAAACACCTGCCCCGAGCCGCACGTAATGGGCGTGGGGGTGTCTACCGTGTTTTGGAATAGGGGTGCAGGGGTCTCCCTGCCGGGGGGTTGGGGGTGTCCCCCAATAAATCCTTCTCCCCCTACTCTCGTTGACTGAGACGGCCCGCCGGTAGATGAATACCCAGGGCGGTCGGCCGGCACCCGACCGTTCGGGGCCTGCACCCTTGAAGCCGCCGCTGCCGAGAAGGCTGGCCCATCCGCCGGTACGCGGCCATCGAGCAGATGGGTGGGCGCGTTCGCCGAAGCGATACCCAACATAACCAGTGAAAGCAGCGTAGCCGCCAGGGCCAGGAATGCTCGCCGTCGCCATAATCTCTTCATTTCGCTAGCGTATTGGGTAGTCATCGGCCTTCTCCCGGGTGCATCGTGCTGGTCTGGTGTCGGATGTTGGTTGAACGCAGGCATCGCGGTTTATGTGGGCGTGGGGTGCACGTTTTTCGAGGGTGCGTATGTTTGCAATTATAGCAACGCAATTGGCCGAATATATTACATCCGGCAACACAAAAAACTGCACAAAAACCGACACTACACATTTGTGGGGGCTAAGGTCTACCCACAACCTCTGGCCCCCGCACCCGGTTGGCGTTATACTTGCAGGAAGCATACCCTGAGCAAATTACGAATTACGAATTACGAATTACAAATCAACCGGAATCCCAATTCGTAATTCCCGAAGGGGAAGGGACGGTTGCTTTGAACGAGGCACAATCGTTTGGCGCGTGGGTCAAGCAGCAGCGCAGGGCGCTCGACCTTACGCAGCAGGACCTGGCAACTTTTGTCGGCTGCTCCGAGTCGGCGATCATCAAGATCGAGACCGGCAAGCGCCGCCCCTCGCGCCAGATCGCCGAGCGCTTGATGATCTTCCTCGAGATACCCCCCGAAGAGCAGGCTCCCTTCCTCAACCTCGCCCGCAACGCTCCTGGCCCAGCCCAGTTCCTGGCCGCTCCTCCCGCCCCACGCCCCACCAATCTGCCCGCGCGGCGCACCTCCCTTGTGGGCCGCGAACGTGAGATAGCGCGGGTGCTGGACTGCCTCCGCCGCGAGCCGCGCATCGTAACCCTTGTCGGCCCCGGCGGCATAGGCAAGACCCGCCTCGGCCTGGAGGTGGCTACACAGCTACTCGAAGCCTTCCGCGACGGGGTCTTCTTCGTGCCGCTCGCCCCCATAAGCGACCCCGCCCTGGTCCTCTCCGCTGTCGCCCAGGCCCTCGTCGTGCGCGAGGCGGCCAGCCAGCCCTTGCTCGATACCCTCAAGCACTACCTCAGCGACAAGCAAACCCTCCTCCTCCTCGACAACTTCGAGCAGGTCACCGAGGCCGCCCCCCTGCTTGGTGAGCTGCTCGTCTCCGCCCCCGACCTGAAGCTCCTTGTCACCAGCCGGTCGGTGCTCAACGTCTACGGCGAGCAGCAGTACATCGTCCCGCCCCTCAACATGCCCGACAGGGAATACCTCTCCTCCCTCAACAACCTGCTCGAATACGAAGCGGTGCGGCTCTTCGTCGACCGCGCCCGTCTTGTCAATATCGACTTCGACGTCGGTGACGATAGGGCCCAGGCCGAGGCCGTTGCCGAGATTTGCCACCGCCTCGACGGACTCCCCCTCGCCATCGAGCTTGCCGCCGCCCGCGTCAACCTCCTCTCCCCCACCGCTATGCTTGGCCGCCTTGAGAGTAGACTCGGCCTCCTCACCGGCGGCCCCCGGGACCTCCCTCTCCGCCAGCAAACCCTCCGCAGCGCCATCGACTGGAGCTACGACCTCCTTGACGATGCCGACAAGCAACTCTTCCGCCGCCTCTCCGCCTTCGTGGGCGGCTGCACTCTGGCCGCCGTCGAGGCGGTCTGCCTTCAATCGTCCTCTCCCCCCGCTCAGACCCTCTCCCTTGTCGAATCCCTCGTCAGCAAGAGCCTCCTCCGCCAGAGCGAGGGGGCCGAGGCCGAGCCGCGCTTCTGGATGCTTGAAACCATCCAGGAGTACGCTCGCGAAACCCTCCTGGCGGTTGAGGGCGACGAGGCAGAGGCGCTGGCCCAGCGGCACGCCGCTTACTACCTCGCCCTCGCGGAAGAAGCCGAGCCCGAACTGGCGGGGGCCGGGCAGGCCGCCTGGCTGGCCCGCCTCGAGAACGAGCACGACAACCTGCGGGCCGCCCTCCGCTTCGCCCGCGACACCGGCGACGCCATGACCGCCCTGCGGATCGCGGGGGCCCTCTGGCGCTTCTGGCTCGTGCATGGCTACTACAGCGAAGGCCGCGAGCAATTGGCCGCCGCCCTGCGCATGGCCGATGCCACCGTCAAGGGCAGCCTCAAGAGCGCCTACGCCAAAGCCCTCATTGGCGCCGGCGTGCTCGCCTGGCGTCAGAACGACTTCGACGCCGCCCGCTCCTTCAGCGAGCAGAGCCTCAAGCTCTACCGCCAGCTCGGCGAGGCGGGCCGCTGGGGCGTGGCCCAATCCCTCCACAGCCTCGGCAACGTTGCCCACCGCCACGGCGACTACCCCGTCGCGCAAACCTACTTCGAAGAGAGCCTCGCCATACGCCGCGACCTGGGTGACCAACGCGGCATGGCCGACTCGCTCAACAACCTCGCCCTGGTGGTGGACGAGCAGGGCGACTACAACCGCGCCCTCGCCCTCTACGAAGAAAGCCTGACCACCTACAAAGAGCTTGGCGATAAGCGCGGTATCGCCAATTCCCTCAACAATCAGGGCTTCATCGCCTGGGAGAAGGGTGACTACGCCTACGCCGCCGCGCTCTACGAGGAGAGCCTGCCGCTTTACCGCGAGCTTGGCGACCGCCGGGGCATCGCCAACGCCCTCACCAACCTCGCCCTGGTCGCCTGGAAGCAGCAGGATCTCGCCGCCGCCCTATCGCTCTACGAAGAAAGCCTCTCCATCTACCGCGACCTCGAAGACAAGCACGGCATCGCCGACTGCGTGGAGGGCCTCGCCAGGGTCGCGGGCTCCCAGGGCAAGGCCGAGCACGCGGCCCGCCTCTGGGGCGCCGCCGAAGCCCAGCGCGAAGCCATAGGCATAGCCATCCCCCCCGGCGACCTGCCCGAGTACGAACAAAACGTCGCTCGCAGCCGCGAAACCCTCCCCGCCCCCGCCTGGGAGGCCGCCTGGGCCGCCGGCCGCGCCATGTCCGTCGAGCAGGCCATCGCCTACGCCCTCAGGGACGTCTAAAGGAGGCGCACTTTGGACCATGATCCCCAACCGCGTCCGGTCCTGTACGGCACAACATTCGAGGAATCGCCACCGGAGACCCAAACCGCTCCGGTCCGCGTCGGCCCGCCCCGCTACCCACCCGCGCCCCCTTTGGCCGGCGAGGCCCCGGCCCCTTCAACCGCCAACCCGCCACCTTCGAGGACTCCCATATCCCTGGCTCTCGCCCATTGGCCCTCGTATACGGTCTTGCCTCCGCCTATTCCATCCTCCAAACTCTGCTGACCACACTAAACACAGCCGGTCTGGTCGTCGCGCTGGCCCTCATGCTGGCCCAGGCGCTTCTGACCCTGTTAGTGATTTCCGCCCTGCTCGTACCGACCGGTCGAGAATATCTGCTTGGCCTGGGCCTGGTTCTGCTGCAAGTCCTGGCTGGGATCGTTCTAGCGTGGTGGCAGTCGCCCGCCTTCTGGGCGGCCATCGCCGTGCTTCTCTTTCTCCTCAGGCCCTCGATATGGAACCACTTTGGTCGGATGGGGCTCTCTGAACTCCGTCACGACGCCGCCAGGTACAGGGCCCGGCACCCCGCCATCGCGCCTAGTGGACAAACCGTGCTTCGCGGCCCAGCCCACGATCGACCCCCGTATGGGCGCTCTCGGGGCTGAGGTGCCTTGTCAGAAAGATCCCAGCGCTAGGTCTCTTCTTCACCGCGCAGCCCCAATTTTGCCTTTTGCAAAACGGTAGGGTCTACCACCTCTAGTAAATCGATCCGTCCGTATTTGGTTCTCTCCCAGAACTCATCTTCATCCTCTGATGGGCCTCCGCCATCGAACACAAGCCGGTACAGAGCTTTATAGGCTTCGTATCTACTTACCGGGTGTATTTTCCTATTTTCGACTATCTCAATCAGGTCCCGCAGTAACCTCTTGTCAGGGTTGCTCCGTAGATAATCCACTGCAATCTTAGCTGCTATCTCGCCAGCCATACCACCCATGTTTGCAATAATCCTGGGGAGTTCTCCCACATACTGACGCGCTGGAATTTGCCACTTGCTATATAGGACCAGAAGGGCATACCAAACAATCGTATCGTGCGCTTGTTCCTCCCATGGCGGCCTAATCAGCCGCTCAACCAGCGGCGCATAGGAGCTATCTCCGGCGTTACCAATAACATTGAGCAAAACATCTGCCCGACTATCTTCATCTTTCGTAAACTCGTGACCAGGGCCAATAGTATCAATCAATGCCTGTAGCTCATCGGCAACGGTCTGGATTTCCTCTTTTGGCACCAGCAAACCAGCCTTGAGACGAAGCGTAAGGTCCTCATGGTAATCTATTGGTTTCCCCTCCTTCACTACGTTGCTCTCACGATGGTATGGTTCAAGACCATACAGGCCCAGGAGATACATAAAGAGCTGGCGGCTCTGCTCGTCTCTGTCATACAACTCTGCTCTCGCCTGCACTATTTCCTTCTTGTAAACAGGCGCGCCAGACCGCAAGCGTTCAATCAGGTCATCGTATTTTCCTAACATAAGCTACTAACCAACCTTCCCCGTGATCTTATAGCGAAAGGCTTATGTAGCATAGATTAGGCCCTGGGGTTCGCTTTCTACGCGACTCTCAATCCTCGCTTCCCCAGTTCGCGTGGATTGAACGGTTATGCGCGATGGGGCCAAAGCCGGATGGCCTGGCCCATCGCGCATCTTATTGCCTCTATCGTCCCGTAACCGCCTGGTAGACGATCTTGCTTATCTGCCCCCGCGTGGCGCTGTTCCCAGGCCGGAACTCCAGGCACCCAGCCCCGCACGTATACCCGCTTATGATGCCGTGTGAGTAGGCCGTCTCGATGTAGCTGTAGAAAGTATCAGTCGTTGGCACGTCCCTGAAAGTGGGCGTGGCGGGCGTCGCTAGCTGCCAACCTGATGCCAGCACCACGATCTTGGTCAACTGCCCCCTCGTCACGTTGTTCCCTGTGCGGAACTCCAGGCACCCAGCCCCGCAGGTATACCCGCTTATGATGCCGTGTGAGTAGGCCGTTTCCACATACTGGTAAAACGCTTCCGTTGACGGCACATCCCTGAATGTCGGCGTGGGAGGCGTGTAGATCGCCCAGCCCTCTGCCAGCGCCACGATCTTGGTCAGTTGGCCCCTCGTGGTGTTGTTGTAAGGCCTGAAGGTGTTGTCCCCATATCCCGATATGACGCCGTGGCAGTACAGGTATGTGACCGCCTCGTAGAAGTAATCGCTTGCGGTCACGTCGCTGAACCTTATCGTGCAGTTTGATGGCGTACCGGTAACTACAGGAGTGCCGGTAACCACGGGCGTGTTCGTGCGGCTGGGCGTCCCCGTCAGCACGGGAGGCGTGGCCGAAGGGCTCTGGGTGCCGGTCCCCGTTGGTCGTGGGGTGAAGGTGCCCGTCGCTGTGGGCTGTGGCGTGAAGGTGGCCGTGGAACTGGGCGTGACTGTCCGGGTGCCGGGCGGGGTTGGCGTGCTTGGAGTAGACGTGTTTGTGGGCACAGGCGTAAAGGCGCACGACAACACCACGATCCTCCCCGTCATCGACGGGTGGTGCTCGCAGTGGTACCGGTAGGTGCCGGGCGTGTTGAATCTGAAGGTGAACGTCTGGTACTGCCCCAGGTTGTCGCTGTCCCACACCCCGTCGTCGCTGGTCGCGGTGTGGTTGGCTGTGTCGTAGTTGGTCCACTGGATGGTCGACCCCTCGTGGATGGTGATCGTATTGGGATCGAACGCAAAGCTCTGGATGCGCACCTCTTCGATCACGCGAGGGCACACCGGCGTGGGCGTGGGACCAGGGGTTTGGCACTCGCCGTAGGTAATCGACTCCGTGATGTTCAGGTAGTCGTAGGGCGACTGGTAGCTCAGGTAATCTATCCCGCCCGTAACGTAGGCCCGCGTGCCGATGACCCCCGCGGCCGTGCTGTAGTAGCGCGGGTTCAGGAACGCCGGGCCGAAGTGCCACGTATTCGAGGTGGGGTTATAGATCTGCACCTGGTTGTCGGGCGGGTAGGGGAGCCGCGTGGGGTTGTCGAACCCCCCTATCACCCATAGCTCTCCATTGAACGCGAACACCCCCGGCCCCACGAAACTGGGCGTGGGCGGCCTGCCCATGGTGCTCCAACTGTTCGCGGCCGGATCATAGGCGTAGTGTATGTACTGGTAGCCTCCCACCACGTAGATGCGGTTCCCTATCGCCGCCGCTCCGATGTCGTTCTGCACCGACGGCATAGGGGCCTTGGGGGTAAAGGAGTTGGCGGCGGGGTCGTATTCGTATACGTGGTTGCTGGTCAGTCCCCCGAAAACGTAGCCCCCGAACACGTAAACCTTACCGTTATACTCGGCTAGCGCGCC
>JBJMMB010000358.1:0-6684 GCA_045805005.1 Chloroflexia bacterium
CACCCACCAGCCATCACCCCGCCTCTTCCACCTGAAGCACTGCCCCGACGCCACCGTGTGGTCCAGCGAGAACTCAGTGGGGTTATACTCGAATGTGCGTATGTCCACGTTTCCCGTGGCTAAGATTTGTGTATCTGTTAGCATAAGGTAAGATGGTCCGTGTGGTGAGGTTGTGCTATCATGCTCCGAACGAAAGGGTTAGGGATATAAAAGCCCAGGCTCGAAATGGTTTCCGGGGCACATACACCGTACCCCAGTACCCTCACATTTCACGTCCTATGCCTTACAACCGCGCCGACCTCGGCTCCACCTGGTCGTTCGGCACAATGTGCAGCGCGGGCTGCCGCCCCTCCCTCACCGGCCGCTCTTCGCCGTCCTCGGAGGCAAGGCCGTGCGAGGCTAGCTCCTCAGGGGTGGTTGCCTCGATGCCCCTCACCTCGTGGCAGTGCCGGCAGCGGGCCTCGTAGTAGTCTTTCGCGCCGACCATCACTATTGGGTCGTCGTAGGCCGCGGATTGGCCGTTGATTATGCGCTGGGTGCGGCTGGCGGGTGCCCCGCACTCCACGCAAATCGCCTGCAGCTTGTCGATCATCTCGGCCTCGGCCATCAGGCGGGGCATCGGGCCGAACGGCTCGCCCCTGAAATCGAGGTCCAGCCCGGCCACGATCACGCGCACCCCGTTGTGGGCCAGGTTCTTGCACAACTCCACCACGCCCTCGTCAAAGAACTGCGCCTCGTCAAGAGCCACCACGGTTGTATCCGGCTCGACTAGCGCCTCGATCTCCTCCGAGTCGTTTACCATCACCGCACTGTGCAGCGCCCCATTATGCGAGGCCACCTGTCCCTGCGAATAGCGCACGTCGATGCTCGGCTTGAACACTTGCACCTTCTGCCTGGCGATCTGCGCGCGCCTCACCCTGCGTATCAACTCCTCGGTCTTGCCCGAGAACATGCTCCCGCAGATCACCTCGATCCACCCGCCCGCGTAATGCTTCGGGTGCGGCCCCAATGGCCCCTGGTTCTCCATAAAACGCTGTACGTAGTCTCCCATTCCCGCGCTGCCTTCTTTCTCTGAAAGTCGTTCCCACCTACCATTATATAGTGGAAAAGTCTTCCACGCGGGGAAGCCCGTGCAGCACCAAATAAAAAAGGCCCCGCGTCGCGGGGCCTTTTTTATTTGGTGACTAGATCTCCTCGGGCTCCGCCGTGGCCACCGCCACGTTCCCTCCCTCGAGCTCTTGCGCGTCCGCGTCGCCCTCGGTAGGGGTGGGACGCCGCTCCTGCGGAGGAGGCGGTACATTGGCCCGGTTCTTCGAGCCCCTCTTCTGGGGCACTACGGCCCTGGCCGCTTGCTCGTTCCTCGCACCCATGCGGCGCATGAAGCGCTCTACCTGCCCGGCGGTGTCCACGATGCGCTGCTCGCCGGTGTAGAATGGGTGGCAGTTGCTGCACAGGTCGGTCTTCAAGACCTCTTTAGTCGCCATGGTCTGCCAGGAGTTGCCGCATGCGCAAGTCACGGTGGCTTTCATGTACTTGGGGTGAATACCTGCTTTCATTTCCTTATTACGTTCCTCTCTTATTGCCTCCGGCTCTCGCCATTGGCCGCCAATCTTCCTTTACCGTATATCGTATCTGTATCCGGGCTGCGCTACTCGGCGACGGGCGCTGCCACCCGCTCTGTGTACACGCTCGCGCGCTTGCGCTCTTTGCTGACCGGCTCGAACTTTACGTAGCCGTCGATCATGGAGAAGAGAGTGTGGTCCCTCCCCATGCCCACGTTGAGGCCAGGGTGGATCGAGGTGCCCCGCTGGCGCACGATGATCGTGCCCGCGCGCACCGCCTGCCCGTCCGAGCGCTTCACGCCCAGCATCTTCGGCTTGCTGTCGCGCCCGTTCCGCGAAGAGCCTACGCCTTTCTTATGTGCCATCGTTTTCTCCTTTTGCTGGGGATCAGGGTAAGGGGTCAGGGATTAAGTGTCTGCCTACGAGCCTGATCCCTGCTCCCTATACCGAGATTTCGGTAATAGATATCCGTGTCAGGCTCTGGCGGTGGCCGGTTTTGCGGCGATACCGCTTCTTCGGCTTATACTTGAATACAATCAGCTTCTCGCCCCTGCCCTGGCTGACCACCCTGGCAAGGACCTTGGCCCCGCTGACGAAAGGCGATCCTACCTGCACGCCATCGCCGTTGCTCACCATCAGCACCTCACCAAGCTCCACGTCCGAACCCGGCTCGGCATCAAGTTTTTCGACTTCTATCGTATCCCCAGGGGCTACCTTATATTGGTGGCCTCCGGTCTTGACAATCGCGTACACCGTTCTTCCTCCCATCAAACTTTGGGTCACAGCCTCCAATTATACCAGGAAAGCGCACCCCTGTCAACTTAGAAGAGCATGTTCCCAAACGTAAAAGGCGCCCTGTACTGCAGCGATGGCGCTGTTGACACCATCAACTCCTGCACCGGCGTGCCCTGCTGGTCGTTGTCGCCCGCCGAGGCCGCGAACCCTATGGCCGTGCCCGGTTTTGGACGGAACGCGCCCAGTGACGTCCAGGGTATGGCCGCCTCGATGTTATATCCGTGCCCCGTTGGCCGAGGCTGGGCCGCTACCTTAATCGTGCGGTTGCGCTCCTGTGTCTTGTAGGTGTCCGGGTTCCAGAACACCGCCTCCGGCTTGAGCGCCTTGAAGTCCCCCGGCGACAGCCCCGCCTGCACGTCATCGGCGTTGGCCTCGTGCGATGCGAAATCGCCTTGCAGGTCCATGTCGAACCACATCTCGATATCGTCGCCCTTGTACAACTGGTAGCCCCTCGTACTGGGCAGTTGTACGTGCACGTCGTCCGTTATGGTGGCCCCAACGTAGAAATTTCCCGCGTCCCACGCGAAATAGAAGAGAGCGCTCAGGTCCTGGTCCCCCTTCCACCGGCTCCTGTTCAGCGTCACGTAGGGCGCCGGGTAGGCGGGCGCGCCATCCCAGTCGTCCAGGTTGCCGTCTATGGCTATAGGCGCCAGTGCCCTGGGCACCTTTATGTCCGGCCCGTTGCCTTTCCTCAATTGACCCGAGTACACCACCCCCTGGTATGGCTCGAACCTCGCCTGAGCCCGCTGCGGCCCGAAGCCGGGGATGATTCCTGCTGCCATCGCCAACAGCACCATGCCCGCGAGCAGGAGCAGTATCGCCAGGAAGAGCGCGAGCGAGGCCCTCTGTCCCCGCTGCTGCGGCGGCGTGAGCACCTCCCTCCTGGGGGGCTGGTACTCCCCGACCTCCTCGACGTAAGGTTGCGGGTCTGTAATTGGCTTTGATGGCGGGCGCTGCACCGGCGCCTGGTACACCGCCCCCGGCTCTTGCCTACCCCCGTTCGGGTGCGGTACGGGCACCGTCTGCTGCCCTCTGCTTGCCATCCAGGGCGAGCCGGGGGGCAGCCAGCGGGCCGCCTCCTGAAGCTCGGTCGCCAAATCCATCGGGTCCGAGTAACGCAGCGCCGGGTTCTTGGCCAGCGCCCGGTCCACCACCGGCTGCAACTCCACCGGCAGACGTGGGTTCACCGACCGCAGCGGCACCGGGTTGTCATGCACCTGCCGGTACAAGATCGACGCCGTCGTTTCCCCTGCGAAAGGGGTCACGCCGGTCAGCATCTCGTATAGCACCACGCCCAGCGAGTAAACGTCGGAGCGCGGCCCCGCCGGTCGACCCGTTATCTGCTCCGGGGCCAAATAATCCGCCGTCCCCATCACCTGCCCGGTTGCCGTGAGGGCCGATTGCGAGGCGTCAGCCGCGCGGGCAATGCCGAAGTCGGTGAGCAGCACCGTGCCGTCGGGCTCCACCAGTATGTTGCCCGGCTTCACGTCACGGTGGATCACCCCATGCTGGTGAGCGTAATGGAGGGCTGAGGCCACCGGTTTTACGATGTTAATGATAGCGTCGAGGGGCAGCGGGCCGTTGTCGCGAAGGATCTCCCGCAGCGTCGTGCCCTGCACGTACCGCATGGCGATGTAGTGGAGCGAGCCCTCCTGCTGCACATCGAACACCCTGACTATAGAAGGATGTTCCAGGTTGGCCGCCGTCACCGCCTCGCGCCTGAATCTCTCGACCGCCCTCGGGTCCACAGCCAGCGAGGGATCGAGTACCTTGATCGCCACCGCCCGGTTGAGCACAGTATCGTTTGCTCTATAGACCGCGGCCATGCCCCCCCTGCCCAGCAGAGTCTCGATCCTGTATTTCCCCAACTGGCGGCCGGCGAGTGTATCCATTTGTGGATGCATAAACGAAGAAGGGCGGTCGGGCGTATTGCGTATTGCGTATTGCGTATTTGTGTAAAGGAGAAACGGTAGAGGTTCTTCTCGCCAGGCTCGACACACGCAGTACGCAATACGCAATACGCTCGATCCCTACCTGCTCAGGTTGTGAAACGCATCAATACCCGGGTATACCGCGCTGCTGCCCAGCTCAGCTTCTATGTGCAGGAGGCGGTTGTACTTGGCAGTCCTCTCGCCCCTGGCGGGGGCCCCGGTCTTGATCTGGCCGCAGTTGAGCGCGACGGCGAGGTCCGCGATGGTAGTGTCCTCGGTCTCGCCCGAGCGGTGTGACATCACAGCCGTCCAGCCCACCTGCTGGGCCTCCCTCACGGCCTGTATCGCCTCCGTAAGGGTGCCGATCTGGTTCACCTTGGTGAGCAGCGAGTTGCAGGCTCGTTCCTGCATGGCCCGCTTGATGCGCTCCGTGTTGGTCACCAGCAGGTCGTCACCCACCAACTGCACGCGGTCACCCACCCTCTCGTTGAGGATTTTCCAGCCCTGCCAATCGTCCTCGGCCATACCGTCCTCAAGCGATATAATCGGGTATTTGCCGAGCCAGCTCTCCCAGAAGGCCACCATCTCCTCGCTGCTCAGCTTGCGCCCCTCTTTCGCCAGGTTGTATTGTCCGTCCTCGTACAACTCGGTGGCCGCGGGGTCCAGGGCTATGTATATATCCCTGCCAGGGGTGTACCCTGCTTTCTCGATGGCTTCCAGCACCAGCTCAATAGCGGCCTCGTTACTCTTTAGCGAAGGTGCGAACCCGCCCTCGTCACCAATGCTAGTCGAATACCCCTTGTCGTGCAGCGTCTTCTGCAGCGCGTGGTACACTTCCACACCCCACCGGAGCGCTTCCCTGAAACTCGGCGCGCCTGTGGGCATCACCATGAACTCCTGGAAATCGGTGGAGTCCGCGGCGTGCTTACCGCCATTCATAATATTGAACATCGGCACGGGCAGGGTCCGGGCTACCATCCCACCCAGGTAACGATAGAGCGGCATCCTGAAGTGCCGCGCCGACGCGTGGGCCGCCGCCAGCGACACCCCCAGTATGGCGTTCGCCCCCAGCTTCCCCTTGTTGGGCGTGCCGTCGAGCAGAATAAGCTGCCTGTCGAGCCCAGCCTGGTCCGCCGCATTCGCCCCGATGATCTCCGCGGCGATATCCTCGTTCACGTGGCTTACGGCCTTAAGCACGCCCTTGCCGCCGTACCTGGCCTTGTCCCCATCCCGCAGCTCCACTGCCTCGTGAGCCCCCGTGGAGGCCCCCGATGGCACCGCTGCCCGCCCCGAGGCCCCGCTCAGCAGCCGCACCTCCACCTCCAGCGTGGGGTTGCCCCGGGAGTCGAGTATCTCGTCTGCCATGACATCTTCGATCTCAACGTTATACATTCTCTCTTCTCCTGACTGCCCGCCACGTCCCCAAACGTGGGATGCCTAACCCGATGCTCGGCACTAACCCTAACCCGCTCGAACACAGCAAGCATGATAACGCACACTAACGCTTTTAGCAAGAAAGCCGCCCACCCCATATAGACGATGGACGATAGACGATGGACGATAGACGATGGACGATAGACGATGGACGATAGACGATGGACGATAGACGATGGACGTTATGCCATCGTCCATTGTCCATCGTCTATCGTCCGCCGAAGGCCCCGCCCCTTCCCACCCCACCCGCACTTGTGGATAAATATCATGCCTGTCGCTGTGGATTTCAGGCGCACTTCCCACATCCAGGCCCTATACTTTGCCCCAGGCACCCGTTTGGGCGGCGTCGGCGTCCCCCGGCGGAGCCACACAATAGTTTGGATACGGAAAGAGCCGCGATCGCGATGCAGCCATGCGTTATTAGCCTGATTGGACAAAATGCCTATCCCGCCCTATGGCCTCTGAGTACTTAATACCGGGTCCGCTGGCGGACGATAAGCACGGCAGCGGGTTCCTGGGCAGCCCCGGAGCCGCGAGCCGGAACGTCGCCGGGTCGGGTTTCAACCCCGGCGTGGCCCCTGGCTCGTCTCCCGGAGCAGTCCCCGGCTCGGACGAGGATAGCCGCTTTCGCCCCGGCTCCCTCAGCCCTACGACGGCCGCTTCCCGCCGGACAGGCAAAGCGCTCCGGGCTCGCCGAAGGTCTGGGCCGCTCCGGGTACTGAACCTGGCTCTGCTCACGGCAGAGATTATCAGCGCGCTGATAGTGTCGTGGCTGGTTGCACAGTACATTTACACGGTCTATATCGATACAGTGCCGCGCAGGGTCAGCCCGCCCACCGGCCAGACCGCCCACCCGATACTGCCCGCGGGGGTCTTGACCACGCCGACCCCCACACGCATAGCCCAGGTTACCCCGCCGCTGCTGGGCGCTCCCGGCGGCGGAGTAACCTGGGATGGGGGCG
>JBJMMB010000359.1:0-3367 GCA_045805005.1 Chloroflexia bacterium
CGATCAAGCTCGCCGTGGTCTGGGTGGGCCAGCAGCGCACGCCCGCCTGGCCGCAGGGGAGCACCGTCGTGCTGCTCACGAGGGCCACCTTGCCGGCATTCGCGCTCATAGTGATGTTGTCCGTCACATCGGGTGTGGGCAAGGCCAGGGTGGTCGTTACGTTCGCGCCATCCGCCTCCTTGACCAGGAAGTAGCTGTACGGCTGGACCGTCCCCGCCAGCGAGGTGAGATTCCCGGCGGTGAACGCGCCGGTGGAGGAGGCGTATTGGATCGACCACCCATTGACCGACACGGGAGATGCGCTCGGATTGAATATCTCGACAAAGTCGCTCCTGTAGGTCGCTCCGGAGTTGCCGCCCCCGCCGTACACCTGGCTGATGACCAGGTGGTTACCGCCGCCGATGGGAGTGGCTGTGGAGGTTGGCGTGACCGTTGGGGTGCGGGTGGAGGTGGCTGTGAAGCCCCCGGTGACGGTCTGGGTGGGCGTGGACGTGGTGGCCGGGAAGCAGTTGCTGACGAAGCCGCGTCCCCAATCGAAGTCGAACACGTCCTTGTAGTACTGGTAAGCGGCGCTGGAGGTGATTTGCAGCCCAAACTCGCGGTTGTTCTTGGAGGCGTTCTCGGAGCCGTTGATGCTGCTCATGTGCACCGTTTTGGTGCCCGCGTGGTTGACCATGACCAGCTTGTTGTGGATGTTGTCGGAGGTGGGCGTGCCGATACGCGCCTGTAAGTTGGATAAGCCAAAGCTTTGCACGTAGCTGACGGTGGCCGAGTTGTTGGTGGCCCCGCAGTCGTCGTTCGCCGCGTCGAGCAAGATGCGCACACTGGCTCCCCGCTGCCCGGCGCGGATATACGCTTCCAGGCGGGGGTTGGGGCCCGCAATGGGGCTAGTCCTCCAGTATTTGCGCTCGTACTGCTGCTCCACCAGCACCTCGTCGCCCGTCCCGGCGGTGTTCACCAGGCCGACCAGGCTGTCCTGGTTGCGGAGCTCGTTGTCGGGCGACTGGACGATCTCGATGTTCTCGGTCTCGGTGACGACCAGAGGCGTGGGCTTCTGCACCGTGTAGGCGGTGAAATCGGGCTCGGGCGTGGGGGTGTAACCCGCCGGGGGCGTGGGGAGCGCGGGGTTGGGATAGAGCACCAGGTCGGCGTACTTGCCGGGGGCCACGTCGAAGCCGTAGAGCCTCCGTGCGTAGGCCACCACATCGGGCGCGTTGGTGATCACGAACGACCCGCGGTTGCCTTTGGTGCCGTTGGCCTTGTTGTCGCTGGGCATGCCGAAGAGGGCGAAGTTCTCCGAGCCGGTGGCGAGCCAGGTGTCATCGACGATCATGAACTTCTGGTGCATGTTGTTGTAGCGGTACTCGTCGGTGGAGGCCCCAGGCTGGCCCGCGAAGAAGTAGACCGGGATACCGGCATTGGTCCACTGCTGCGCGGCCCAAAGGGTATCGTTATCGAGCCCACCCGTGGGGTTGCCGTCGAGAGCGATGGTCACCGTCACGCCTCGTGAATGTGCGGCCAGGATATCGTTGACCAGCGGCTGGGCCTGCCAGTCGTAGCCCTCGACCGATATAGAGGTGGTGGCCGACATGATGAGGCCATGTATCGCGTCGAAGGTGTTGTCGGGCGCGACCAGGAACTTGCTGGTGACGTTGGTTTCGGTGAAGCGCTTAGTGTAGAACATGTCCTCGTAGGCCGGGTCGGTGAGGGCCCAGCCCGGTTTGAGCACCTTGAAGCAGTCGATGTTGTCGCAGGGCGTGCTGTTGTTGGGGTCCTCGGCCCAGTCGTTGGAGGTGTTGGTATCGGGGACGGGCAGGCCGGTGGTCTCATCGAGCTTGCGGTAGACGATTTGCCCCGCGTTGGGGATATTGAAGTTGTAAAGCTGCACGGCCACCCCGCTCCAGCCGGTGGTGCTCGTGCTGCCTCCCTCGTACACGACCGCGTCCACGGTGTTGGCGGTGTTGTCCTTCAACTGCACGCCCGTTCCGCTGTCGCTGAACGCGAAGCCTGCCGTAGCAGTGGCATTGGGCACGGTGGGGTCGGTATCGGCCCCGTACTCGTAGTCGGGGTTGAAGCCAAAATAGGTGCGGAAGCCGGTGGCCTGGTTGGCGATCCAGATCTTCTGCCCCGCGGCCAGCGTGGCTCCCCCCGGGAGCGTGACCGAGCCGCTGGGGTTGGTAACCTGCCAGCCGGCGAAGTTGGCGGAGGATCCTCCCAGGTTGATTAGCCGCACCGCTTCGTCGGTCTGCCCCGCGGCCAGCCCGTAGCCGTAAACCATGTACAGCTTGACCAGGGGGGTGCCGGAGGGAGTGGGGGTGTTTGTCGCCAGGGGAGCTTGAGGACCAGGCGGGGCCGCGTAGGCGGTAAGGTGGTGGGGGGAGGAGGGCGAAGACGGGGAGCCAGCCAGGACCAGAGGGACGGCTGTAAGGAAGATGCCCAGGAGCAGCAAAGCCGCCCAGCCGGCGCGGCGAAAACGTCTCAAGACCACTAAGTCGCTATCCTCCCCCGGCCCAGGCGCGAAGGCACCAGTACCGCACGCCCCGGCAATAAGGAGACCCCGCGAGGGCGGACGGCATAGTTGCAGAAATAAGGTCGAAAGCGCCCCTAACCACATAACTTTACCGTCTATTGTACATTTTGTCAATAGTTGCCACGCTTGGCGGTGCGATCAACAGAGGTGGGGAAAGAGGAGAGAGTTGGGGGGCACCCCCAAGCCTCCCGGCAGGGAGAACCCTGCACCCCTTGTGTGGGCGAAGGGAAGTATTGTGGGACACCCCAACCCCCCGGCAGGGAGGTCTCTGCACCCCTTTATGCGGAGCCCCAAGCCCCCGGCAGGGAGGGCCCTGCACCCCTACTTATCGAGGTGGACGCCTCCCCTGCATGGTGTTACATTAATCCTAAGGGCACGCGTTTTGCGATAAAGACCACAAGCGCTGGAGAGCCGGTATGTCTTACGACCAGATTGGAAAACTTCTTATACTCGCGGGCGGAGCGGTCCTGCTGATGGGGGTGGTGTTCCTGCTGCTCGGCCGCGCGGGGTTCCTCGGCCGGCTGCCCGGCGATTTCGTCTTCAGCAATGGTAACTTCACCTGCGTGGTGCCGCTCGCCTCGATGCTCCTCATCAGCCTCCTGCTGACCCTGGTTCTCAACATAGTGCTCCGGATCATCAACCACTAGGCCAGGCTATTCCTGTTTTATCAATCAAAAACACCCCCGCGCGGGGGTGTTTTTGATTGATAGAAAAATCTTCCGTATACTGGACAATCGAGAATCAGGATAGGAGGAGAACAGCTTTGACCTCGACCAACGAAAGCCGGCCCCGGCGCGGGGTGGAGATCGACGACCTTTACCGCTTCAGGCTCCTTTC
>JBJMMB010000360.1:0-17717 GCA_045805005.1 Chloroflexia bacterium
CCGTGCTAATCATCTCATCACCACGCCACCCGTAACCGGGTTTCTATGACCATTCAGGGCCGATTATACCATTTGAGAGTACCGAGCATCGAATACCGAGCATCGCGCAGCGGCGATTTCGCTACGGCCAACCTGCCCCCGCAGTTGGTGCGCTCCTACAACTCGACGGCCCTTATCCTCACCGGCCAGCCAGGAATTCACGCCCGCAAATAGCCCACCGCTAGTACTATTCTCCACTCGCCAATAGCCACTTAAGCACATATTGAGAGCCGCCCGGCGCGGCTATAATTGACCCAGGACGTAGACGTAAAGCGTAAAACGTAAAGCGTAAGGGATGTCGGCGTAGTTGGTTGGTGGTCCTCGGACCACGCTTGTCTACCACCGCTACGCTACCACTGTTACGTTTTACGTTTTGCGCTGATTGAATTATCCATCTTGATATTACGAGAGGGAACCAAACTATGTTCAGGCACTACACGGTAAGGCGCAAGCTCGGCATGACGTTCGCACTGCTCGTGCTGGCGTTTCTGGTGGCTCATCCTATCGACCTGCGCGCGCAGGCGCCCGTGGTGGGCGGCGGGAACCCGCTGTTGAACGCACCTTTCGGCGCTATACCGCCCGGGAGCTACCCGGCGAGCCAGGGGCCATCTGGCCTCACCGACCTCGGTAACGGCATGGCCCTTGGGCGATCCTCGAAGAACGATGTATCCCCGCTTTTGCGTGACATCCCGCCGATGCCGGTCAAGTCGCGCTCGCCAAGGGAGGAAAACGAGAACCCCTCCGTCCCCGTGGCCCACAAGGACGTGCCCGACACGGTGGTTCAGAAGTTCATGGCCCCCTTCGCCATGCCGACCCCCACCCTCAACTTCGATGGCATCCCCTTCCCCGGTGTGGCGTGCGATTGCGCTCCTCCTGATACCGACGGCGAAGTGGGCGCCACCCAGTACGTACAGATGGTGAACGAGGGCTACCAGGTGTTCAATAAGACCACCGGAGCTTCGCAACTCGGCCCTTCGGCCATTACCACCTTGTGGAGCGGCTTCGGCGGAGTTTGCGAGAACAACGGCGATGGCGACCCCATCGTGCTCTATGACCAGCTCGCGGGCCGCTGGGTCATCAGCCAGTTCGCGGGGGCCAGCGCAGCCACCGACGAGTGCGTCGCAGTATCGACCACCAGCGATGCCACCGGCGCGTACAACCGCTACGACTTCCACCTCGGCACCAACTTCTTCGACTACCCGCACCTGAGCGTGTGGCCCGATGCCTACTACATGGGCGAGAACGTCTTCAACGCCGCGGGCGACACTTACCTGGGCCCGCAGCCGTTCGCCTTCGACCGGACGGCGATGCTTGCCGGCAGCAGCGCCACCTTCGTGACAACCTCAGGTCCACTATCCACTGCATTGGGCTATTTGCTCCCCGGCGACCTCGACGGTTCCATCCAGCCGGCCTCGGGCGCTCCCAACCCCTTCATGTCGGCCTCCGGATCTCCCTGGTCGCTCTACCGGTTTACCGTAGACTTTGCCACCCCCGCCAACTCGAACTTCGCGCTGGGCGGCACGGTCACACCCGCCGGATTTACCACCCTCTGCTCCGCTAGCCGCAATTGCGTGCCGCAGTCGGGGACGGCTGACGGACTGGACGGCATCGGCGACAGGCCGATGTTCCGCCTGGCCTACCGTCGCTTCTCCGACGGGCACGAGGCCCTGGTGGGCACCAAGTCGGTCTCCTCAGGAGGCGTCGCCGGCATCCGGTGGTGGGAACTCACCAACGCCACCTCGGGCGTGCCCGCTTTCGTCCAGCAGAGCACCTACCAGCCCGACAGCACGTGGAGGTGGCTGGGCAGCGCGGCTATGGACACGCAGGGCAACCTCGCGGTCGGCTTCAGCGCCTCCAGCTCTACCATCAACCCCCAAATCCGCTACGCCGGACGGCTGGCAGGTGATGCCCTCGGCACCCTGGCGCAGGGCGAAGCTACAATGTTCGCGGGCACTGGCTCGCAAATCGGCACCGGCAACAGGTGGGGCGACTACAGCGACATGACGGTCGACCCGGTCGATGACTGCACATTCTGGTTCACCAACGAGTATTACTCCACGTTGAGCAGCTTCAACTGGCGAACCCGCATCGGCTCGTTCAAGTTCCCCAGTTGCGTGCTCGGCACGGCTACGCCCACAGCCACAGGCACCCCACCCACCAGCACTCGCACCGCCACACCCACCCGGACCGTCACGCCCACCTCCACGCCCTGCGCGGTGCAGACACCTTTGAACGAAGGCTTTGAGAGCGCCACCCTGGGCTCGTTCGCCTCCAGCGTGGCTACCTGCGTGCCCGGCGGGTGTGGTTGGACCGCCGTTACCACGGCCGCCCATTCCGGCACCTATGCAGCCTTCTCACCCGACGTGGCTAACATCGCTGACCAGCGCCTCACCGCGAGCAACCCGGTTGCCATTCCAGCCTCCGGACTGAGCAGCGCTACCCTCTCCTTCTGGCACCGGTTCACGCTCGAGTCGACCTATGACGGCGGGGTGCTCGAAACCTCCACCGACGGGGGCACGACCTGGACCGATGCGAGCGCCAACATCCTGACCGGCGGCTACAACGGTACAATCTCACCCAGCTTTAACAACCCACTGGCCGGGCGGCAGGCCTGGACGGGAACCAGCACAGGCTCCCCTGCCTTCACCCAGGTTACGGTGAACCTGGTTCCCTATGCCGGACAGAGCCTCCTATTCCGCTTCCGCCAGGGTGATGATCTCTCCGTTAGCTCCTCGGGTTGGTGGGTGGATGATGTGGTTGTCACCCTCACACTAACGACCGGTTGCAGCACCTCCACACCCACGGCATCCAACACACCTACCCGCACGCCGACCAATACTTCAACCAGCACCCTGACCAACACACCCACCAATACGCCCACGCGCACACCAACCAACACGCCGACCAACACGCCGACCAATACCGCTCCAGTACCAACCAACACATCTACCAACACACCAACGAATACTGTGCTTGTACCGACCCGTACCCCCACGAACACTCCCACCAACACGGCTCAAATTCCCACGAACACTCCTACCAATACCCCAACTAACACCGCTCCAGTACCCACACGCACGCCGACCAACACGCCGACCAATACAGCTTTAGTGCCCACAAACACTCCCACCAATTCCCCAACCAATACGGCGCTTGTGTCTACCAACACTCCTACCAATACGCCAACAAACACGCCCTCTCTGACCAACACGCCAACGAGCGCACCCACGAACACCAACACTCCAACCAACACCCTGACGAGCACCCTTACGCCAACTCGTACCCCAAGCCCCACCTTTAGCTCAACGCCAACCGTCCAACCGACCAATACATCATCGAGCAGCCCGACCCGCACTCCCACGGCTACGCTTACTTACACGCCTTCTCCAACACGGACCGCCGTTCCCACCGCCACCAGCACCGTTCGGCCAACCCTCCCGCCCACGGACACTCCGATATTCACCAACACCGGCACTGCGCAGCCCACCCTTACGCGCACAAACACACCTAGCAATACACCGAGCAACACGCCAACCAACACGAGCACCGCGACTGCTACACCAGGGGCGGCCACAAGGACGGCGACGAACACAGCCACGCCCTGCCCGATGACCTTCTCAGACGTGCAGTTGTCCGATTACTTTTACGAGCCGGTTCGCTGGCACTTCTGCCGCCACTCCATCTCGGGTTACGCGGATGGCAGCTTCAGGCCGTACAACAACACGACCCGCGGCCAGTTGACAAAGATCATAGTGCTCGCCGAAGGCTGGCCCCTCTACACACACCAGTCACCGACATTCCACGATGTGCCCACCACCGAGACCTTCTACCCCTACATCGAGACAGCCTACAACATGGGCATAATCACCGGATACTCGTGCGGCGGCTCCTGCCTGGAGTTCCGGCCTAACAACAACGTAACAAGGGGCCAACTATGCAAGATAATCGTGCTCGCCCAGGGCTGGACGGTCGCCCCTCCAGCTAACCCCACGTTCAGCGACGAACCCACTACCGACACCTTCTACGGCTACGTGGAGACCGCCTATGCGCACAACATCATCACCGGATATTCGTGCGGCGGGTCTTGCCTGGAGTTCCGGGGCGGCGCCAACGCCACCAGGGCACAAATCTGCAAGATTGTCTACCTGGCCGTAACCAACCCTTAGCAACCTGCTGAGCCGTAGGATCGCGGCCCTGCGATCCCACAGGCGCTCCCTCTCTTAGAGTGGTGGTTTTGTCCACCACTCTTTTATTTTGCCCATTGACAAGGGTTTGTAAGGGTGTTATACTCCAATAAGTGAACATGTTCACTTACTGGAGTATCGATGGAAACCACCCAAACAATCGTCAAGACACCCAAGGGCCGCGAGACGCGGGAGCGAATATACCAGACCGCCCTGGACCTGTTCCTCATGCAGGGCTACGAGGAGACCACCCTGCGTGACATAGCGGGGGCCGCGAGCTGTTCGCTTGGCCTCACTTACCGCTACTTCGCCAGCAAGGAAGACCTGGTGCTGACCCTCTACGAGCGCCTGGCGGTCGAGCAAGCGTCGCAGGTGAGGGCCTTAGACCCCAGTCCCCTGGCGGACCGCTTCGAGGCCGCCATGCGCGCCAAGCTGGAGCAGCTTGAGCCATACCGGGAGCCGTTCAGCGGTATGTTCGGGGCGGCGCTCAACCCCAAGTCGGGCGTGGCGGTACTAGGCGGCAGGACCGGCGAGGTGAGGAGCGCGGTGGCGCAGGTGTTCGTAAGCCTGGTAGAAGGGTCGAAAGGTGCGCCGAGCGGGCCGCAAGCCGGGCAACTGGCCTCGGTTCTCTATGCCCTGCACCTGGCCCTGATCCTCTTCTGGCTGTACGACCCCACGCCCGGCGGCCGAGCCACCCAGGAGCTTATTTCCCTCAGCGGCGACATACTCAGGCTGGTTCGCCCGGTCCTGAAACTCCCGCCCGTTGCGCGGACCCTGCGGCGGTTCGCTGCGGCCATGGAGCCGGTCTTTGGTGCGGAGCAGCCTGGTTAGGGTATCGAGTGCATTGCGATGAAGACAAGCAATGTGGCATCAAAATATGGGCATTAAAGAGAGGGCACAGCTATGAGCACGAATATTTCGACGGCAAGGGGCAGAGAACGAGAGAATACACCGGCGCTACTCTGGGGCGCTACATGGAGGGGTTCGGTCTGGCTGACATGTGCGGGGGCCGGGCTGGGAGCGGGCTTTGGCCTGCTTATCACTCTAATTGAGGCGCTCGCAGGTCAGTGGGCTGGGGCGTTGCTCTTCGGGATATTGGCTTTCCTGGTTGGGGGATTGGTCGGGACCGTGCTTGGCCTTGTTATCGGAGCAATCGACGGGCTCTTAATCGGGTTCGTCACGCGCTCATACTATTCTTCGCTCGCCAACTGGGCCATTTACCGGCGCGATGCCCGCATTCTAAGCGCCGCCATCTGCCCCTTGTTGGCCTGCATCCCCCTCGCTCTATCGGGCTATCTGACCAGTTCCTCGCTCATTTGGGGTGCTATCTTCCTGCTGGCTGTCGGCACCGGTGGGTGGTGGACAGGCAATCGCCTCGCTGATTGGTACATCGAGGAGCACGTGTCGCCACCCGAGTGGAACCCGTGAAGAACCCTCCGGGCCAGGACATCTACGATTACGGCTTCCTGCGCGGCCTGTTCGATGAGATGCAGAACACCTATGAAGCGGTCTGCACCCTCACCTCGTTCGGCTTCAACAGGCGCTGGCGGCGCCGGCTCGTATGCCTCATGGACCTGAGACCCGGCGCACACGTCTGCGACCTCATGGGCGGCGCGGGCGAGACCTGGCCTTACATTGTGCGGCGCACCGGCGCGCCGGGTAGCCTGACCTCCGTTGACTTCTCGCCAAACATGACCCGCGAAGCACGACGGCGGCAGGGCCGCCACCCATGCCAAAAGATCACCGTGCGGCTAGAGGACGCCCTCGATACCTCGATCTGCGCTCACAGTATGGATGCGGTCGTCTGCGCTTACGGCGTCAAGACCCTTTCGGGGTGTGGCAGGCAGCAATTTGTTGCGGAGATCAAACGCATCCTCAAAGTAGGGGGCACCTTCGGATTGGTGGAGGTCTCTCTCCCGCCTTTCGGGCCGTTCCGCCGCGCATACCTTGGCTACTTACGCCATGTAGTCCCCGTCGTGGGCAAACTCTTCCTGGGCAACCCGCACAACTACCGCGTGCTGAGCACCTACGTCACCGACTTCAGGGACTGCCGGGAGTTAGAGGCGCTATTCGCGAGGGAGGGGTTCACCGTCAGCTATCACTCATTCTTCTGGGGCTGCGCCACGGCGGTGGTGGGGTGCGCGGGCTGGAGCGAGTGAACAATGTCGTATGTGTTCAGCCCATGTTCCCATGCAGTCTTGACATTGCATTTTATGCTGCCATCGGGTATATTGGTTTATTAGTATACCGTACTGTTCGACACTAATCTCAATTGATGAGCTTCTACGATAAACCCGTAACCCATAGCAATCCCGCCACCGGCAGCTCGCGCGCCCGTGCCGGTGCCCCCTGCCACTGTTGCGCGTGTACCAGGCTGGCCGCGTGTGGGCTAAGCGCGGCCAGCCTTCTGCCTCGTGGCTGAATCCCCTTCCTCAAGACGTAGCGCTGTGCGGCGATGATGCTGCACCGGCGATATTGATCGCTTCTCCGGGCCGGCCACGATTGTGTGGCCGGCCTCTCTGTTATCCGGTGCCCGTAGCGAGCGGGTCCGGCCATGGCCCAACCAAACGACATCCCCAGTTTCTGGAACAGGAGCAGAATCACATGAATCAGGCACAAACTCAGGAGGCGCAGCTTTGCAGCGATATCCCCATGCCCATCGTGCGCCTCAACCGCTGGACCCTTCTCACCGGCATCACGGTGGGGTTCGTGCTTCAGCAACCTTTGTTTACTACTGCCCTCTTCCTGGTATTGCTGCCCGCCGTGCTTTACGGCCAGCGGCGCAGCCTGATCTTCCAGGTGGGCAAGCGACTGCTGGCGTCCAGCATCGCGGGAGCGGAGGGCGAGGACCGGCGCCTGATGCGCTTCAACAACTCGATAGCGGTTGTGCTCCTCGGTTTGGCGCAAGCAGCCTTCCTGCTCGGCGCACCGGTGGTGGGCTGGGTCCTCTCCCTGATGGTTGCGGCAGCCGCGGCCGTGGCCCTGGCCGGCTTCTGCTTCGGCTGCTTCCTCTTCATGCGCTTCAAGCTCTACCGCTACCGCCTCCTCGGCGCACGGTGAGCAACCAAAGCACAACCAAACATCCATTCTGCATCACACCCAATAAAGGAGACACAAAGTGAGTATCACAGATGAAACCATACTGGCAAACGAGGCATACGCCCGCGATTTTGAACACGGACACCTTCCAATGCCCCCTGCACGTAAGCTAGCGGTGGTAGCCTGCATGGATGCGCGGGTGATGCCCGACCGGATCCTCGGCCTGGGCACGGGGGACGCGCACGTGATCCGCAACGCGGGAGGCATCGTCACTGAGGACGCGATCCGCTCCCTCATCATCTCCCACCACCTCCTCGGCACCCAGGAGTTCGTGATCATCAACCACACCGACTGCGGCATGTTGACATTCAAAGACGAAGATCTCAGTTCGAGGCTACAAGACGAAACGGGCGTGGCCGTCGTGGCCCCCGTCCACTTCCACGCCTTCAGCGACCTTGAGGCCAACGTCCGCCAGCAGATCCAGCGCGTGAAGTCGCACCCCTGGATCCCGGCCGAAATCCCAGTGCGGGGCTTCATATACGATGTGAAGACCGGGGTTCTGACCGAGGTACCGGCCGGCGATGCCGAACCTGAGACCGAAGCAAGAGACCAGGCAACAGCGGCCTACAGGCAGGGCGAGCAACTCGGTGAGGTAGGCACAGCAGAGCAGCCGAGCCTCTAGGGCCTATATCCCTACACGATAAGAAAGCACTCGTTCCAGTCAGAGGCTGGAACGAGTGCTTTCTTTGAGTGCCAACTTATCGTAAGCTGGCTTTACCCTTCTTTACTCGCACAAACAATAAGCTCGGATGAAAGAATATCCGAGCTGTTCGTAAACCGTTTCTACTGGTGGAGATGAGGGGACTCGAACCCCTGACCCTCACACTGCCAGTGTGATGCTCTCCCAGCTGAGCTACATCCCCATGCTTTGACGCAGCATTAGCCGCGCTTGAGTATTATACAGCAGCCAACCATCCCCAGTCAAGTTCGTCGTAGCTGCACCTACACACCTGGACGGTTGGCCCCAGGCCAAAACCCACAGTATAATGCCCTCGTATGAACATTGGTATCAACGCCCACCTGTTGGCCTTCAGCGGCGACTACCGCCAAGCGGGGCTCAGCCGGTACATCTACGAGTTGCTGCTCCGTTTGCCCGCCATCGACCGCGAGCACCGCTTCACCGGCTTCCTGGGCGGCGGCCCACTGCCGCCGGAGTTCTTACGGGCAAAGCCGCCCAATCTCAAGCTCTCGCGCAGCCGCCTGCCCACGCGCAGGGCGCTGGTGCGCATCGCCTGGGAGCAGACCGCGCTACCTATAGGCGCGGCAAAGGCCCGGCTCGACCTGCTCCTCTGCCCGGTAAACGTAAGGCCCTTTATTTGCCCCTGCCCTGCTATCATTACGGTGCACGACCTGATCTTCATGCGCTACCCGGAGAAGTACAGGCCCGCCAAGCGCCGCTACCTTGAGACTATGACCACCTGGTCGGCCCGCCACGCAGCCCATGTCATCGCCGTCTCGGAGGCCACGCGGCAGGATGTGATCAACCTGCTGGGCGTCGACCCCGCGAGGGTTTCCACCGTGCACAACGGGGTATCCGAGCAATTCAAGCTGCTGCCGCGGGATGAGACAGAGACTTTCAAGCACGGCAAAGGGTTGGCGGGCAGGGTTGTCCTCTACCTGGGCACGCTCGAACCCAGGAAGAACCTGGTGACCCTGCTTGAGGCGTTCGCCGCGCTGGCTCGCGAGCCAGGGTATGATGACGTGAGCCTGCTCATCGGTGGTAGCAAGGGCTGGTACTATCACGAGGTATTCGCCAGGGCCGAGCAACTGGGTTTGGCCGCCGAGGGCCGGGTGCGATTCCTGGGGAGGGTGCCTGACGCCGAGTTGCCGCTATGGTATAATATCGCGGATATTTTTGCTTATCCTTCCCTGCACGAGGGTTTTGGCCTCCCCGCGCTCGAGGCCATGGCCTGCGGAACGCCGGTGATCGCCTCGGACACCTCATCTATCCCGGAAGTCGTGGGGGACGCCGGCGTGCTGGTCGACCCGTCGGACACGGGGGCCTGGTGCGCGGCGCTCGGGCGGTTGCTTGCGGACACAGAGGCGGCCGCCGGCCTGGGCGCGAAGGGGCGGCGCCGTGCTCAATCCTTCTCATGGGAGCGGGCGGCGCGGGAAACGGCGGAGGTTTACAGGCGGGTGCTATCCCGCCTCGCGGGCTAGGCCCCGCTGCATGGGCGAAGTGTGACATCAGGGATTCTCTTAGATATCGTCAGCCATGGGAGCGAGCAAACGCGAAGGTTTGGCTACCATCTCGGCACGCTGGCCCAGCCGGGAGACGTTGTGCTGCTCCAGGGCGAGTTCGGCACCGGCAAGACCACCTTCACACAGGGAGTGGCTCGCGGGCTGGGGCTCGACCCTCATTACGTTAATTCGCCAACTTTCACATTAATCAACGAGTACAGGTCCGGTCGCCAGCGCCTCTACCACATTGACCTTTACCGGCTCGAAACAATGGAGGAGATTGAATCGCTTGGTCTTGAGGATTACTTCGACGGCAGCGGCGTGACTGTGGTAGAGTGGCCAGAGCATGGCGAACCCTTCCTGCCCGGCGACTACCTCCTGGTGCGCTTCTCCTACCTGAGCGAGACCAAGCGCACCCTCCGCTTCTACGCCCACGGCCACCGCTACCGCCAACTCGTGGAGGACTTCAAGAAGGAGACTTACGGGTGATCCTGGCACTCGACACATCCACAGACATGGCTGCCATCGCCCTCTACAGGCCCGACGAGGGTGTAATCGCCGAGCAGTCGTGGCGCTCGGGGAGGGAGCAGACCACCCAGCTTATGCCTAACGTGCAGCGGCTCATGTCCCTTGTAAACGTCAAGAGCAGCGAGCTGACGGGGGTAGCGGTGGCCATAGGCCCCGGATCGTTCAGCGGAGTGCGCGCAGCATTGAGCGTGGCCAAGAGCATAGCGTACGCTTTGGAGCTGCCTATCTGGGGCGTGCCTAGCCTCGACGTGCTGGCCTACCAGCAGGTGGCGGTCACGGCCGCGCAGGTGTGCGCCGTGCTCAGCGCAGGGAGGGGCCGCCTCGTCTGGGCCCTCTACCGCACCAGAGGCACACACTGGCAGCGTCTCTCCCCGTACACGAACAGCACACCAAGCGAGATGGCCGCCGCCGTGATCCAACACGAAACCAATGTGGCAACCCTCTTCTGTGGAGAGATCAACTCTGAGACGGCCGCGGTGCTGCGGGAGGCGATGGGCAAGGAGGCGGCCATAGCCCCGGCAGCAGCGGCCCTGCGCAGAGCCGGCTACCTCGCCGAGCTCGCGCTGCAGCGGGCCGGGCAGGGCGAGAGCGACAACCTGGAAACATTGCAGCCAATCTACCTGCAGCCGCCCGCGGCTGTGCAAGCGTAACCAGAGTAGAGCATGCCGTATATTCTCGAGCCGATGCGAGTCGATGACATACAAGAGGTGGCCGCCATCGAGCGCCTCTGTTTCTCCATGCCCTGGCCCACATCGGCGTACCGCCGCGAGCTGAAGACCCCCGAGACGAACCGGTACGTGGTCGCCCGCTTCGTCCCACCCGAGATCGCCGCCCGGTTGAGCATGCAGGAACCTACCCTGGAGAGCCTCACCAGTCTCGCTCACCCGGAGTGGTATCCTCCCCCGGCCAACGGAGCCGCCGCCACCCGTCAGGCGAACCAGGGAGCCCGCTCGCTGCTCAGCACTCTCCTGCCCTGGCTGCGGAAGTCTGAGAACGGACAGCCGGAGGAGCCGAGAAGCTCGCCTTTCCCCATCGCCGGGTACGCGGGGCTGTGGCTCATGGTGGACGAGGCCCACGTCACCACCATAGGGGTGAACCCCGACCACCGCGGCCGCGGCGTGGGCGAATTGCTCTTCCTCGCCCTCGCTGATGTAGCCACGGAGTTGCGGGCCACGCGCATGACCCTTGAGGTGCGCGTCTCTAACACCTCCGCACAGGCCTTATATCGCAAGTTCGGCATGGAAAACGCCGGCGTCCGCAAGCGTTACTACAGCGACAACGGCGAAGACGCCTACATCATGTGGAGCGAGCCGGTAAACTCGCCCCAGTTCCGCGCCCGAGTCGCCCGCCTACGCGAGGAGCTAACCGAGCGCATGCGCCGCAACTTCCGCACCCAGCCACCACCGGCCCGCCCTGTCGACGCGCGGCTCTTGCAATAGACCTATTCTCCGGAAAACGCCAAGTTGTATTGCACCGCAGAGTAACTGTGAGCGTGGCACACCACCCGTAGATGTAAATAAGGAGATAGTTGGGGGACACCCCAAACCCCCGGCAGGGAGCCCCCTGCACCCCTATTTTCATATCACGCGTAGAGGCGCAGAGACCTTCACTCTTGGTCTCTGCGCCTCTGCGCCTCTGCGCCTTTGCGGTTCCAAACCCCTAATAAATCTTGGCGTCTTTGTGTCTTTGCGTCTTGGCGTTTTCTGGGAAGCGCACTTTCACTACCAACTGCTCCCGTGCTTGAGCCGGGTGCGCGCGTCGGCGTATAATTGGAGCATGAATATCCTTGGTATTGAGACTTCTTGCGATGAGACTTCGGTGGCGGTTGTGCGGGACGGGAGGCACATCCTCTCTAACGTGGTGGCCTCACAGATACCATTGCATCAAAAGTACGGCGGCGTCGTGCCCGAGCTGGCCTCGCGGCAGCACGTCATCACTATCATCCCCGTGCTGGAGGAGGCGCTATCGAAGGCCGGCTGCTCCTGGGACAACATCGACGCTGTGGCGGTCACACGCGGTCCAGGGCTGTCGCCCGCCCTGCTTGTGGGAGTGAACACCGCCAAGGGCATCGCCTTCGCCAGGCAGAAGCCGCTGGTGGCGGTCAACCACATCGAGGGGCACGTCTACTCTAATTGGCTGATACCCGAGGCCGACGCCGCCGAGGGCCGGGCCGAGCCCGAGCCGCGCTTTCCCGCGCTCTGCCTGATAGTGTCCGGGGGCCACACCGAACTCATCCTCATGACGGCGCACGGCCGCTACCGGCTCCTGGGCAAGACCGTCGATGACGCCGCGGGCGAGGCATTTGACAAGGCAGCGCGCATCCTGGGCCTGGGTTATCCGGGTGGCCCCGCCATCCAGAAGGCCGCGGAGGGAGGCGACCCCGCGCACTTCCACTTCCCCCGCGCCCAGCTAAAGGGCACCCTCGATTTCTCCTTCAGCGGCGTGAAGACGGCCCTCCTCCGAAAGGCTGAGGAGTACGGAGTGACCAGCGCCGGCAAACCCGCCCCGTGGCAGCGCACCCAGGAGCAACCGCAGGCCGTGCAGGCCGCCACTCAGGCGGAAAACGGAGCCGGCAACGGCGAGACGCAACACGAGCAGGAAGCCGCGGAGCGACCCATGCGAACAGTACCCACGGCCAGCGCCTTAGCGGGCAAGGCGGCGCATGTCAGCAGTTTCACGTCCGAGGCCAACGAGCAGTTAGAGCAGTTCCGCGTCCAACCCCCACCCAGGGTCCGGGCCGCTCACGCCCAGGTAAGCCCGCCGCCCGCCGAGCCGGAGCAAGCACCTACCCCGGAGCGGTCCATCCCGGTCGCCGACCTCGCCGCCTCGTTCCAGGCAGCGGTCGTGGACGCCCTGATCTCGAAGACCCTCACGGCAGCAGCCGAAAACGGGGTCAAAGAGGTTCTCGTGGCAGGCGGGGTAGCTGCCAACGCCCTGCTCCGCACACAGTTAAAGGAGCGCCTCACTATTCCCTTCCGCTACCCGCCTCTATCCCTATGCACCGACAACGCGGCTATGATAGCCGCCGCCGCTTATTACCGCTACTCCGACTCCCGCCAGTACGATCTCTCCATGGACATTGAGCCCAACGCGAGACTGATGTGAGGTAATGCGTAAAACGTAAAACGTAAGGGATGTTGGCGAACTGGGTTTGTAATCCCCGACCAAGTACGCTTACCACCATTACGTCATACGTTTTACGCTTTACGAGTCCGTTTTGCGTATCAGGCTCGCACAAGTCATGTCCGGCGCGGTAGGGATGCTTGTTATGTCAAGTATTGTGGGCGTGATGTCGCAGAGACGACCGTCGTCCTTTAGCTGGGCGTGGCGCCAGAGGGAGTTGTCGGGGGCCACCAGGATGAAGGGCACGGGGTTGGTCGTGTGGTAGGTGTGCGGGCCTCCCGTGGTGGGGTCGCGCATCTGCTCGGCGTTGCCGTGGTCCGCCGTCACCATGAGCACGCCTCCGGCCTCCTGTACCGCCGCGGCCACCTGGCCCACCGACTTGTCCACCGTTTCGACCGCCTTGATGGTGGCGTCCAACTTGCCGCTGTGCCCTACCATATCGCCGTTGGCGAAATTGGCCACGATGAAATCGTACTCGCCCGAGGCGATGCGCTCTGTCAGCTCTGAGGTGATGCCTTCCGCGCTCATCTCGGGCTTCAGGTCGTAGGTTGCCACCCTGGGCGAGGGCACCAGCACGCGGTCCTCGCCGGGGAACGGCTCCTCAGTGCGCCCGTTGAAAAAGAAGGTTACGTGGGCGTATTTCTCCGTCTCTGCGATGTGGAATTGCCGAAGCCCTCGGTCGCTCAGCACCTTCGCCAGCGGCTCCTTGACCTCCATGGTCTTGTACGCCACGTGCACCGGTAGCCCCTCTTCATACCGCGTCAGTGTGACGTAGTAGAGGTCTTCAAGTTGCTTGCCACGGTCGAATGCATCGAACGAACTGTCGGTTATAGCTCGCGTCAGTTCGCGCCCGCGGTCACCCCGGAAATTGAAGTAGATGACGCCATCGCCATCGCTGACCTTGTGCGGCACCTGCTCTCCGGCCTGTATAACCGTTGGCACGATGAATTCGTCGGTCACACCCGCCTCGTACGACTTCGTGAACGCCTCCAGCGGCTCGCGCACCAGTTGCCCCTCGCCGTGCACGATAGCATTGTAGGCCGTCTGGATGCGCTCCCAGCGCTTGTCGCGGTCCATTGCGTAGTAGCGCCCCGAGACCGTGCCCACTTCTCCCACGCCGATCTCCGCCATCTTATCGAGAATATGCTCCATGAACCCGTAGCCGCTCTCGGGCGGCGTGTCCCGGCCATCCGTGAAAGCCTGATACACCACTCGCTCAATGCCCTGGCGCTTCGCCAGCTCCAGGAGCGCGAAGAGGTGCGCCCAGTGGCTGTGCACGCCCCCTGGCCCCAGCAGGCCGAACAGGTGCAGCGTAGACCCGCGCTCCCTGACATGCTCGCAGGCCCCTACCAGCTCCGGGTTCGTGAAGAAAGACCCATCCTTGATAGCGTTGTCCAGCCGGGTCAACTCCTGGTACACCACGAACCCCGCCCCCATGTTCTGATGCCCCACCTCCGAGTTGCCCATCTGCCCCTCCGGCAGCCCCACGAAGTGCTCGGAAGCGTTCAGCGCCGTGTGCGGATACTCCTCCCACAGCTTGTCCATGTTGGACGTATCCGCCAGCGCGATGGCGTTGTCCTCCCTCTGCGGGTTGATCCCCCACCCGTCCAATATCACCAACACGACAGGACGGGGCGGAATAGCTGGTTGGTTCATGGGTCACCTCCGTGCGTAATGCGTAATGCGTAATGGTGGTAGGCGTACTTGGTTCGTACTTCCTCAAACCGGGCTCGCCCACATCCCTTACGCATTACGTATTACGCATTCGGTCAGGGTCAGTCTCGCCAGGTCTTCTCCGCCCGGTACTCGTGAAGATATACCTTGCAGGCATCGCAGAGGGTAACCTCGGCCTGGCGTTTGTAGATGCCCCGGCGGGTGCGATAGCGATAGCTGTACCGGTGGCGCGCGACGTGCTTGGGGCAATAGGAGAGGCCACAGCGCTCGCAGCGGGCGTAGAGCGGGTTGGGGCACTCGTACCAGCCGCAGAGGTTCTCCTCGGTGTTGCGGCGGTCGGCTTCCTCGCGCCGCTCGATCTCGACCTGCTGGCTCGCCTCGGCGCGCAGTTTCACCTTGTACGCGCCCGTGCACAGGCGGCAAACCGAGGCTTCGACGTCGCCATGCCGGGCACAGAAGTGGCGACCGCAGATCACGCACTGGGCCGCCGGGGTTCTGAAGCAGACTGTTATCGCACTCTCACAACGTAGGGGCATTAGAAGTTTGGTGTTCCGATTTCTGGCAGATTTGCGGTTTCGTACAATGCGTAATGCGTAATGCGTTTTCCTTCGAGCTTACGCATTACGCATTACGCATGACCTATATATATCATAACCGGCTTTATCTTGCCAGTGATTCGGCCCCGTTGCGGCGGTTGAGGCGCTCTTTGCCCACGTTTTGCAGGTCGTAGTCGCGGTAGAGCTTGGGGAGCATGTCCTTCGGGGACCAATCGTGCCACGAGCCGTATTTCCCCTCGTACTGGTGTAACGTTTCGCCCACCTCGTAGAAGAGCAACTGCGCCACCCGGAGGCCCACCGGCAGCGTGGCCATGGCGTGGCTGTGGTTGCTGATCTCCATCGTCCACTTCGAAATGTAGCCCACGTCGCCCACGCCTGCGCACTTGCACACCGACAGGCATGACCGCCCAATGCTGGAGCGCGCCCGCATCGAGGTAGTGAAACCGTTGCGGCCCCCCACCACCTCCTCGGTATGCGCGAGTATTGTATCGCCGGGCCGGATGCGTATGAAACCATCCTCCGCATAATACGGCCCCAGCCAGAAGGCGCTGGCGTCCTGCTCGTCAGTGAAGTTCACGGTCACCATGTTGTGATTTGGTATGAAGTAATACGGGCCCAACCTCACGTCGTAGGAGTTGGTGCCCAACTGCCGGGCATCGAACGGCTCGATTATTATATTCCCTCGCTCCATCTCTTCCGTGATACGCTTGTCGGAAAGCAACATTACTGGCTCCTTCAGGTTTTGTACGCCCACTCTCCCGATTTCGCCTCATGGGCCACCCGCCGGTACGTTTTCAGCGTCAGGTCGGCGATGTGGCCCCAGTTGTATTCGGAGCGCACCACCCGGCTCGCGTTCTCGGCTCGCTGCCTCGCCCATTCGGGGTTCTTCAACGTGTGCAATATGCCCCAGGCGAGCGATGCCGGGTCGTTCGGGTGGACCTTTATACCCGTCTCGTGCATCTCCACAACCTCCGACAGCCCGCCGACGTCGCTGACCACCACCGGCGTGCCCGCCGCCATGGCCTCCAGCGCCACGATCCCGAACGGCTCGTACAGGCTCGGGAAGACGGCGCAATCGGCGACCTTGAACAGGTTATCGCGCACCTCATCGGGTATGCGCCCGGTGAAGAGTATACTATCGGTCACGCCCAGCCAGGAGGCTTTTGCACGAAGGTCGTTCGCGAAGCCCCCACCGCCCGCGATCACAAACTTCACGTGGGGCCACTGGCTCAACACTTGGGGGACGGCGTCCACCAGCACCTGTAAGCCCTTTTCGGGAACGATACGACCCACATTGTACACGAGTGCCTGGTCCGGCTTGGCGAAGCCCAGCCGAAATGAGGAGAGGTCGATGCCATGCAGGCCGTCGAGCCTGCGGGGGTCCACGCCGTTGGGGATCACGTCCACCTTCTGTTCGGGCACGTCAAAATAGGTGCGCGCCTCCCAGGCCATGTAATGGCTGCACGTGATGATGCGCCACGACTCGAACGTGAGCCACCACTCGGCGGCGTGTATCGAGCGCTGTATATCCCCGTGCAGGTCCCCCCCATTGCGCCCCATCTCCGTGGCGTGTATGGTCGACAGCAGCGGCAGGTTGAAATCGTGCTTCAGGGCCACCCCCGCAAAGCCCGGCAGCCAGTCGTGCACGTGCATTAGGTCGAAGCCCGCCTCGTGCCTGATGAGCTTCGAGCAAAACCCCTCGATCTCAATGTTGTCGTGCCAAGTATTTGTGAAGAAGGTACCGATATCGTGCCCCGCGTCCACCCGGTACACCTGGCTGCCGTTGCCAGCCCGCGACCCGTCCGGCAGCCACAACGGCTCCTGGGACACCCCGCCCGCCAACCGGGGCGTCACCAGATGCACCTCCACCCCGTCCGCGATCAGCGCAGGCACCAACTCCGTCACGTGCTTGCCCAACCCCCCTACAACATGTGGCGGAAACTCCCACGACAGCATTAACACCTTCAAACGTGTTCCTCCGTAGTAAATGCGAAAAGGGACTCGCAAAACGTAAAACGAAAAGCGTAATGGTGGTGGGCGTACCTGGATCTGGGGCCCTAGAACCAGGTACGCTCTAACTCGTTACGTTTTACGTCTTAGAAACTGTCTGAAAAGGTCAGCGAGCAAGACGACGAAGCATGAGACGGGTCATGGCGATGTAGATGAAAGCCTCGATGCTCTTTGGTAGTACTTCGTAGTCGCGGGCAAGTCTTCTTGAGTAACTCAACCATGAGAATGTCCTCTCTATTACCCATCGTCTTGGCAACACTACCCACCCTTTCACTCCCTTCGTATCGTCTGAGCGTAACACTGGCTCCAACTCAAACCTGAA
>JBJMMB010000361.1:0-13601 GCA_045805005.1 Chloroflexia bacterium
CAATAAGAGCCCGGCCAACACAGCCCCACCCCGGAGAGTGTCGAGCGGACAGCCACAGCGCTCCGGATCACAGACCAGCAGGTCCTCGCGAAACTACAACGCCCCGCGCAGAACGGACCCCTTTCCTATCGTGCTGGGCGCTGTGATCGGCGCCCTGGTGATGGGTCTACTCGTAGCGGTGTACCTGTTCGCTTCCAATAACAACGGCAACACCGCCGGTGTTGCGCAGCCAACAGCCGTCGCCGCAAATACCGCTGTCCCCGGCGGTGAGAACCCGACCGTGGCCTCAGACGTCACCGCCGGCCCAACCCCACCGCGCATGACTTTGGCCGACTTCAAGGCGCTCTACGACGACCCTGCCAAGCGCCCCCTTATCATCGACGTGAGGGCCAAAGAGGCATTTGACGCCGGGCACATAAAGGGGTCTATCTCCTTCCCCGAGTCCGACGTGGATACCCGCGTGGGCGAGCTACCGAAGGACAAGCTGGTAGTAGCGTACTGCCAATGACCGGCCGAGAATGAAAGCGCCCGTGTGGCGCAAAAGCTTCACGACACCTACAACTATAGCTACGATAACCTGAAGGTCCTTCTCGGCGGCTGGAACACCTGGAACCAGGAGAGCGCCAAGGACCCCAAGGCCTATCCCATAGAGGCGGCGGCAGGAGTAACGCCCGGCGCAAACCCGGGCGGAGGCCAGGTGATAACCGCCACCGTACAACTGCAACCCGCCCCGGCCAACACTGTTGCGCCCAAGCCCTGATTAGCATAGACTGGACACAAGTCACTAAACGGGGAGGGCTGGTATTGCGCGAGCAAACGCGAAACGGGGTCGTAGCTCACGCAGAGTTGGACAGGCTCGGCATCGACAGCGACGAGGCGCTGGCCGCCAGGGGCGACGTCGACAGCTTTGTGCTGCTCTACCGCAGGCACCTGGGATCTGTTTACGCCTACCTCTACGCCAGGCTCGGCAACAGGCAGGAGGCCGAGGACGTGACCACGCTCGTCTTCGAGAGAGCGTGGACCGGCCTGAAGATCTACAGGCCGGAGGGCTCATTCAGGGCGTGGCTCTTCACCATCGCCCAGCGCCGCCTATCCGACCACTACCGGCAGCGCAAACCGCCGGAGACACGGGTGGAGGACCTTGCCGAAACGCTGGTCGACCCGGCTGCGGGGCCGGAGGAGATGGCCCTGGAGTCTGAGCAATTGCGGCAGGTGCTCGAGATCATCGCGGGCCTGAGCCGCGAGCAGCAAGAGGTTATTGCGCTGCGCTTCATGGGCGAACTGCGTTATGGAGAGATCGCACGGGTTACGGGCAAGCGCGAGGCCGCGGTCAAGATGATTGCCTATCGCGCCCTGGAAGAGATACGACGGAGGTACGAGAGTGTCCCGCGATAGAGAAGAATTGGATCCCAGCGAGCCCCCCGACCTCGCCCTGTCCGCCACCGAGAGCGGCCCCGCGGGGCAGGCTCTACGGGCTGCCGCAGCGCAAATCGCCCCCGACCCCGACTTTGCCGTACACCTCGAGGCCCGCCTGGTGAGAGCCTCCCAACCCCAGCAGCGGCTCTACCTCCGGCCGCGGCACCGCCTCCAACCACGGCCCGACCACCGACCTGCTGCCGAGCCCACCGGCTTCTTTGGGCAGCGCAGGGTGCAGTTCGCCATGAGCGGCCTGGCGGTCAGCCTCGCGGTGCTCGCCGTGTTCGGGCTGTCCGTCTTCCTGGGACGCAATTCTACGTCCGGTTCCAGCGCCGCGGTCGCGGTGGCGGGAACCCCGGCAGCGGATACAGTGACGTCAGGCGACGACAACGCGAACCGCACGTTGGGTCCGAGCGTAGGAAATATCGCCCCCGACTTTCAGTTGACCGATGTGCAGACCAACCAGGTAGTCAAACTGTCGTCATTGCGCGGGAAACCGGTCTTGCTCAACTTCTGGGGCACCTGGTGCCCACCTTGCCGGGCCGAGATGCCTGAGATACAGAAACTGTACGACAGGATGAAAGGTGAAGCCTACTTCGTGGGTGTATCGATGGGGCCGCGCGATGCGCCTGAGGGCGTCAAGCAGTTCGTCAAGCAGAGCAACTACGGCTGGACTTTCCTCCATGATAGCGATTACGCCGCGGCTACCAACTATCAGATCGTTGGTGTACCCAGCACCTTCTTCATAGACAAAGACGGCGTGATAAGGTCGCTCCATGTCGGCGGGGCGGACGCCGCCACGCTGGAGAGCGGATTGCAAAAGGCCATCGCACAAGCGCCCGCACCCGTTGCCGTGGGAACGGTAGCAAGTAACGTTTCGGGTATGGCACCCACAGCTGAGGTGGTACCGGAAGGGGAAGTGCCGCCCGCACCTGTTCAGACCGTCAC
Source organism: Chloroflexia bacterium (assembly GCA_045805005.1). Classification (GTDB taxonomy): domain Bacteria; phylum Chloroflexota; class Chloroflexia; order QHBQ01; family JADMIH01; genus JADMIH01. The sequence continues at coordinate 2,365 of JBJMMB010000361.1, forward strand.
CAGGCCTCAGACCTCACCGGTGACGAGCGTAAGCGGCACCCTGATACCCGCAACGCCTGAGCCCATAGAATCGGCGCCCCGGATGCCGCTGGACGACTTCAAGAAGCTGTACGACGACCCGGCCAAGCGTCCCCTCATCATCGACGTGAGGGCCAAAGAGGCTTATGATGCCGGGCACATAGAGGGGGCCATATCGTTCCCCGAATCTGACGTAGACACCAGGATAGGAGAGCTACCCAAGGACAAGCTGGTAGTAGCGTACTGCCAATGACCAGCCGAGAATGAAAGCGCCCGTGTGGCGCAGAAGCTCCACTCCCAGTATGGCTTTAGCTACGACAACCTGAAAGTGCTCCTCGGCGGCTGGAACACCTGGAAGCAGGAGAACGCCAAGGACCCCAAGGCGTATCCCGTGGTGATGCCGTAGTTGGTGCCGGGGGCTGGGTGCTGGATGTCGAGTACCGAGTGCCCAATGTTGAGAATAGATACATTATGTCTAGTTAGTGGTTTTGCGGAAAACTGTCCGTTTTTGTCCGGTTATGCCTGCCTGGGTTGGAATGGATTTGCCCCGAGGGTAAGACAACTGTAGGGTTGCGTGCTCTTGTATCCGTATCATACACCAGGATGGGGAGGATGTAAATTAGTACATTAGTACTAGTTTTGTGTCTGATTCCGTGCCTGGAGGGGTATAGATCATAGCCCGGAACCCGGGGCAGCCACGGGGGTGGGCACTTACAAGGCACTTACTATGGCCCCGCGTTCTCCTGGTAGTAGATTGAGTAAACTACCCCCGCTTTGTCATCGGTGAGGAGGAGCGAGCCGTCGGGGGCGACCATGGGGTCTACGGGGCGGCCCCAGACGTCACCGTTGGTGGACCAGCCGGTGGCGAAGTCCTCGACGAGGAACTTGCCGGCAGAGGGATCGGGCTGGTTGTCCTTGAAGCGGATGCGCACCAGCTTGTAGCCGGTGGGCACTGAGCGGTTCCAACTGCCGTGGAAGGCCACGAACATGTCGCCCCTGAACTCAGCGGGGAACTTATCGCCGGTGTAGAAGGCAAGGCCCAGGGGCGCGGAGTGGGCCTGCATCTTCACCGCAGGCGTCCCGGTCTTCTCGCAGTAACCCTCCGGCACTTCCATCGTGGGGTCGGGTACGCGGTCGCCGTAGCAGAAGGGCCATCCGTAGTCGGTGTCTTCCTTTATGTTGTAGATAGTCTCAGGCGGCACGTCGTCGCCCAGGCCATCACGGCCGTTCACAGTAGCCCAGAGATCGCCCGTGATAGGGTGGAAGAGGATGCCCACGGCGTTGCGCAGCCCCCTGGCGTACACCTTCTCGAACTTGCCATCGGCAGAATAGCGCGATATGGCGGCGCGCTTAGGGTCGGTCTCGTTGCACACGTTGCACGACGAGCCCGCCGAAACGTAGAGCTTGCCGTCGGGGCCGAAGGCTATCGTGCGGGTGGAGTGGCCCCCGCCCGTGGGCAGGTCGCGGGCCAGCACGTCGCGCTTGTCTGCCACGCCGTCCTTGTTGGTGTCTTCCAGCCGGATAATCTGCCCCTGCGTCGCCACGTACACCGCGTTGTCCTTAAAGGCGATGCCATGCACGCCATCCAGCCCATCCGCGAAGGTCCTGGCCGTGCCGTCGCCGGGGAGTGTGTACACCCTTCCCGCCCCGGGGCTGGTGGCGTAGATGGTGCCCTGGGGCGAGAGGCCCAGCCAGCGGGCCCCCGGAACTATGGCATACACCTTTACGTGGAAGCCGGGCGGCAGGTTGATGGCCCTCTCGTCGGCGAAGACCCCTTTGCGGGTGGCGTCTGTAGTTTCCACGGTGACGGGCTGCAAGGTGAGCGCCGGGCGCTCTGCCTGGGCCGGCTGCGTTGCCGTGGGGTTGGCGGCGGGTTGCTCAGGCGCTGTGGCCTGTGGAGTGGCAGTGGGCGCGCCGGATGCGCCATCGGGCGGGGTTGCTGGGACAGCCTGGGTGGTGGCGGTTGGGGCCGCCTGCTCGACCGTAGAGGTGGGAGTGGGCTCTGACGTCGAAGGACCGCAGGCGGCCAGGGCCGCTACGGCCAGTAGCATGATTGCAGGGAAAAGACGAACCTTCATGTTCGGGTGCTCCTGATTGCGCTTTCCTTCGTTGTAGATAGGAGGACCATTGTGTATTGCGTATTGCGTATTGCGTGCCAACGTAGCTTGGGTGGTGGAATCGCTACCCTTCATCGTCTACGTAAGACGCAATACGCAATAGATTAGCTTCCTTGACCGGGGTACGGGCACGGAGTACAATGCGAACCAGGGGAGAGGTGTAAGTCCATGAAAGTGATTGTGCAAATACCCTGCTACAACGAAGAAGGCACGCTGCCTCTTGTTTTCCGCGACATGCCGCGCTCCATACCGGGCGTCGACGTCCTCGAAACGCTTGTCATAGACGATGGCTCCACGGACCGCACGGTCGAGGTGGCCCGCAAACTTGGCGTCAATCATATAGTACGTCATAACGGTAACAAGGGGCTAGCCGCCACCTTCCAGACGGGGCTCGACGCCTGCCTGCGGCTGGGCGCCGACATCATCGTGAACACCGACGGCGACAACCAGTACCCGCAGCAGAAGATACCCGAGCTGATCGCGCCGATTCTGCGGGGCGAGGCCGATATGGTGGTCGGCGACCGCCAGGTCACGCAGATCGAGCACTTCTCGCCGGTCAAGAAGGTGCTGCAAGTGCTGGGTAGCTGGGTGGTGCGCCAGGCGTCCGGCACGCCCGTGCCCGATGCCCCCAGCGGCTTCCGAGCCATGTCGCGGGATGCCGCGCTGCGGTTAAACGTCATCACAAAGTATACGTACACCCTGGAAACGATAGTTCAGGCGGGCAAGAAGAATATCAAGGTAGCCAGCATACCGGTGACCACGAACAAGGTCACCCGCCCCTCGCGCCTGGTCCGGGGGATATTCGACTACATCAAGAAGTCCACGGCCACCATCGTGCGCATCTACGCCCTGTACGAGCCGCTCAAGGTGTTCTTCTACATAGGAGGGCTGCTGCTTCTGCTGGGGGTGGCGGGCTGGGTGCGTATCATGTTCTACTGGGGATTCCAGGAGCACTACAACTTCAGGGCCACCTTCTCTGGCCACCTGCCCTCGGTGATTTTCGCCGTGCTCGCGCTCGTTATCGGCTTCCAGATATGGCTCATCGGCCTGCTGGCCGACCTCATCGCCGCCAGCCGCCGCCTCACAGAAGAGACCCTCTACAGGGTGAAACGCATGGAGCTTGAGCTATCCGACGTGCGCGAGCACGGCGCGGCTCTGGTCGAGCGCCTCGACAGCGGCCCGCTCATTGACACCCAAATCCCCGCCGATCTCACCGCCGACACCTCCCCGCACCGCAACGGCCGAGCCGAAGAAGCCCCCGCCCCGGCCCCCGTCAGCGCCGGTGAAGAGCACGCGACCGTTTCGTAAAATGTAAGGGGGTGCAGGGGTCTCCCTGCCGGGGGTTTGGGGGTGTCCCCAACTCTCTCCCGTCATCCCCGAGCCCCGGCGTTTGGGGGCACGCCCCTTTATGTTTTGCGTTTCACGCACGATATGTTATGCTGTGGCGCGAACCTTGCTGGATGGAGGGCCAGAGGGGGAATTTGCGCGTTTTCACCTGCGTCTTTTACACACTGTCCCGTCGCGTCCGTGACCTTGACATTGTTGGGCATTTAACTTTGTGATATAATGTACAAGGTCGTACAAACTCAGTCGGGTGGACCCGAACAGTTCAGGAGGAAAGTATGGCTCTCTCCGCCGCAATCGCTCAGGCAACTCCAACGCCCGCGCCGGATGCCGCCGTGATCCAGGCCCAGTCCAACTGGATTGTGATCGCGCTCTTCTTCGGCATGGTCCTGAGCGTTGGCGTGATCATGAGCCTGGTCCCCCTGCTCCTCAGCCCGAAGAACCCCAACCCCGTGAAGTTGATGGCATACGAGTCGGGCATGCCGCCCATTGGCGATGCCCAGCAGCGGTATACCATCAGATACTACGTCATCGCCATGCTCTTCGTGGTGTTCGACATAGAGGCTGTGTTCTTCTATCCCTGGGCTGTAGCGTTCAACGCCCTTGGCTGGTACGGCTTGGTTGAGATGGTGTTGTTCATCGTATTACTATTCGTGGCGTACGTGTACGCCTGGAGAAAAGGAGCACTGGATTGGGTCTCCTAGTCAACAGATTTCGCCCCAGTGTCGTTACGACGACCGCTGATTTCCTCTTCAACTGGGCGCATCGCTACTCGATGTGGCCCCTGATCCTGGGCACGGCCTGCTGCGCCATCGAGATGATGGCCGTGGGTATTTCGCGCTTCGATATGCTGGAACGCTTCGGCATGCTCTACCGCTTCTCCCCGCGCCAGAGTGACGTGATGCTGGTGTGCGGCACGGTCACCAAGAAGTTTGCCCCGGTCATGCGCACCATCTGGGACCAGATGGCCGAGCCCAAGTGGTGTATCGCGGTGGGCAACTGCGCCTCCGCGGGCGGCCCCTTCCCCACCTACGCCGTCGTGCAGGGCATAGATGAAGTAGTGCCCGTCGACATCTATATCCCCGGCTGCCCTCCCAACCCTGAAGCCATCTTCTACGGCATCCTCAAGCTCCAGGAGAAAGTACAGCAGCAAACCATAGCCCGCACCGGTCCCGCTCCCGCCAAGAAGCAGAAGGAGGCGTAGGGACGAGATGCGTAATGCGTAAGGTTGGTAGGATAGAGGTTCTACTCCCCAAGCGCAGGACGTAGGCATTACGCATTACGAACGGAGGTTCCATGGCAGGTTACGTACCATTTCGAGGCAAATATGTAGCGCCGCCGGAGGGCGTGGACCCTGAGCAGAACGTGGCGGTGCAGAAGCTGCGCGCGGCTATGCCCGAGGCCATCGAGGATGTGAGTTCGTTCCGCGATCAGGTGACGGTAAGGGTCTTCAAGGACCGCATTCGGGAGGTTTGCGTCTTCTTGCGCGACACGCCCGACCTGGAGTTTGACTTCCTGACCGACCTGACCGCCCTGGACTACCCGGCTCGGCCCCGCAGGTTCGATGTGGTGTACCACCTCTACAGCATGACCCAGAACCACCGCCTGCGCCTCAAGGCCGCGGTGGCTGAAGACGAGCCCATCGACACGGTGGTGCCGGTGTGGGAGGTGGCCAACTGGGAGGAGCGGGAGTGCTACGATATGTTCGGGATAGTCTTCACCGGCCACCCCGACCTGCGCCGCATTCTGCTGCCCGAAGACTGGGAGGGCTTCCCCCTCCGTAAGGACTATCCGCTCGCCGGATACGGCACTTACACTTCGTAAAGTTATTGTAGGCATCGGGCGGCTCTGCCCCGCCTATCCTGGAGAAAAGCTATGGTTATCGAAGAAACAGACCTCGACCCGGCTGCCGCGGAAAAGCGCACCGAAGTTGTAGAGCAGGGCCCCGGGCGGGCCGTGGTGCAGACCGGCATCGGCCCCGCCGATACGCGAGGCGTGATACCGGGCTCCGACCGCATGAGCCTCAACCTGGGGCCGCAGCACCCCTCCACTCACGGTGTGCTGCGCGTGCTCCTCGAGCTCGATGGCGAGGTGGTCGTCAAGTGCGTGCCCGACCTCGGCTACCTCCACAGGGGGGTCGAGAAGATAGGCGAGTACCGCCAGTACAACCAGTTCGTGCCCTGGACCGACCGCACCGACTACGTGGCGGCCTTCACGGGTAATTACGCGCTCGTCAAGGCCGTCGAGGACCTGATGGACATCGAGGTGCCCGAGCGGGCGCAGTATCTGCGCGTAATCTTCTCCGAGTTGCAGCGCATCGCCTCTCACCTGCTGTGGCTCGGCACCCACGTCATGGACCTGGGGGCTATCACCGTGTTCCTCTACTCGATGAGGGAGCGGGAACTGATCCTCGACCTGCTGGAGATGCAGACCGGGGCGCGGCTCACGCTCAACGCCCAGCGAGTGGGGGGCTTCCCCAAGGACCTCCCCCCCGGCTTCCTCGAAAAGCTCGAAGCCTTCGTGGAACTCATGCCCAGGCGGCTCAAGGAGTACGACGCGCTCCTTGCCGAGAACCCGATCTTCTTGCGCCGCGTGAAGGGAGTAGGCGTCATATCGGCGGAGGACGCCATACAGCTGGGGCTCACTGGCCCATCGCTCCGCGGTTCGGGTGTGGCCTACGACGTTCGCAAGGCCATGCCATACGCTGTGTACGACCGCCTGGACTTCGAGGTGCCGGTGGGCACCCACGGCGACGTCTACGACCGCTTCCTCGTGCGTATGGAGGAGATCCGGCAGAGCGTCAAGCTGATCCGCCAGGGTATGGACCAACTCCCCGGTGGCCCCGTGATGACCGGGGACCTACGGGTCGCCCTCCCCTCCAAGGAAGAGACGATGACCAGCATCGAGGCCATGCAGCGCCACTTCATCCTGGTGGTGCACGGCTTCAAGGCCCCGGTGGGCGAGTACTACTCGGCCATCGAGTCGCCCAAGGGTGAGCTTGGCTGGTACATAGTATCCAACGGCGAGAACCACCCCTACCGGGCCCGCAACCGCGCCCCCTCCTTCGTCAACCTCCAATCGCTGGCCCTCATGTCCGAGGGAGGCATGGTGGCCGACGTGGTAGCCAACATCGGCTCGATAGATATCGTGGTAGGTGAGGTGGATCGGTGACGCGTGATGCGTGATGCGTAAGGGAGGAAGGATAGAGGGCTCTACCACCCAAGCGCAGGACGCAACCATTACGCATTACGCATTACAACCTGGAGTAGCGCATGGACGACAACCGGGATCGTGGGGCAGAAAGCGCACAGCCGGAGGAGGACAACCGGCCTCCAATGGACGAGACTATAGGCGCGGACCTGAGCCGGGTGCGCAGCGGGGACCTTGCGCCTTACGAGGAGCGGCCCCCGGTGGTTCCTATGGTCGATAGCACGGCGATCAGCCCCGGCCGGGCCATCCCGCCCGAGGAAGTCACCGCTATCATCAAGCGCTACAGCCACGTCGATCCCATCGAGGCGATGATCCCGGTGCTGCAGGAGATGCAGGTCAAGTTCGGCTACATCACCCAGGCAGCAGCCGAGCAGATGGCCGCCGAGTTGGGCATTTCCAACACCGAAGTGTACGGGGTTATAACCTTCTACTCCTTCTTCCGGTTCTCGCCCCGCGCCGGGCACGTTATCATGTCGTGCGAGGGCACGGGCTGCTACGTGCGGGGGGCAGCCGCCGTGCGCGGGGCGATAGAGAACCGCCTGAACGTCGGCCCCGGCCAGACGAGTGCGGACGGCAAGTTCACCTTCGAGCCCCAGTCCATCTGCCTGGGAGCGTGCGACCTCGGCCCCCTTGTGGAGATCGAGGGCACCTATTACGAGCATGTCACTCCCGAAAAGATGGAGGCAATACTGGCCCAGTGGTCGGAAGCAGGCGATGAAACGCCTCCCGGCGACAACCTGACCGGAGGCCACACGCCGCACTACGAGGAAAACTACGGCTTCGGCCCCAGGGCTGACGAGCTATACGCGGGCTACGAGGTCGAGCGCTTCATGTCTCAGGGCCAGGGCCAAGCTGCCGTAGCCACGGCTCCAACCCCGGCTGAGCCCCAAACAAGAAGCAGCCCGCCAACCCCCAGGCCGGGCGGGGCTTCAGGGTCCGAGAGTCAGAGTTGAGCGCGTGAAACGTGAAACGTGAATTACGCAGTAGGCATTACGCATTAGGGCACTGGGAAGAGGAACGAGATGAGCGAAGTAGCACACTATTATCCGATGGACGTGACGCGGCGGACGCAGATTACGCGCGAGCAGTTCGAGGCGCGACAGCAGGCGGCCCGCAAACGGTGGCAGGCCACCATGACCCACGCGGACGTGCCGGTGATAATAGTGCCCTGGGGCTCATCGTCGGTGGCCCACGGCTCCGCAAGCACATTCGAAGCCATACGACAGTGGGTCAGGGCCACCAACATCAAGGCCATCGTGCGCCGCGCCGGACCGATGGGTACGCATTTCCTCGAGCCCCAGGTAGACATCATCCTGCCCGGCAACCCCCGCGTTTCGTACGGCCACGTCACCGCGGACAGGGTGCCGCAGTTGCTTGAGAGCGTGGTGAGGGGCGGCGAGTTGAGCCACGAGCTTGCGGTATGCATCTACGGCACCGAGGAGTGGGACGGGGCAGAGATAGGCATCAAGGGCATCCCTCCCGCCCGCCAGCTCGACTTCTGGAAGCTGCAACAGCGAGTGGTCATGCGCGACCTGGGCTACATCGACCCCGAGTCGATCGATGACTACCTTGCCAGGGGCGGCTACGACGCGCTGAAGCGGGTGCTCTTCCAAATGAACCCCGACGAGGTCATCCAGACGGTGAGCGACGCCGGCCTGCGGGGGCGCGGAGGCGCGGGCTTCCCCACCGGCACCAAGTGGTCGGGCGGCCGCAAGGCCCGCAAGACGCCCAAGTACGTCATCTGCAACTCCCACGAAGGCGAGCCCAACGTTTTCAAAGACCGCGCCATCCACGAGGGCAATCCGCACCTGATCCTCGAAGGCATGATCATCCAGTGTTTCGCGGTCGGCACTCCCTGGGCCTACTTCTACGTGGGCGACGAATACCCACTGGCCATCCACCGCACCAAGATAGCCGTCCAGCAAGCCTACGCCGCAGGCATCCTGGGCGACAACATCATGGGCTCGGGCTTCACCTGCCACGTCGACGTGCAGATGGGAGGCGGGGCCTACATCTCGGGCGAGGCATCGGCCCTCATGTTCGGCATCGAGGGGAAGCGCGCCATGCCGCGCACCAAACCTCCGCGCTCGGTGGAGGCGGGCCTATTCAACCTGCCCACAGTAGTGAACAACACCGAGACCATGTCGTGCGTGCCCTCCATCATCATGAACGGGGCCGAGTGGTTCTCCTCGATAGGCACCGAGAAGAGCAAAGGCACCAAGATGTTCACCCTCATGGGCTCGGTCAACCAGGTGGGCATTTACGAGCTGCCGCTGGGCCGCACCATGCGCGAGCTGGTGGAGGTCTGCGGTGGAGGCTGCCTGGACGGCCGGCCCTTCAAGGCGATACAAACCGGAGGCCCCTCGGGCGGCTGCTTACCCGAGAACACCCTCGATGTGGAGATGGACTTCGACTCCCTCGATAAGTACGGCGGCACCATGGGCTCCGGCGGTTATGTGGTCTACGACGATAGGACCTGCATCGTGGACATGAGCCGCTACTTCGGCCGGTTCAACCGCTACCAGTCGTGCGGCAAGTGCGTGCCGTGCCGCGTGGGCACCAAGAACCTGCTCCACATGGTGGACCGCATCGCCCTGGGCGGCGGCAGGCCGGAGGACATCCCGGTCATGGAGAAGTGGAACGAGCACGTCATAGAGATGTCCCTCTGCGGCCTGGGCCAGACCGCGCCCCTCCCCCTCAAGTGGGGCATGCACTACTTCGCCGACGAGTTCAACGAGCATATCATCAACAAGCATTGCCCGTGCGGCGTCTGCGAGGCCCTGGTGGCCCGAGAGAAGCGGCTGAAAGCCCAGGGTGAGCCCGCCTACTTCGAGGAGCGCTTCCTCCCCGCCCGCATAGGCGACCGCTACCGCCAGATGCTGGGGGCTTACAACCAGAATGGGGGCGCGGGCAACGGACGGGGCGCAGGGACCGCGGCCGGGACGCAGGGGAAGACGGTGCAGAGGTAAGCATAGGAAAATCAATGGCACGAGTGAAATAAGAGGAACGGTGTCATGAGCAAAACCTTGAAAATCTCCGACGAGCTATTTACGGAACTTGAAGAATCGGCTAAGGAGCATGGGCTCGGCAGCGTGGAGCACTTGCTTCAAGAATGGCAGCAAGAACAATGCCCATTCGTTACGGCTGACGAAAAGCTAGTCAATGCCCTTGGTACAGCATTTGGGAATGTCACTTTGTTGGCAAACTGGTAGAACCCCGCGGAGGCACAGGGTGAGGCAGAGACTCGATGCAATTTGCCAGGGCGAAGACGGCGCAAAGGCAGCGCGAAAGGCTCATTGAGTATCACCCGCCCGCTTGGAGGTGGAAAAGATGACAAAGCAATTTCTGGACGTAGTTTATGAGAACGGTGTATTCAGACCGTTAGAGCCTTTGAAAGAGGAATTGAGGGAAGGAGAGCACGTCCGCCTTGTATTGGTGCCGGAGGCCGACAGCAACGCCGCTTTGGATACGCTCAACGAGGTGACGCACATCTACGACGGGCTTTCCGACGAGGAAATAGACGAGTTCGAGAAGATCGCGCTCGACCGCAGTAACTTCTTTGGCGAACGGGATGGCCGAAAACGGTAAGTACCACAACCTGCAAATAGAAAACTGGCTCAACTAGAGGAGTAGTCAATGGCAGCAGCCAAGGACATAACGGTCATAATTGATGGGATCAAGGTGCAGGTGCCCGATGGCACGTATGTGTGGGACGCCTGCCGCAAGATTGGGCTCGAAATCCCCAACTTCTGCTACATTCCGGGGCTCCGGGCCTTCGGGGCTTGCCGCATGTGCGTGGTGGAGGTATCGGGGCGCAGAGGCTTTGAGCTCGTCACCTCTTGCTCCACCCCTGCCACCGATGGGATGGAAGTGCGCACCGTCAATGACCGCATCTGGCAGCAGCGCAACATGGTCATGGAGGCCCTGGACACCGACCACCCGGTCGACTGCCCCATCTGCGAAGCCAATGGCGACTGCCGGCTGCAAGACTACGGCTACGAGTACGGCGTGGTGGGCACCGACAACCGTCGGCCCAAGATCGTGCGCCCCGCCGAGCGGCTCTCCCCGGCCGTCGACCTCGACCGCGACCGCTGCGTGGTTTGCGGGCGCTGCGTGCGCGAGTGCGACGAGGTGGTGGGGGCCCTGGCCCTCGCCTTCGTGGAGCGTGGCGTGGAGAGCCTCATCGACGCCCCGTTCGGCAAGTCTCTCCTTGAAACCCCCTGCACCTCATGCGGCATGTGCATAGAGCTTTGCCCGGTGGGGGCCCTCTCCAGCCGTATCAACCTCAAGATGGAGCACCACTGGTGGCAGCGCAAGACCGAGACCACCTGCAACTACTGCTCCGTGGGCTGCACAATCAAGCTCGGCTCCTACCGCAACCAGGTGTACGAAGTGCGCAGCGACGACCAGTTGGGCCTCAACGATGGGGTGACCTGCGTCAAAGGGCGCTTCGCGATGGACTTTGTAAACTCCAACAACCGCCTGAGCAAACCGCTGGTGCGCCGCGACGGCCGGTTGGTGCCCGCCACCTGGGACGAGGCCCTCGAC
>JBJMMB010000362.1:0-10568 GCA_045805005.1 Chloroflexia bacterium
AGGAGCGAATAGAGGCTGAAATTGCGAAATGTGACATCCTGTGCGCTAATTGCCACCGCAAATTGCATTGGAAGGAGCGTCAAGCAGAGTCAGTGCAGTAACCCAGCGGAAGATAGACAGTTTACGTACGTGCGTAGCTCAATTGGCAGAGCAGCGGTCTCCAAAACCGCAGGTTGAGTGTTCGAGTCACTCCGCACGTGCCAGTGTTCATAGCAATCCGGAACACGCGCCGTATCGTCATAAAGGCGCCTTTAGTAGCGTTATCACAGTTATCGTAGCTTTTTCGTAGGAGCACCGTTTCAAATGGCTTCGATTGGCCGTAAAGAACCAGCGAGTTCACCCCCGGCGGCGCGAGAGCAGCCGCGGACCCGTACCGTGTCCGCGGTTGACACCGGCCCCTCCCGGAACCCGGTTGGAAGGCTGCAAACCAGCGTTGACAACATTTTAGCTGAACTGAGAAAGGTCACCTGGCCCACACGGGAAGAGACCCGCAATCTCACCATAGTGGTCCTTGGCATCTCAATAAGCCTGGGTCTATTCCTCGGTGGTATAGACCTGATCCTCTCTAACGTCTACAGGCTGCTCAACCCATGACGCTCCAGGCCAGGCCGGTAAGCGCGTAGCTCAAGATTAGGTAAGCATCACTCTATGGACCCTCAAGACCCAAACATAACCCCCGCGAACGAAGACGAGACCATCCTGCCAGGCGCTGACACCGCCGAGACCGCCATGGGCGTCGCCACACAAGAGGTCCCAACCACCCCTTCATCCGAGGTGGGCCTCCCCGATGGCCGCCTGTGGTACGTCATCCACACCTATTCGGGCTACGAGAATAAGGTCAAGAAGAACCTCGAGCACCGCATCGTCACTCTCGACATGGGAGAGCGCATCTTCCGCGTCGAGGTGCCCACCGTTGAGGAGATCGAGATACGCTCAGGCCAGCGCCACCCCGTGCAGCGCAAGATCTTCCCCGGCTACGTGCTCGTTGAGATGGTCATGGACGACGAGTCGTGGTACGTGGTCCGCAACACTCCCGGCGTCACGGGCTTCGTGGGCATGGGCAACAAACCCACTCCCCTACCCGAGGAAGAGGCCTCGACCATACTCAAGCAAATGACCACCGCCGCGCCCACCAAGTTCAAGGTCACCTTGCAGCCCGGCCAGGCCGTCAAGATCACCGATGGGCCCTTCGCCGACTTCGAGGGCATAGTGGACAACATCAATCAGGAGAAAGGCAAGGTCAGGGTTCGCGTCTCCATGTTCGGCCGCGAGACCCCAATCGAGCTAGACTTCCTGCAGGTGGAGAGGCTGGTATAGTCAATTCCCCGCCGTCCGCTGATAAGCCCGATGGGCCTCTACAGGCCGGTGATGCGGTGAGAATTACTGAAGGACCGTTCGCTGACTTCCTTGGCATAATCGACGACATCGATCAGGAGAAAGGCAAGGCCAGGGTTCGCGTCTCCATGTTCGGCCGCGAGACCCCAATCGAGCTAGACTTGCCACAAGTCGAGGGGATGACATAAGAACACTGCCCGCAACGGGCTGGGAGCTACACAATCAAAGAGCAAGAGGAAGGGAGCAATCGCCCCCGCCACCACCTCAAACAGCCGCACAAGCGGCGAACATGGGTTTGGGGTGGTCCCCAAACCTTTTTGCGTAATGCGTAAAGGAGGAAGGGCAAGGGGTTCTACTCCCCAAGCATAGGACGCAGACATTACGCATTACGCAATATTCCAAGGAGGCACACATTGGCTAAGAAAGTTCGAGCGATAGTTAAGCTGCAGGTGAATGCGGGCAAGGCGAGCCCCGCGCCCCCGGTCGGGCCGGCGTTGGGCGGCCATGGCATCAACATCATGCAGTTCGTAAAAGAGTACAACGAGCGGACAGCCGACATGGTGGGGTTCATCATCCCCGCCGAGATAACTGTGTACGAGGACCGCTCTTTCTCCTTCGTCACCAAGACGCCACCGGCAGCCGATCTGCTGCGCAAAGCGGCCAAGGTCGACCTCGGCTCGGGCACGCCCAACAAAGTGAAGGTCGGCACAGTCACCGGCGACCAGGTCCGCGAGATCGCCAGGACCAAGATGAAAGACCTCAACGCCTACGACGAAGATGCCGCGGTAGAAATGATCAAAGGCACCGCTCGTAGTATGGGGATTGACGTAAAGTAAGGTAAGGAGGATAAAATGCCAAAACATGGTAAGCAATACCTGGCCGCCAGCGCACAGGTAGAAGAAGACAAACTATATGAGCCGGACGAAGCGGTTGGGCTTGTGAAGACGACCTCGTTTGTGAAGTTCGACTCCACCGTCGAAGTGCACATGAAGTTGGGCATCGACCCCCGTCACGCCGACCAGCAGGTGCGCTCCACGGCTAACCTCCCCCACGGCACGGGTAAGCCTATCCGCGTGCTCGTGTTCGCGGAAGGCGAGGGCGTGCGCATTGCCACCGACGCGGGCGCCGACTACGCAGGCAGCGACGAACTCATCAAGCGCATCAACGACGGCTGGGTGGAGTTCGACGTGGCCATCGCCGTAGCCGACCAAATGGGCAAGATCGGTAAAGCCGGCCTCGGCAAGGTCCTGGGCCGCCGGGGCCTCATGCCCAACCCCAAGAGCGGCACCATCGTCGCAAACCCCAACGACCTCCCCCGCGTCATCACCGAGGCTAAGGGCGGCAAGGTCGAGTTCCGCAACGACAAGACCGGCCTGCTCCACGTGGGCATCGGCAAGGTCTCCTTTACAGAGGACCAGATCAAGGACAACCTCCTCTCCCTGGTCGACGCCGTGATCCGCGCCAAGCCCACCGGGGCAAAGGGCACCTATGTCAAATCGATTACCCTTACCAGCACGATGGGCCCTGGCATCCACATGGATGTAACCCCCACCCTCTCCGAGGCATCGGGTGGGCAGAGGGGATAGAAAAGTCGCACCTGCCTAGTCCGGCCGCTTCTGCCCCCTGGTAGAAGCGGCCGGTTCGCTTTAACGCGCCCCCGACCTGGCACCGAAATTGCTACAATATTTTCCGAATTCTTCCCCTTAGCACCCTAACACGTACATTCACTTTCAAGTTGTGTAGCCCGGCACATTTCACACGGGCAATCCCCCGAGATTCCGCAGGCGCCGTGCGCCGTCAAGCGTGACGCGCGCGGCAAGCTGGGCGCGCCGAGCGGTATCTCGCGTCAAACTAGGTAGGTAAGGAGAACAGGTTATGAACAAAGTTGAACAGCGCAAGCCCGAAGGCAGGTTACCGGGGGTGCTGCTGATGCTGATTGGCTTGGCGGCCATTCCCGCGCTGGTGAGTTGCACCAGCGGCCAGGTCAGCTTCTCTGCCGCCCCCGGAGTGGGCGCAACAGAAAGCATCACAACCACCGAGACCGTCACTGGCACCACTACCTCAACCATTACCGCCTCACCCTCGATCACGGGTACGGGCACAACCACCGTAACCACCACCCCCACAATCACGGGCACCTCAACCACTACCACCACTACCACATTGACCCCCGCGCAGACGGGCACAGGCACTCCGTCCGTGACGGGCACCGCCACTCGAACGGGCACCGTAGCCGTTACAGGTACGGCCACCCGGACAGGCACGGTGGAAACTACCTCGACCGGCACCCCAGAGGCGACGGGCACCGGGACGCCCCAGGCAACGCAAACGGGTACACAGGTGAGCAGCGCGACTACTACCCGCACGGGCACCGTCACGGGCACACCGCAGGTTACGGCCAGCGGCACCGCCACCCTCATGGCCACCCAAACCGGCACCGCCCAGGCCACAAGGACGGGCACGCCGCAGTCAACCCAAACTGTCACCAGCCGCAAGGTCACGATCTGCCATGCCACGGGCTCACAAAACAACCCCTATGTGCAGATTACTGTCGATGAGCACGCCCTTCCCGCTCACAGGGCCCACGGCGACATAATCCCTGCGCCTCCAGGCGGCTGCCCCGGCCCCCAGGGCAATGGTAACCATGGCAACCAGGGGAATGGCAATGGTGGTAGCCAGGGTAATGGTAGCCAGGGTAATGGTAGCCAGGGTAATGGTAGCCAGGGTAATGGCAACCAGGGTAATGGCAACCAGGGCAACGGCAATGGCAACCAGGGTAATGGCAATGGTAACCACGGCAATGGCAATTCCTCGCCGCGAGCCACTCCGGAAGCAGGAAAGCCGCAGAATCCGCACAAGTAGCGCGTGCGAACAGGGGTAGATTCATTCGCTAAATTCTCAAAGCCGCCGGTAGCGGCTTTGAGAATTTAAACGTCAAGGCCCTGCCGTCCGGCGCAGCGAGCGCAGCCACACCGCGGGCCAGCGCGGGTCCCACGGCCGCAACCGCACCATCGCAGCTATGTGCCTTCGCGCAGCCGCCCCCTCGCCGCGAGCCACGTACAGGCGAGCTAGCTTGAGATGCACGTTTGCCAGGCCCCGCTCGCCCCCTGCCCGCGCCTCCGCTGAGAGCATGTTGCTCGCCATGAAGCCCTCCACCACCCGCAGGTATTCAACCAGCGCTTTCTCTTCCTGGCGGCCAGAGGTGCGCCCGGTGTGTTGCCGCATCATCACAAGCACCTCCGGCACGTAGCTCGCCCGGTAGCGCACGGCCAGCCTTAAGCTCAGTTCGTAGTCCTCGTTGATGGGCACCTGGGCGAACCCGCCCACCTGCTCAAACGCCTCACGCCGCACGAGCAGGGTGCTCGAAACCGCCCGCGGCTCCTCCAGTATCTCTCCCACGATAGCGCCATTGAAATCCGCCTGTGGGGGCAGGCAAGGTCCTCCCACCAGGCCAACATCCGAGAAGTACTGCACGTTGCAAAACCCGAACCCCGCCTCGGGAGCCCGCTCCATAGCCTCCAGTTGCCGCTCAAGGCGCGTTGGCAACCACACGTCGTCCGAGTCGAGAAACGCGATCAGCGAGCAGCGGGCCGCCTCCACCCCTCTGTTCCGCGCCCCACTCCTATCGTTACTGTGCGGCCCCCGCAAGTAGACCAGCGGCGCTCCCTGCCCCCGCAACTCTTCAACCACGTTCGGCGTGTGGTCCTCCGACCCGTCGTCCACCACCACGATGTCAGAGGCCGCTACCGTCTGCCCCAGCACGCTCTCCACCGCCTCCCGCAACATATCCGCCCGATCATAAGTCGGGATGACCACGCTAACGCCGGATTCCCTCAATTGCATGAAAGCGTCAAGCTCCTGCTAAGGTACGCTAAACCTGTACAGTGTAGCGTACTCGTAAGGCAAAGCCAGGTCCTGGTGATACCGCCTCTGCATAGTCCGCAAGAGCGCCCCTCCCTCGTCATTTTCCGGCCTGTATACCAACCACAACCGCGCGTGCCCCGGCACCAGAGCATCGAGCACAGTGAGCGATTGCGCGGTCCACCCGGCCGGGTCATAAGGCAGGTAAACCGTCCTCAGGTCGAAATCGGCAGGCAACCCGTGGACCGGCCCCGCATAATATTGCGCTAACGTGGGCGTCAGCGCAGGCGGCGTCACAACCACCAGGTCGTCGGGGCCGGCCTGATGCAACCGCGCCGCCAACGTCCGCAACCCGTCGTTGCCATGCGGCGGGTTGCGATAGTAAAACTGCAACCCTATAACCTGCACCCACAACCAGATCCCCAGCAATGCTCCGAACAGCGCCCAGCCCGCGAACCCGCGCCCCAACAACCACAGCGCCCCGCAAGCAAGCACAACCATCAGCGCTGGCAAGAGGAACAGCAGGAAATGAGGTACGAACAACCACAGCCCCGTGAAATGAGACACGACCGCTGGCAGGAACAGAAGCGCCGCTGCGATAGCGGCTATCACCCACGCGCCGCGCCGCCCCCTACCCGGCGCCACCAGTCCTAACGCCAACAGCGCTCCGCTCGCCGCCAAGCCCGGCCATATCACAGCCCACTCCTGCGCCTGGCGGGCGGCTGTGCCCGCCGTGTACTGCATTAGGGCATCCTGCACGTCAAGCCAGGTGGCCCGGTGTGCCAGCGCCACCCGAGGCAACGAGGTCGTCATCAGGTGGGCCCCCAGCGCCAGCAGCCAGGGCAGCCACGCGATGAACACCAGCGCATGCGCAGCCGCCCAGCGCGATTCTGAATATCTACCATTCGCTTCCCTCGAAGGCGATGTTTTGAAAATTGAACTCTCTACGGGGTGCCGAGGTGCAAGGACCGGGGCGAGTAGCGCGAAAAGCGCGAGGATCACCGCCACCACGTAGTGGCTGTAAATCGCTACCACGGCCAGCAAAACATACAGGCCCGCGCCCCGCCCTGTCGTGCGCCACCGCCAGCCGGCCGCCAGCGCGGCGGTCGTAGCGAGAGCCGCCAGTGTATACAGTGCCGCCTCCTGCCCCAATTCCACCGCATAGGGCGACACCGCGAAAAGCAGCGCCCCCAGCAGGCCCACCGCACCCCCCGCCATGACGCGCCCCAACCAATACGCCGCCGGCAGTGTCGCCGTGCTGAGCAGCACCGACAACAGGCGTACCTCCGTGTCGCCGTGCCCGAACAGCCCCACCCACCCCCTCAACACCAGCACGTACAGAGGGTCCGAAGGAGGGTTGGACAGCACCGCCTCCAGCATCGCGCCCACCGTGGGCAGCCGCACCAGGGCGACATGGTACCCCTCATCGAACCATATGCCATACGCCGTGAGCCCAAGCAGCCGCACCCCCAACCCCAGCAGCACGACCAACCCCAGCGCCGTCGCTTCCACTGCCACTATGCGCTCGTTCCGGCGAGGTGCCGCCTGCTCCAGGGTCTCCGCGTTGTTGCGGTCTAAGACTCTCATGTCCCTCGATCCCGACCACGCTCGGATGCTATACCACGTCTTACGTTGCCGGGGCTTCGCCTTCAGGTTGGTGGGCAGACTATGACCGCGGGGCACCTGCGTAGTAGCGGCCCTCGACTCCTTCGAAAACGATGCCGGGCGCCGGTGATCTCAACGCAGCCTCGCCGCCCGTCTTCACCATAACTCCGGCCTCAACGCTTCGCGCCACTGCGGAATCAGAGTTTGCTGCGACAGGCTGCATAGCCATCCTCCTCCGAGGATGGTAAGTCAAAGGACGGGCCATGTCAAAGGCGGTATAATATACTCAAATTTCTATGCAGACCCATACCGAGCCCCCCGTTCACCTCTCTACCGAGGCAGGCCCCCATGCGCCTGGCATCACGGACCCCATACGATCTGGTGCGCGGGGCCTGGGGAAGTACTTGCCCTTCGCGTTGGGCACTCTCATATTCGCCCTAGCCGCGGCCCTCTATGCCCGCACGCTCGCGCCCTCCGTGCTACCCGGCGACTACGCCGAGTTCCAGATGTGCGCGGCCGTGCTCGGCGTGCCCCACCCCACCGGCTATCCACTCTACATCCTGCTGGGCAAGCTCTTCACCTTGCTCCCTGTTGGCGATGTAGCCTACAGGGTCAACCTATCCTCCGCTATGTACATGGCCGGGGCTGCCGCACTCCTCTACGCCAGCGCGGCTCGCCTTGCTACCCCCCTCTGGCCCCAGGCGGGCCGCTGGACAGCCCTCGCGGGAGCCATCTTCTTCGCCATCTCCCCCACCGTCTGGTCCATGGCCCTTGTGGCCCGCAGCTACGCTCTCAACGCGTTGCTCGTAGCAGCCGTGGTCTTTTCGCTCATCTCATGGAGGAGCACCGCCCGCCCGCGCTGGTTCTACTCCTCCTGCGCCCTCATCGGCCTCAGCCTCGTCCACCACGGCACCACCTACCTCCTCCTACCCGCATATGCCCTCTACTTGCTCCTCATCGAAATTCAAAGGAAAAATGAGTTTAGGGCCGAGGGACACGCATCACAGGCTCCTGATCATAAATCCAAAATCCAAAATCCGGGTACCCTCTGGGTGACCAAAATCAGATACGCCCTCGGCGCCCTCGCCTTCCTCGCAGGCCTCAGCCCCATACTCTTTCTGGTCCATCGCTTCCTGGGCGGCTCTCCCTACTACTGGGGCAACCCCGCCACCTGGAAGGACTTCTTCAACCTCCTGACCGGCGGGCCGTTCCACAACCAGGTGATGGGCTTCGGCTGGGGCGCGCAATTAGAAAGAATAGCCTTCGGGCTGAACGAATTGGCAACCCAGTACACCATCCCCGGCATCCTCCTCGGCATCCTCGGCCTGGTGGTGCTCTGGAGGACAACCCGCCCCGAGGCCCTGCTCCTCACCCTCATGCTGGCGGGCAACTTCTTCTTCGCGATGAACTACGCCCTGGTGGGCTACCTCTACTTCATACCCACCTACCTCATATTCGGCATACTGATAGCGGTAGGCCTGGCCTGGCTGGGCCAAAGCGCGGCAGCCCTCGCGGCCAATAGAGACACACTCGCTTCCAACCTCTTGAAGGCCCTGGCCGCAGCTTGCATCCTGACCCTGGCCGCATTCACCCTCGTCACTCGCTACCCAGGTATCGACCAGAGCGCAGGCACCGACACGCGCGACACCGCCCTGGCCCTGCTCGCTGCCGCCCCGCAAGGTGCCAGCATCTACCTAGACTGGGAAGATGTGTCGGTGATACGCTTTTATCGCATGGTCTACGGTATGCGCCCGGACATCACCCTGCACACCGGCGATCCGGCCGACTGGGCAAAAGGGATATACTGTGACCTGGCGAGCGGCGTTCCCGCGTACATCGGCAAGTTCGCCGGGGCGGTGCCCCCTATAATATCCAGGGACTTCACGCTGCAACCGGGCCCCATGGCCTCGCAGGTTCTAAAGGTCACGGACGCCGCCAGGTATGAAGTCCCCCCATGCGGCTTGTGCGCCACCTGCCGCTAGTAGGGGCGAACCTTGTATTCGCCATAGAGCATCCCGTGTAGGGGCGAACCTTGTGTTCGCCCTATGGAGCAGTACGAAGGCGAGAGGGCGAACACGAGGTTCGTCCGTACCAGATATAGGGTCGCTGGGCACTCACACCTAAACCGCCAGTGAAGGGACCTATTCATGCAGGCAGCCAACCCGGCGAATACAATAGAAACTACCCCGGAGCAGGAGGTACAAACCGGCGCTCCTGATCGCCTGGGCAGGCGTGACCTCTACGTTATGGGCCTCGTTCTCCTGGGATATGTCGTTGCGATCTTGCTCATGCCCATGCGCCACGATTTCGCTATCCTCGATGACTGGGCCTACGTACGACCCGTGGAGAACATCATCGCCGGCCACGGCTTCCAGCCCTCGGAGCACGCCCAGGCCACCCTGATGACCCACGCTTACTGGGGGGCCATCTTCGCCTGGCTCTTCGGCATGAGCTTCACCTCGCTCACCGCCGCCGTTATGACCCTGAGCGCCATCGCGGCCCTCACTTTCTATGTCCTGCTCCGCCGCGCGGGCTTCCCGCCCGGCCTAAGCGGCATCGGAGTGGCCCTGCTCACCCTCAACCCCTACTTCCTCTACCTGAGCTACACTTTCATGACCGAGGTCACTTTCCTCACCCTGCTGCTCCTCACCTGCCTCTGCTACTACGAGGGCCTCCGCCCAGGTGGAGCGCGCTGGCTCTGGACCGGCAGCGTCTTCGCCGCGCTCACCTTCCTCACCCGCCAGTTCGGCCTGGCCCTCCCCCTCGCTGCGCTCCTCTGGCTTGCTTTCTCGGGCAAGCTGACATGGGGCAGGCTCGCCGCGGTAGCCCTCCTTCCCGCCCTGGCCTTCATCGGATACTACGCCTGGAGCAGCGGCTACGGTCCCACCTTCAGTGGCAGCGTCGGGCGTGAAGAGTTACTTGACCTGGTGCGCAGCCCCAGTTCCTGGCTCAAGCGCGCCGCCCACTTCGTATACCTGGAAACCTTCTGGCCCGGTCTCCTCGTGCCTCTGCTGGGCAGAGTGCGCCACTGGAAACTGACCCTCGCCCTCTCCGCGGCCGCCGCAATTGCCGTGTTCGCCCTCTGGCAGGTAAAATCGGGCCTGGTGGAGCAGGGCCAGAGCACGGTAAATGAGCTTTCATACTCCTGGCTGCAAGCCGCCCTGCCTGACCCCACTCTGATCTACTGCCTTGGGGCAGCCCTCACCGTCTGGCTCCTCGCCGGCATAATAGAGCGCGCCTGGCCCGGCCTGATCGCCCTGCTCCGCCGCCGCAGGCAGCCCCAACCGGCCGATTTCCTCTACCTAGTCCCCCTCCTCCTCTTCGCCGGCACATACCTCCCCAGCGCCGGCTTCCTGGACCGTTACTGGTTGCCCATCCTCCCCTTCCTCATCATGGGCGGGCTAGCAGGCTTCGCGGACGATAGACGATGGACGATGGAAGATGGGGGTAAGGATACCGGTTCACAAACCCCCATCGTCCATCGTCCATCGTCTATCGCCCGGCTGTGGCCGGGCCTCGCCCTCTTCGCCCTCGTCGCCGCCTACGGCATAGCCTCCCACCTTGATGACTACGATGCGGTGGGCACATACTGGCAAGCGGGGCGCTGGCTCGTGAGCCAGGGCGTGCCATACGACAAAATGCTTGTCACGTACTCCTGGGACGGCTATTACATGGGTGACGAATCTCTCAGACGCCTCGGCAGCCATGACATCAACGTCATAGGCCGCGTGTTCCCGCCGTACAAAGTCATCGACCCCCAATACGTG
>JBJMMB010000363.1:0-3950 GCA_045805005.1 Chloroflexia bacterium
ATGAGGGCGGGCCAGGCCACGACGAGGCGCTGCACGCTGGGGGTGTCGATGGTGAGGGCGGCGGCCATCATGCCTCCCCAGAACCAGACGTTAGCGAGGCCGAAACGTGCGTCGAATACCTTCCAGGCCCCGTAGGCGAGGCCCAGGAGGGCGAGAGCGGCCCACAGTGGCGGGAGCATAGAGCCGTTGTGCTCGTGTATCTGGTAGAAGGCGGTGGGGTCGCCGCTCTGGTAGATGACTTCGACGGTCTGGCGCATCTGCCGGTACAGGAGTTGGGCCCACGCGCCCGGATTGGAGAGGATGGCCTGTGTGACAGGCTCGCTCTTCCAGGAGGGGTCGTAAGGTATGCTGTAGCGCTCGAACATCGTCTGCTGGTTCGAGGGGCTGAAGATGGATGTCTCCTGGGCGCGCCCCGTGAAGGATTGCCAGTTGTCTTTTGCAGAGAGGATGCCGATGGGCAGGAAGGTGACGCCGAAGGCGAGCAAGAAGATGGCCATGCCGAGGGCGTAGCGCTTGACGGCGTTGATGTGCCAGCGTACCAGGCAGTAGAGCAGGACGGCGGCGGCGATAGGGATGATGAGCTTGCCGGCGGCATAGAAGTAGAGGCTAAAGCCCCAGAAGGTACCGGCGAGAGCCCAGTCCAGGGGCCGCCTGTGGCGGAGGGCCAGGAAGAAATAGTAGAAGCCGCCTGCCCACAGGGCCCCCGTGGGCGTGCTCTCGCCCGCGATGCGGCTGAACTGGATGGCCAGGGCCGACATGGCCAGCATAGCCCCCGCTATGAGCCCTGCTCGTGGGCCCCACAGCAGACGGGCGGTGCGGTAGACGAACCAGATGGTGACCACTCCGCTGATGACGGAGAGCATGCGGTCGCCGGTCATGTTGTCGCCGAAGATGCGCAGCATTGCCGCCACTATATAGAAATAAAGGTTGGGCACACCCCACCAGCCGTAGCCGAATATATTGGCGGGGTTGCCCTCGTTGATGCCGCGGGCGTCCATACCGCGCTCACCCTCGTCACCGAATATGCCGGGGTGGTATTCGAGGTTCCATAGCCGCAGGCCTAACCCCACGAGCAGGATGATGGCGATCAGCAGGGCCTCCCAGCGCGGGCTGATGTTGGGCACCCCCTTACCGAAGAAGTCGCTCCGCGGCCCTGGCAGCAGGCCGTTGCCCCGCGGCCAACCCTCCACGCCCACGAATGTGAGCAGAAGCACAACCAGCGAGACGGCCCACAGCCAACCCCCAAGTGGGTTGTCTATCTCGTTGCTGAGTATCCACGCGCTACCGGCGGCGAGCGCCACCGCCAGCGCCGTCCCGCCCCAGACCGTAATACGCCTCACGCTCTGAGTTCTAAGTCCTGACCGGCCCCGCGCTACATTAGCATTTAGGACTGAGAACCTGGAACTCCGCGAAGGAAGGGTTCCCTTCAGGGCAGTGCTCCCTTTAGGAGCGGCAGCGGGCCTGGTGGGTAGCTGCGCGACACCGGCGGAGTGGACTACCTCGGTTGGACCGGAGGGTTGCACGGCCTCAACGCTCGGCCCGGCCCAGCTTCCGCCCAGGTCCAAACTTTGAGCGCCAGGTTCTGCGGCGGCCGGGGACAGCTTAGGGCCAAAGACTGAAACCTTGGACCCTTGCGAAGCAGAAGCAGGCTTGCGCCTGCCTAGCCTCCGCAGAGCAGGGTGGAGCAGGGACGCTATGAGGATGACAATAGCCGCCACGTAATAGGCGTTGGCGGTCTGCCCGTCTCGGCGGTCGATGAGCGTCTGCTGGCCCGCGGCGGCCAACCCGATCGCGATCAGACCGCCGAAGAAGCCGCGGGCGTGCCACAGCCGCCCCGCCAGGGATTGAAGACTGAAGGCCGAGGACTGGTCAGGGGTCAGGGGTCGGGAATCAGGAGTCAGGCTCGTAGGCAGACCTGATCCCTGACCCCTGACCCCTGACTCCTGTTCTCGTCCCGCTGTACTGGTCACGAGGGTATCACGTCCAACATAACGCTCAGGAAGTCTTGCTACTCAAGTTGTATATCCCCGCCCGCATATGTGGGCTGTTCCCTATTGTACCGCAAAACGCCGGTGGCCCGCCAGTGGGGAGGACTCGTTCTTGTCTACATTTTGATTGCTTTCTTGTAGCCTTCGTGCTATACTTTGATACTTCGGTATTTCATGCTCTCGCGCTACCCCGTCATCCTCACCTGAAGAGCGTTAGCCGATCCGTCTTAGGCAAGCTTATGCAAAGACCCGGCCTCAGCACGTCCGCGGCCAAACAGGCCGGCGGTGTAGCCGCACATATAAGTGGTCATAGAGCATGATCGGAGGCACCCGTGGCTGATCTTTCTAAGCGGATTGCGTATTATGTGTTGCGCAGGGCAGGAAGGGCACCAATTGTACACCCTACCCCTGGGACGCACGCCATACGGAACACGCAATACGCAATATTTCTCTGCTTGCTGCTTGCGATCATCTGCCTGGCGGGGCGCGGCGATGCGCGGGGCCTGGGTGGGGTGACAGCATTGCAGAGCTGTCAGGCTGGGTGGCAGATCGTGCCGAGCGCGGACGCTCCCTCCCGGTATGGCGAGCTCTACGGGGTGTCGGCGCTGGCGGCTAACGACATTTGGGCCGTGGGCAGAAGCTTCCCGGGAGGGGAGGGCGCCGACCAGCCGCTCGCCGAGCACTGGGACGGCAACGCCTGGACCATCATAGCAAGTCCCACCCCAGGCGGCGACAGCCAACTCTATGCGGTAGAAGCCGTGGCGGCCAACGACGTTTGGGCCGTGGGCCGTGCCACAGGCGGCACCGACTATCAGCCACTCCTCGAGCACTGGGATGGTGGGAGTTGGCGTATCGTGGCCGGCGGCAACGTGCCCCAGGGGGGCTTGCTTGGCCTTACGGCCACGGCCCCGAACGACGTCTGGGCCGTGGGCTACTCCGGCGAAACGGACACACCCCTTAGCCTCGCCGAGCACTGGGACGGCAGCACCTGGAGCGTGGTCCCTACGCCCAATGTCGGCGGGGCCTCGGAGGCGTTCCTCATAGCTGTCTCAGGCCTCTCCTCCAAAGAGGTGTGGGCGGTGGGCGGTTACGGTACAGAAGATACGTTTCAACCGCTGGCGATGCGCTGGGACGGCGGCCAGTGGAACCTGGTACCTGTCTCGATAAACGGCATGGGTGAGCTGACAGGGGTGAAAGTGCTCGCCCCCAACGATGTGTGGGTGGCGGGAGGCGGTGGGGTCGATTTCTCCTTCCAGCCGCTGATGATGCACTGGAACGGCTCTGTCTTCAACAACGTGCAGGTTCCCAATACCTCCGATAGTTTCGCATCGCTCTCGGGCTTAGTCGCCTACTCGACCAATGACGTGTGGGCCGTGGGCACGGTCGATTCCTTCCCCGACCGGGATCCCCTGGTGCTTCACTGGAACGGCAGCAGCGTTGAAAAAGCTTCCGCGCCGGTGCCCGATGGCGGAGGTGGCCTGAACGGCGCTACGCTTTTGCCTAACGGTGACGTCGTGGTCGTAGGCGGCGCGGGGTCCTCCGAAGGCGGAAGAACCCTGGTCGAGTACGGGACCGCGTGCTCATCTCCCAAGAGCACGCCCACCAGCGTTCCGGGCACCCCCGGCCCGCAGCCCACCCTCCCACCGGCGACCCTCCCCGGCGTGGGCAGCCGCACCTTCCCGGAGACGGGCAAGACAGTCAGCGGCCTGTTCCTGGGCTATTGGGATAACAACGGCGGCCTGGCGCAGCAGGGCTACCCCATCTCGGAGGTATTCGGTGAGGTGTCGGACCTCAACGGCCAACCGTATACGGTGCAGTACTTCGAGCGGGCGGTGTTTGAGTACCACCCGGAGCAGAAGGCCCCTTATGATGTGCAGCTAACGGCGCTCGGTAACCTCGCGCTCGCAGCGCACTATCCAAGCGGTACTGTACTCGCCGCACGCAACCCCGTTCCCTCGCCCA
>JBJMMB010000364.1:0-29089 GCA_045805005.1 Chloroflexia bacterium
CATGGGCAGGGATTCATGGCGCTTATCATCACGAAGTTCGCGGGGAAGGAGAGGGTGCCACTTGCTCTGGAAATTGTTACGATGCGGTCTTCCAAAGGCTGACGGAGGGTTTCGAGGGCCTGGCTGTTGTACTCGGGCAGTTCATCGAGGAAGAGGACGCCGCGGTGGGCCAGGGTGATCTCGCCTGGGCGGGGCATGCGCCCGCCTCCGACGAGGCCGGCGTGGGAGATGGTGTGGTGGGGGGCGCGGAAGGGACGCTGCCTGATGAGGGGCTGGCTCCTGGGGAGTAGGCCGGCAATGGAATATATCTTGGTGACCTCCAGCATCTCGTCGCCCGACATGCTGGGGAGGATGGTGGGCATGCAGCGCGCCAGGAGGGTCTTGCCTGCACCGGGTGTGCCTACCATGAGGCAGTTGTGTCCGCCCGCTGCCGCTACCTCGATGGCCCGTTTGACGTGCTCCTGGCCTTTGATGTCCCGCATGTCTACGGCGGCCACATGACCGTCGGCTTCCTCTTCGGTTGGGGGCTCGGCTATGTAGGGGACGATGCTGCCAGCGGCCAGGGGGTGGTCGTTGAGGTGGAGCACCAACTGGCGTAGCGTGGTGACGGGCAGCACCTCTATCCCCTCGATTAGCGCTGCCTCGGCGGCGTCCTCGGCGGGCACGTAGACCTTCTTGAGCCCTCGCTCTTTGACCAGGGAGACCATCGCGAGCACGCCCATGGTGTGACGCAGGCCGCCGTCGAGGCTCAGCTCGCCGAGGAAGACGGTGCCGGAGAGGTCGGCGTTGATCTGGTCGGTGGCGGCCATGATGCCGAGGGCTATGGGGAGGTCGTAGGCGGGGCCTTCTTTGCGCAGGTCGGCTGGGGCCAGGTTGATGATGATGCGGGAGGGCTGGGGGACGGTGCCGCCCGAGTTGCGGATGGCGGAGCGCACCCGCTCCTTGCTTTCGTTGACGGCGGCGTCCGGCAGGCCGACGATCTGCATGAAGGGCAGGGCGGCCCTGCTCACGTCCACCTCCACCTGCACGAGGGAGCCTTCGAGCCCCACGACGGCGCAACTGAGTACCCTGGCTAGTGCCATGCTGACCTCTCTGAATGTGTTGTGAGGGAAGACGAAGAATAACGCTGAGTATGGATAGAGACCCGCTCCAAGAGAGGCGGGCACGGGAGCGATTATAGCACTCTAGCTAGCCTGGGTCAACCGAGGACAAGTTGGCAATATCGGCCACAATACTACAAAATCACAGCAACGCACCACTTGACATAACGCAATACGCATTAGAAACCGCATTTCGTTTACGCATCCCGACTATACGGCAATTCCACCTGGGCTTCAATCGGGTGAGCAAAGATTCAACGTTTTTTCAACACCTCTTCTTGTATGATCCTGCTAATTCAATGGGCCTGGCGGAGATTCAACGATTTTTCAACGCCTCTCTAGTATGCTCGTGCTAATGCCACGGTGTGAGGCAATTACACCGAATGGATCAGAGCAGAGCGACGAAGCTTGACAGCACAGAAGGAGAACAGGCCATATGAGCAGTCAGTCGGAGGCACGTCCGGACTATTTATCTTACCTCATGCGTTTTTGCCGGACGCAATGCGGCGACGGCCGGGTGTGGAGGGTCTCTTTGGAGGAGCCTCTCACTCAGCAGGTGTACCGCTTCGAGGACCTGCCTGCCCTGTTGGCCTTCCTGATGGCGCAGACCGGGCAGGGGACCCAGGGCGGCGGCCCTGACGGGCAAATCCCGCATGGATAGTTCCGTGACGGGAACGAACGTAGCACAGAGTAGCCTGACACCAGGGCGCATTTACCAAAAAGGAGAAGAACATGTCCTCGCATTATCGTAATCTATCAGCCATCTGCATCGCGCTGGCCCGTGTTCTGCTGGCCGGCCTCTCACTGGGTGCCGAAAACAGGTCCAAGATAACACACAATAAGTTTGTACGCATATCAACGGCGGTCTTGCTGGTGCTCGCCTTCGGCCTCAGCGCGTCGGCGGTTCAGGTCGCGCATGCGGCGGGCATCGTGGTCAACACGTTGAGCGATGCCGACGCCACGGATGGCCAATGTTCCCTGCGCGAAGCGATCATTGCGGCAAACACCAATGCGGACTATCACGAATGCACGAGCGCAGCGTACGGGGTGGAGGCCATCGCCTTCAACGTGAGTGGCACGATCACGCTCGCCTCGTCACTCCCCAATATCAGCGATTCCGCCGGTTTGATGATCGATGGAACGGGACATTCTGTCACCATTAGCGGAAATAATGCAGTGTCTGTGTTGCAGGTCAATAGCGGCGCAGTGCTCACAGTCACGAACCTGACGATCGCGAATGGCCACCAGTTTAATCCCGGCGGCGGCATCCGCAATAATGGTACTCTAACCGTGGTGGGTAGCACCTTCTCAGCAAACTTTGGCATTCAAGGGGGAGCTATCTACAACGATGGTGGGACTGTGACGCTTACGAACAGCACTCTCTCCGGCAACAGCTCAGGGGGTGGTGGCGCCATCTTCAATAATAGCAACAGTACGATGGCGATCACCGGCAGCAGCATAACGAACAACATCAACGCCAATGCGGACGGCGGCGGTATTTACAATCACGGAAGCCTGACGCTCACGGACAGCACGGTCGCAGGCAACAGCGGCAGTGGCGGTGGTATTTTCAATAGCGGCGGCGACATAACGGTTACCCGCGGAGACTTCACGAACAACAGCGGTCGCGCGATCTGGAACTTCAGCGGCAGCCTGGCTCTTTACGACAGCACGTTCTCCGGTAACGCGCATACTTCGTCTGGAGCCGCCATCAATTTAAGCGCTGGGACACTTACGGTCGATCACAGCACCTTCACTGACAACTCTGCTGACCTTTTCGGCGGCGCCATCTACGCCGGAGGAGGGCAGGCGACAATCACGGGCAGCACCTTTACCGGGAATGCCATAAGCAACGTTGGAGGCAACCTCGGCGGCGGTGCCATCTTCATCTCCGAGAGCACGGTGACTGTCGACCAGAGCACGTTCTCCGGAAATTTGGGCACCAGGGGTGGCGCTGTGGCAACCGGCTATAACGCCAACCTGACAATCACAAACAGCACCTTTTCGAGTAACCAGGCTCAGGAAGGTGGCGGCATTTATGTATATCTTGATAGCAGCCTGGTCATCAGCAACAGCACCTTCTCCGGCAACAGTGCCATCGATAACCAGTATGGGGGTCAGGCCGGTGCCCTCTATACAAACAGCTCGGCGACTATCAACAACAGCACGTTCACCAACAACGGTGCCTCAGGCGCTGGGGGCGGGGGAGGAGGAGGCATCGTCAACGCGGCCTACCAGGGGTCGGTCATTCTAAAGAACACCATCGTCGCCGGAAATGCAGCCGGCTTCGACCCGGATGTGGCAGGTTACAACACTTACTCCAGCCAGGGCTACAACCTGATCGGCAGAATCCAATACGTGACGAACTTTACGAACGGCGTGAACGGCGACCAGGTGGGCACACTCGCCAACCCCATTGATCCGTTGCTCTACACCCTGGCGAACAACGGCGGCTCTACCCAAACGCGCGCCCTGCTACCGGGCAGCCCGGCCATCGATGCAGGTTCTTGCACCGATTCGAACAACAATCCCGTGACGGCCGACCAGCGCGGTTTAACTCGTCCACACGGCGCACAATGCGATATTGGCGCCTATGAAGCGGATGGGTCAGAGCCGACCCTGACACCGACCGGTACACCAACGAGCACGCCCACGCCCGCTGTGTTTAATTCACTGCTGGCGTATTGGAAGTTCGACGAAGGCACAGGCAGCAGCGTCGCTGACAGTTCAGGTCACGGTCACACCCTGGGGCTGGCCAATAATCCAACCTGGACGAGCAGCAGCGCACCGCTCGCTTTTTCCAATCCCTTCGCAGTGAGTCTGAACAGCTTCGCGCAATATGGTTCGGCGGCCGGCACAATTGGCCTGGCGAACAACTCCTTCAGCGTAGCGATGTGGGCGAAGCGCTCTCGCACGGGCGTCCAGGAGTTCCTCGCCAGTCAAGGGCCCTCTGGCAGCACCGATCAAACCCTCCATATTGGCTTCCGTAGCTCAAACACCTTCACGTGTGCGTTCTGGGGGGACGACCTCGAAACAACCGTGACCACAACCGATGCCAACTGGCACCACTACACCTGTACGTATGACGCCGGCACAAGGAGTCGCAAAGCCTACAAGGACGGGGCCCTGATCGGCAGCGATACTGCCGGCGCAAACTTCCAGGGTTCCGGTCCCCTGTATATCGGGACGCTCTCGGTGGGAGGCAATTACTTTAGCGGCAGCGTGGACGAAACGCGCATCTATGGTACAGCCCTCACCGACACGCAGGTAGCAGCGCTGGCAGAGGGCAATGCTGCCTATACTCCCACATCTACGAACACACCCACACCAACGATTACGCCAACAGCTACGGACACACCCACACCAACGAACACACCTACGCCGGCGGTGTTCGATACACTTTCAGCATACTGGAAATTCGATGAGGGCGCAGGCAACAGCGTCGCCGACGATACGGGCCATGGCCATACGCTGACATTGTTCAACGGTCCAGGCTGGACGAGCAGCAGCGCACCGGCCGCCTTCTCAAACCCGTATGCCATCAATCTGAACGGTTCCAACCAATACGGCACAGACGATGGCACAATCGATCTTGCGGATCAATCCTTCAGCGTGGCGACGTGGGTGAAACGCTCTCGCACCGGCGTCGATGAATTCTTCTTCAGCAAGGGCACAAATGGCAGCACCAATCAAACTCTCCATATCGGTTTTCGCGCCTCGAATAACTTCTCTTGTGCCTTCTGGGGAAATGACCTCAACACATCTGCCACCACCGGCGATCTAAACTGGCACCACTATGCCTGCACCTATGATGTCACCACCGGCAGCCGCAAAGCTTACAAAGATGGCGTGCTGGTTGGCGCTGACACCGCCAACCCCTTCCTCGGCTCCGGACCCGTAACAGTCGGGTGGCTCGCGCCGCTGAACTGGTTCTTTGCCGGCAGTGTAGACGATATGCGACTCTACGGCACAGCCCTGACTTCCGGGCAGGTAGCGGCGCTGGCGGAAGGCAATCCCGCTCTCACTCCCACACCTGGTGGCCCCACGAACTCGCCGACCATCACACGCACGCCGTCGAATACCCCTACACTGACCAGCACACCAACCCCGTCCAAAACCCCCGGTCCCGCGTCAGAGACATTGTATGGGGTGGCGGGCGGGACGTTGTATATTCTCGATCCTTATGACGGGGCCATTCTGACAACCGTTGGATACACTGGGTATGGCATCACCGGACTCGCCATGGATCCGAGAACAGGAATCCTATACGGTTCCACGTCTTCGGGCTGGGGTGATTATCTGCTTACCATTAATACTACGACGGGTCAGACCCAGGTGGTCGGTTCATTCGGTGTAGGTGGCACAATGGCGGATCTCACGTTCGATTCCACTGGGAATCTTTACGGCTGGGCGACTAGCCCGGACAATCTGTTCACAATTAACGTGCAAACGGGGGCGGCGACACAAGTAGGGAATTCAGGTCTCAGCACAGCTGGCAGAGGCCTTAGCTTTGCGCAGGACGGAACCCTATATTTCGCCGGGGGTGGAATGGCAGGCCCGCTGCGCACCGTTGATCCAGCTACAGGGCTTACAACAGTTGTGGCAACCCTCCATGGCGCTTCATTCTCAGGTTCTGTTTCGGCACTTACATTTAGCCCGAGCGGTGTACTTTACGGCAGTAGTGCACAGGTAGGATCTCTCTTCCGAATCGATCGGACAACAGGCGAAATCCATGTCCTAGGCACTAGCCTGAGCGGCTTGGATGCAATTGCGTTTGCTGTCCCACTGCTGCCAACCAGCACTCCTACGTCCACGGCTACACCAATACCAACCGATACTCCCACGTCCACCGCTACACCAATACCAACTAACACTCCTACATCCACCGCTACACCAATACCAACTAACACTCCTACGTCCACCGCTACACTAATTCCAACTAACACTCCTACATCCACGCTCACCACTACTCCTACCGGCACGACTACCAGTACTCCAACAAATATGCCCCCAAACACGCCCACTATCACAGCTACCAGGACGCCCACGCTCGCTATTGTGACCGGCACGCCTTCGCGCACCGGCACGCCTTCACGCACCGGCACGCCTTCACGCACCGGCACGCCTTCACGCACCGGCACGCCTTCACGCACCGGCACCCCTACCAGGACACCTACCAGGACCTCTGCCACGTCTACCCCCACACCTTCCAGGACGTCTACGACGTCTACCCTCACACCTACCAGCACATCTACTCCCACACTAGACGGGCAAGGTTGCACTCCTGGCTTCTTTAAGAACCACACAAACTACTTCACGTGCATAGGCGGAACAGGGCGGAGCCTGGGTACGCTCTTCACTATCCCGTCTTGCCTTTCGAGTTGCAGGATTAACAAAACGTCCCTCGCGCAAAACTCCGTCCTTCAAGCCCTTGACTTCAGCAGCGGAACCACGCTCTGTGACGCTGCGGAAGGCTTACTACGACAGGGGGTTGCGGCGTATCTCAATGCGTGTAACGGCGTGCCTTTCCCCCTCAGTACGGCTCAAGTCGTCAGCGAGGTGAATGCTGCCCTTGCCAGTTGCGATCGACAAACCATGATTAACGAGCTCGACCGGCTGGATGGTTTCAACAACGGGAGATGTCCATTGCAGTAAACAACACTTGCGCCGTTCTGCAACAGAGTACCGAGAAAAGTAGCGCAACCTGGACGGGCGATCACGCTACAATCAGCAAAGGCCGCGCCCGGGAAACCAAAGCGCGGCCTTTGCTATACGCCAGACAAAATAACCACCGCGGTCATCACGAGGACGCGCTGCGGGCGAGATCGCTGGAGTCCCAGCCCGGCCGGCAAAGGGTTTCTTCGCATGCCAGACGCAACGCCCTGGCTCGGTTGAGGTGGCAACGCCGGTGGCGGCGTAGCTTCTTCTGTCGGGGTCGGTGACAGCGAAGTCGGCGTGTCAGGTACGGCCACAGCGGCTAGCTGGGAAATATGCAAGGTACATGTCGTAGGCGTTCCGAGCAAACTCTTCCACTGGCCCGCGTATAAGTATCAAGCAATTGCCGTTGGACCCACTGGCACCTATGTCGCTGGTCAGTCCTCAGTTTTTGAGACCCCTGGCTTGCAGCACACCTGCCGTAATGATCCGAAAACTCGGTCCCGTTATCCAGGGGCCGCATAGTGCTCCAGTATAACGTCTTACAAGGGAAGGTTGGGAGGCATCAGGTGTCGGGGTAGTCGGTGGCGGCCATGATGCCCAACGCTATGGGGAGGTCGTAGGCGGGGCCTTCTTTGCGGAGGTCGGCTGGGGCGAGGTTGATGATGATGCGGGAGGGCTGGGGGACGGTGCCGCCGGAGTTGCGGATGGCGGAGCGCACCCTCTCCTTGCTTTCGTTGACGGCGGCGTCGGGAAGGCCCACGATCTGCATGAAGGGGAGGGCGGCCCTGCTGACGTCCACCTCGACCTCTACGAGGGAGCCTTCGAGCCCCACGACGGCGCAACTGAGTACCCTGGCTAGTGCCATTTGCTGTCTCCTGTTGACCTCTCTGGTTGTTTGGGAGGAAGACGAAAGAGCGCGACGCTGAGTACGGATAGAGGCCCGCTCCAAGAGAGGCGGGCACGGGAGGGATTATAGCACCAAAGGTAGCCTGGGTCAACCGAGGCCGTACAAACGAGCATGCAGAATTGGAGGTGTATAGCACGACGGTGCCCACAGTAAGCGGGTGGGGCTGTTCCGGGCGCAGCACTGCTTGGCGGTCACCAGGGGCCCTGTGGCTCGGCATTTCTGCCCTGCACAACGCCCCTGGTCCATCAGTCGGGTCCCGGTTCGGGGTTACGTGGTCGTGATGGTGATCTTTATATTGGGGCCAACGTCTATAGTCACGGTTGCTGGGCCGGTGACCACCTGGCCGCCTCCATCGTCGTCCTCGGAACCGGCGGGCACCTGGGCAGTATATGCTTCCCAGGCGTAATTCGTGATGTACTGGTAGGGTATTGTGCCATAGCCGGCGCCGTAGGGGCATTGGTAGCCCCAGTTGGCTGTGCCCCAACTGTTGCGAACAATGAAGTAGCCTCCGCCGGGGCCAGTAGGTGTGTCCTGGTAGCCGACGAGTAGCAGCGCGTGACCGCCATGCGGCTGCTCGTTGCCTATGGGCATGGTGATGCGGCCCGACCGGCGCGTCTCTGCCGAATAGTACCAACTGTCGTAGACCGGAATAGACATGGTTACTGGCCGTCGCTGGGACATGTGCGTTTTGTATGCCTGCACGTTGCGCGCGGGCACGAGGAGCGTGGTCAGCCGGGAGTTTATACCCATGGGGCGGGCCTGAGCAGGGCGCGGGCCGTGATTGTTGCATGGCAGGTTGGGGTTATAGGGCCAGATTGTCTCCGGACATTCGCCACGGGTTTGCAGGACGATCACAGCCTTGGACTGAAAGGTGCCGCAGCCGTTGGGGTCGCCATCTATCAGCTTGGTCTCGTAGTAGAGGTGTTGCTCGGACAGGTCGCGTTGGATGCCCCTACGGCGCAGGGTATACTCGTTCAACGCGGTGAGGGCGAAAGCGACGCAGGTGCCGCGAGACTGCTGGTTGCGAATAGGGGGCATCTGGGCGACGAGATTGACCGCTGCGGGCAGGGTCACGGGGGCGGCCCCGGCCGCCACGTCGGCTGCGGATGCTTCCGCGGCCGCTATTATATCGTCGGGTGGTGGCAGCACGCCCAGCCCCAGGTCTTTGGAGGCGGGGGTGCTCATAAGGGTGGCTCGTTCCGGGGGAAGGGCTCCGCGGACTCGGTCGAGGAGCGTCTGCAACTCTTTGTTCTTGACGCCGAGGGCGGCTTGCAGGTGGTCTCGGACCTCCGGGACCGCTGCGATAGCCACCAACTGCTCGGCATCCTCGATACCCAGGGAGGCCAGGGTCGCCACGTAGCCATCCCCGCCCGGGCCCTCGCCCGCGGCCCGCTCGGCGCCGTCAGCGCCACCACCAGCTATGCGGGTGAGTAGATGCCCGCCGAATCCGGAGAACCCGCTCGCCGCGTTCTCCGTTGGTTCGCCATAGTCGTAGTCTGCCATCTTGTTAACTCCTTTTCAAGCTGCCACCTCGGTTGGCTGTGCGTGAGGTGGCGACTGCCGCTGTGAGGCAATCCGGTGTAGAACAATGGTGAGCGGGGTGGGTGGTGGGCGGAGGTCTTATGCTGCCGTGGAGTTAGGGGTCCTGGTCTTCCGCCGGGGGACGGCGAGCCCCCAGGCCGAACTCACTCGTATCGACCGGCTCCTCCATCTCGGCTCGGACCGCGGGCGTGAGGGCAGCCCGCGCCTGCTCGACCAGGCTCTCCGCTTCTCTTTCCGAAACGCCGAGTTGCTCCGCCAGCGACTTGATGCCACGTGACGTGGCACCTATCGCCACTACCTGCTCCGCGCTGGTAATCCATGCCTTCTTCATGCTCTCGATCTGGTCTTTGGACCATCCCGGTAGGCTTTCCAGCGGTGTATCTGCCATTTTCCGACTCCTCTTTTGTGCGATCCCCCGAAATGGGTACATATCGGAGGCTGCTGCAGCTTATCGCGTTGCTTATCATACCGTAAGGTGTGATCTCGCGCATCGACAGAAATACTTAAATTGCCGGTTCAGGAACACTGAATTTCCTTTTCCTTTCCTGATTATCCGTGTCGGTGATGAGCGGTTAGGCGGTTAATTAGAATTATAGCACCGGAGTCGGATAGGCCCAACGCAGAGGTCCTTTGCCCTTTTTAGCATGGGGGACACCCGCAGGCTTCCCGCCCTGGGACGTGGCGACAACCTCTTAGGGCGGATTGGTGTGTTAACTGGTAGCAGCGGGACCACAGGCGTGGGCCCTCTTGGTGGGACCAAACGAGTTGGTGATACGCGCACCGGGCTCGTGGAGAGGTTCCGCTGTTGGACCGGGTAGGGCGGGTGGCGGACGGGCCGGTGGTCACCTTCGCTGTACCGGAGTCACATACGGAGGAGGTAAAAAGGTGACTACATACATCGTGCGGCGGATAGTTCAGGGTATCCTGGTGCTGGTGGCTTCGAGCTTCGTTGTGTACAGCCTGCTCATTTTTACGCCGGGCGGCCCGTGGGACCAGGTGAATAGTAGATCCGGGGAAGGCGGTCGCCCTATCCCGGCCCGAGTGCTGGCGCAGCTCATCAAGACCTACAAGCTTGACAAGCCCTATCCTGTGAACTACCTGGTGTGGCTTTTCGATCCCGAGGATACCACCGAGATCAAGGGTTTGGACCAGGTGGTGCCCAAGGGGATAGACCTGACCGTCGGGAATTGGCACATCAAAGGCTCAGGAATATTGACGGGCGATTTCGGCAGGTCGGTGAGTATCGCCAAGGGCCTATACGTCAGGGATATGATTGGCAGCCGCATCGGTTATACCCTGTTGCTGACCTGCACCGCCCTGGTGCTGTCGCTGCTGATCGCGCTGGTGATCGGCATCATATCGGCGATCAAGCAGTACTCGAAGCTTGATTACGCGGTGACCGCGTTTTCGTTCGTCGGCCTGTCGATGCCCGCGTTCTGGCTGGGCCTGATGCTCATAATCTTCCTGTCGGTGCTGCCCAAGCTATGGCACACGCAATACCACCTGGAATGGCTGCCTTTCCTGCCATCAGGCTATATTAGCGACACCGGCCAGGAGGGCAACGTGCTGAACCGCACCTACCACCTGGTGCTTCCGGTGGCGGTGCTCTCTTTCCTCAATTTCGCGGCCTTCTCCAGGTTCATACGCTCCTCGATGCTGGAGGTACTGAGGCAGGACTACGTGCGCACTGCCTGGGCCAAGGGGCTGTCGCAGCGAGTGGTGATCCTACGACACGCGCTGCGTAACGCGGTGCTGCCGATGATCACGATAGTCACCCTGGCGCTGCCTGGACTGATCGCGGGGGCGATTGTGACGGAGACAGTGTTCTCCTACGCGGGTATGGGTAGGCTCTTCGCCAACGCGGTGTTCCAACTCGACTTGCCGGTGCTAATGTGCTTCCTGATGCTCACGACGCTGGCTATAGTGGTCTGCAATACGCTGGCCGATGTATTGTTCGCGGCCGCCGACCCGAGGATTCGGCTCACCTAACACGGGCTATCGCTTCTCCCACACCAGCCGGAGGCCGAGGGCGATCAGGAGGGCACCGGTGACCCGCTCCAGCCTGCGCTTCACGGCGGCACTGGAGAAGAGCAGGCTCAGCCTGCTCACGAAGTAGGCGTAGAGAGTGAGCCAAACGAGGCCCATCGTGACGTGGATCCCGGCCAGGAGGAGCGACTTGGCGACGACCGGATCGCCCGGTGAGATGAACTGGGGGAGGAAGGTCAGGTAGAAGAGCGCGACTTTGGGGTTCAGCAGGTTGTTCAGCAGGCCCTCGAAGTAGGACCGCGTGCGATCCGAATAGGAGAAGGCGGAAGGCAGCAGGCGGAAGACGGCGAGGGACCTACCGCCTGCCGGGGGCTCTTGTCGAGGCGATTCAGGTTCAGCGGCCTCTGCCTGCTCCCTGGCCGGTGCTGGGAATCGTGTCCTTCAGGTTTGCCCGCCATGATAAAGGTGCGTATGCCGAGGTAGAGGAGGTAACCGGCCCCCAGGAATTTGACTGTCTCGAAGGCGAGGGCCGAGCGGCTGAGGATTACCGAGAGCCCAACCGCCGAGAGGAAGGCATGTATGGGTAGGCCGCTCGTGACGCCCAGGGTAGTGGCGAAGGCGGCGCTCCTGCCCCGGCTGAGCGTGTTGCGGGTTACGAGAGCCATATCGACGCCGGGCGTCACCGTCAGGATCGCGGAGAGTACGATGAAGGCGATAAGCTTGGGGTCCACGATGTTCCTTTCCGGTTAGATGCGCTCCAGTTCTTCGAGCGTCTTTTCGGTGCGCACGTTGCCTGTGTTTAGCGTGGATTTGGGCTCGAGGAGCAGCACGTGGGCTTCTTCTTCGGCGACCGGCTTGTGCTCTACGCCACGAGGGACGATGGCGAACTCGCCTTCCTCCAGCCGGATGTCCCGGTCTCGCAGCTTGATCAGCAGGCGACCTTTGACGACCAGAAACAGTTCGTCCTCCTGCTCGTGGTGGTGCCAGTCGAATTCGCCCTTGACCTTCACGAGCTTGATGTAGGAGTCGTTCAGCTCGCCCGCTATCTTAGGGCTCCAATAGTCGCTGAAGAGCACGAATTTCTCCGCAAGGTTTACCTTGTCCATCGCATCACCCCTGTCACCTGAAAGCCTCCTCGGCTTTGCCCTGCCGAACCTCCTGGGCCCGATGGAATCATCGCGGGCAGGTAGGATATACAAGCCGCCCGTGGGCGTCACGGCCCCAAGCCGTCTGAGCCTGAACCAAAGCGTGACCCGCAGCCCGGAGGTGCCTCCGCCCGGCAACGACGCGGAGAACACGACCCGTTCCATGTTCCGCCCCTCCTGGACGCATTGTAACAAGTGTTGCAAACACCTGCAATAGTAATTACGGCAGATGTGCCGTGATGACAAACAGAATGCGGACGAGTAGAATGGTGTGGGTGTTCACATGTACTGAGGGGATTTCAGCATTCAGACAGCTAGCACAACGCGATATGCAGACTTTGGTATCATTTATATCAGCCAATAAGCCAAAAAGGCAGAGGGAAGTCAGGCGTGGATCGGCTATTTATGCCGCCTCCATGCGTAACCGACGGCTAAAGGATGGATAATGAGCTCGGACGACCTATTGGTATCTCCTTCAATGGTGACGGCGGCTGCGGTGTACCGGCATTTCAACCTCTTTATTGAGGACTTGCCTGTTAGAGCGCTGGCCGAGCGGTTTGGCACCCCGCTTTATGTGTACAGCGCCGCTGCACTGAAGGGCCAGTACGAGCGGGTGGAGCGGAGCTTGCGTGGGGTGGCGCCGCGCGTGTTGATCTGCTATGCGTTGAAGGCTAATGCTAACCCGACCCTCGGCGCGATGCTGGCGGGCTGGGGCGCGGGGGTTGACGCGGTTTCGGGTGGGGAGATATACCTGGCGGGGCGGATGGGATTTCCCAGCGAGAGGGTGGTGTTCGCGGGGGTGGGCAAGACCAGACGAGAGATGGCGGAGGGGCTAGCTGCCAGGGTGAGGTCGTTCCACGTCGAGTCGGCGGGGGAGTTGGAGGCTCTGGCTGAGGTGGCGGCGGCGACGGGCGTGGTAGCCCCGGCGGCGGTAAGGGTCAACCCTGACATCGAGGCGCATACCCACCCGTACATCACCACGGGTACGAGCGCCGACAAGTTTGGCGTGCCGCCGAAGGAGGCCCTGGCGCTCATGCGGCGGGCCGCTGCCATACCGTCGATCGAACCCGTTGGACTGCACGCCCATATAGGCTCGCAACTGCCGCAGGTGCGGCCGGTCGTGGATGCCGTGGGGGTGTTGTTGGGGTTGTGGGAACGGCTGGCCGCCGAGGGGATTGAGTTGCGAGAATTGGATATCGGCGGGGGCCTGGGCATACCTTACCGCCCCGGCGAGCAGCCGGAGGGGCCAGAGGCGCTGGCGGCAGGGCTGCGGCCCCTCCTGGCCGGGCGCGACCTCGACCTGGTGGTCGAGCCGGGGCGGTTCATTGTAGGGCCAGTCGGGCTGCTTCTAACCACGGCGCTGTACATCAAGGAGCAGCCGGCAGAACGTCGAGAAGAGCGCCGGAGCCTGGTGGTCGTTGACGCGGGCATGAACGACCTGCTGCGCCCGGCGCTTTACGGGGCCTGGCACCCGGTGTGGCCGGCCCGGCAGCCTGGGCCGGACGATTCGCAAGCTCCCGTGGATTTAGTAGGACCTGTGTGCGAGTCGTCCGACGTGCTGGCCCGAGACCGCCGCCTGGGGAATGTCAAGCCTGGAGATGTGCTGGCGATAGGGCAGGCGGGGGCGTATGGCTACTCGATGGCCTCCCAGTATAACGCCCGGCCTCGCCCTGCCGAAGTGCTTGTAGCGGGTGAAGAGGCCCGCCTTATTCGCCCTCGGGAGACCTACGAAGACCTCTGGGCTGGGGAATAGGCGATTTACTTCCAGGTCTTGCGCAGGACGCGGAGCCAGTTCTCGTAGGCGAGTTTGCGGAGGGTGGAGGCGTCGTAGCCGCGCTCCTGGAGGGCGGATATGAGCAGGGGGAGGCCGGACACGTCGCCTATTTGCCGGGGTATAGTGGCTCCATCGAAGTCGGTGCCGAGGCCCACGCGGTCGGGACCCAGGCGCTCCACAAGGTAGTCGACGTGCCGCACTACCACTTCGATGGGGGTGTCTGGGTCGTTCCTGCCGTCGTCGCGCAGGAAGGCGGTCGCCAGGTTGACGCCGACCATGCCATCGGACTCCTTGATGGCATCGAGCTGCTTGTCGGTGAGGTTGCGTGTGGAGGGGCAGAGGGCGTGGGCGTTGGAGTGGGTAGCGACCAGGGGCGCCGTGGAGAGCCGTGCTACGTCCCAGAAGCCCTGCTCGTTGAGGTGGGAGAGGTCGAAGAGGACGCCCAGGCGGTTGCATGTTCGCAGAAGCTCTACTCCCCGCTCGGTGAGGCCGGGACCGGTGTCGGGCGATTGGCCGAAGGCGAAGGGCACTCCTTCACCGAAGACGTTGCGGCGGCTCCAGACGGGGCCGAGGGAGCGCAAGCCCGCCTGGTAGAAGACCTCCAGGGACTCGAGGTCCGCATCTATAGCTTCCGCCCCCTCGAAATGCATGATGGCCGCCAGGACCCCCGACCGCAAGCAGGTCTCTAGCTCCTGGGCGTCGCGGACCACCTTTAGCCGTCCCTCCGAGCGGGTTTCGATGCGGAATAGTAGGGCCACCATCGTCATCGCCACGCCCAGAGCGTAGGCTGGGTCGAGGGGCGGCGGCAGGCGGCTTGGTTTGGTGATGTCGATGACAGAGTTGGGATCGGGGACTGCGCGAACGTCATCGGGTATGAAGATGGCGAAGAAGCCGCCGCCGAAACCTCCTTCTATGGCCCGCGGCAGGTCGAGGTGCCCCCGCTCGCCTCGCTGGAAGAAGGCGCTGCCGTCGCTGTTCCCCGCCTGGATCAGCCGGAGCAGCACGTCGTTGTGCCCGTCGAATACGGGGAGCCCCCCGCTGGTTGACATATCACCTGTTGTCATGTTGTGAAAACTCTCTCCTTTGGGAATGTGCCACGACAGTGTGCGCGGCCGGTGTAGGTAAGTATCATAGCGGCAGGAGGCGGTGGGCGCAAGGTAGGCAGTCCCGTAACACAGGTTGGGCAGTGTGAGGACCAGGGCGCAGCAAGCAGCGTGATAGGGGATCTGGGTGGTGCGTTGAGGGCTGACTGATTGGCCGGTGGCACGTGGCCGGTCTCTGTTGACAGTAACAGGGCCTTCGGGTACACTGGAGCTTGAAAGCGGTGACGGAGAAGAGTAGCGGGGTGTGCTGGAGAGCAGAGAATCGCCGGATGGTGGGAAGGCGGTCTCCGGTCCCTGTGAAGACCCTCCGGAGCGCGGGGAAGAAAGGCTAGAAGGCTAGAGCCCGGTAAGCCTCGACGGTTCGCCCCCGTTAACGGGCAGCAAGGCCTCGGCCCACGCAGGTTGTGGGGTCGTGGCGAACAGCGGTGGCACCACGAGCGCCCCCTCGTCCGCGAGACGAGGGGGCGTATGTATTTTTCGGAGGTGTCACATGCAACGCATCTGGACAACAGAACTGGCCGGGCACGCGGGAGGGCGCGTGCAACTCGCGGGGTGGCTGCACCGCCTCAGGCGGTTGAGCAATGTTAGCTTCCTCGTGCTTCGCGATGCGAGAGGGCTGGCGCAGGTGGTCATAGAGGACCATGAGCTTGCGGCACGGGTCACGGAGCTTTACAACGAATCGGTTATCAGCGTGACCGGCCTGGCGGTCGCCGAGGAGCAGGCCCCAGGCGGGGTCGAGGTGCGAGAGCCCACGGTCGAGGTGATAGCGCCCGCCGTCGAGCCGCCGCCTTTCGACCTCTTCCGCCCGGCCCTCAAGGCCCAACTGCCCACGATCCTGGACCACGCGCCGCTGGCGCTCAGACACCCCTCGTCGCGAGCTGTGTTCCAGTTGGCTTCGGCCTCGATGGCGGGCTTTCGCGCCACTCTGGCCTCGATGGGCTTCGTGGAGGTGCAGACGCCCAAGATCGTGGCCGCGGCCACCGAGAGCGGGGCGTCGGTCTTCCCGGTGAACTATTTCGGGAGGACCACTTACCTGGCGCAAAGCCCCCAGTTCTACAAGCAGATAATGGTGGGTGTGTACGAGCGGGTGTTTGAGGTTGGCCCTGTGTTCCGGGCAGAGCCACACGATACCCCGCGCCACCTCAACGAGTTTGTATCGCTGGACGTGGAGTTGGGTTTCATCGAGGGGCCGGAGAGCGTAATGCGGGTGCTGGCCGAGGTGATACGGGGTATGGTGGAGGCGCTGCGCGAGCAGGCGAGCGGCGCGGTAGCCCTGCTTGGGGTAGACCTGCCCGAGGTGCCCCAGGAGGTGCCGGCGATCCACTTCGCCGAGGCGCAGGAGTTGATCGCGCTGGAGACGGGCGAGGACCCAAGGGGTGAGCCCGACCTGGCACCCGCCCACGAGCGTTTCCTTGGCGAGTGGGCGCGGCGCGAGCATGGCTCGGATTTCCTGTTCGTGACCGGCTACCCGATGGCGAAGCGCCCCTTCTACACCCATCCGGACCCAGAGAGGCCCGGCTACTCCAAAGGCTTCGACCTGATATTTCGCGGCCAGGAGTTGGTGACGGGCGGGCAGCGGCTGCACCTCTACGCCGACTACCTGGCTGCCCTCAAGGCCGCGGGCATCGACCCCGGGCCACTCTCATTCTACCTGGAGGCGTTCAAGTACGGCATGCCGCCGCACGGAGGGTTCGCTATCGGCCTGGAGCGCTGGGTGTCACGCCTCATTGGTGCGTCCAACATCCGAGAGGCGACCCTCTTTCCAAGGGACACTGCGCGGGTAGCACCATGAGGTGAAAGGTTTCAGGTTTGGTACCTTTGGCTCATGCTGAGTAATACCGAAATGTGATGTTTGAGGGCATAGTGCTTGCTATTATGTAGGCGGGACAT
This sequence comes from Chloroflexia bacterium, assembly GCA_045805005.1. Taxonomy (GTDB): domain Bacteria; phylum Chloroflexota; class Chloroflexia; order QHBQ01; family JADMIH01; genus JADMIH01. The sequence continues at coordinate 17,106 of JBJMMB010000364.1, forward strand.
TGAAACCGCGGCCGGGTAATATTCGTTGTTATTTCGGGGCCACCTCGGCCCCGAAGTATGGTATCCTAATTGTTGGCGGAATATTAGCTCCATCAAAAAAGAAGAGGACCAAGGGTTAAAGGGATGTTATACGATCATCGTAGGTTCCTGGCGCATAGAGAGATAAAGTTAGTTCTTCTACCGGCCTTGTTCTCCTTGTTGCTGCTGGGAGTGACGGCGCTTGCGGTTCGGCCCGCCGGGGCTCAGGCCCAGGCGCAGGCTTTTCCGTTGTACAGTGCTGTGGCGACCACTACCAACGTCAATCTGCGGGACCAGCCTTCGACGGCGGGCACGCCGGTTGCCGTTATGCCGACCAACGCCCGGGGTATCGTGATGGGCGGGCCGTTCAATGACGGCTGGTACTGGGTGGACTATAACGGCCTGCGCGGCTATGCATCGGGTAAATACCTGGTGCTGGTGGACGACAACTGGACGCCGGTCAGTACCGAGACGCCCACGGTCACGGGGACGGCGGTGGCTACGAGCATCCCCACCAAGGCGGCGGGCACGGCGACGACCACGCCCACGCGCGGCGCCCCCAGCCCGGTGGCCTCAGGCACGCCGGCAAGCGCGGGCACGCCGGTAGGGTCGGCGACACCAGACTATACGGCGCCTACCACTCCGGGCGATTACACCGGGTTGTGGCTGGGCGAGCTGACCACCGGAGGTAACGTGCGCAGCGGGCCCGGCACAGACAAGAAGGTAATCAAGGGCTGGTGGGCCGGCCGCAGGGTCCTGCTCTACCAGGCGGTTACCGATAGCAAAGGTGGTGTGTGGTACCGTGTGTCGGAGCCGCCTGAGGACCCGATGTGGGTGCATTCGAGCTTGATCCGCAAGGTCGCGCCCGTGAAGTTCGAGACGGCGCGCTTCAAAGGCAGGTGGGTCAACGTGAACCTCAGCCAGCAGATCGTGACAGCATATGAAGGCGGAACCCCGGTGAAAGTTACCCTGGCCTCTACGGGGAAGGGGAAGAACGAGACCACGGTTGGTACCTGGAAGATTTACTGGCGCCTGCCCAAGCAGACGATGGAGGGTGGCAACAAGGCCTCAGGCGACTACTACAAGTTGAAGGACGTGCCCTACCCGCAGTATTTCCAGATCTCAGGCGAGGCCCTACACGGGACTTACTGGCACGACGACTTCGGCAGGCCTCATAGCCATGGCTGCGTCAACCTGAGCATCCCGATGTCGGGCTGGTTCTATGGCTGGGATAACATTGGAACGATAGTGTACGTGCATAATTAGGGGCTCGCGCTTAAAGGGTGTCCACTATTCAACTCTGGTGGGACACCCCAGTCTCCCTAGCAGGGAGGACTGGGGTGTCCCTTTATATTTGGGGAGGAGGAGAAGTAATGGGGATACCCCAGGCCCTTGGTAGAGGGAGCGCTGCACCCCTTTTTCGTTGGAAATAGCCCCCAAACCTCCCGCACGGTGAGCCATGCGCCCCCTGGGACCCCATAAGAGCGCCTAGAAATGCATCTAGCCCACCACTACGCAATTGTAGGGGCGAACCTTGCGTTCGCCCTACACCTCCAAGGGCGCGATTACGAGCAGGGCGAACACAAGGTTCGCCCCTACACGGACTGGTTTTGTTAGGCTTTTTAGATCCCCGGCGGGGAGGGTGTGCGCCCTTATGTAAAGATTCGGGTGTATAATCCTGGGGAGGGGGTTGTGCCTTCCGGGTTGCGGCTCTTGTGGTTGGCACCTACGTGGTAGTTGCATATAGATTGGGGTGTCCGGTATGGTGGTCAGGGGGATTGGGCCTTATCGGGTGATGGCGGGTGTGGGGGCCGGGGCGGGGGCGGCCCTGGGGATGATGGGGGTGATGGGGGTCTTGCGGTTGCTGGTGAGCTTTCCGACTATCCCCGAGTTGATGATCAACCCTATTGTCAGGTTGTTGGGGGGGCAGGCGTTTTCTGATGCGCTGGACCGGCTTTATTATGCCGGGAGGCCGCTGCTCTTTGTCCTGATTTTGGAGGGGACGCTGCTGCTAGGGGCGCTCCTGGGGTTGGGTTATGCTTGGCTGGCGAGGCCCGACGTGGCAACGGGGCGCCGGTTGAGGCTGTTCGAGGCTCCGCAGGGCGGGGTGTTGTTCGGGTTAGTGATTGGGGTACTGCTGAGCACGGTGTTCCTGCCTGTGCTGGGGCAGGACGTGTTCGCCAGTCACCCGCTGGGGATATATGCGCCGTCGCCGTTGCCTTTGTGGGCCGGGTTGATGCTGGAGGGGCTGGTGTTCGGGCTGCTGCTGGTTTACCTGCTGCCCTCGGTGTCGCCGGCGGTGGAAGCGGGCCACGGGGCATCAGCGGTTGCTTTACCTCCGGGAGCGGGCGGTGTGGACCGGCGTGGTTTCCTGAGGATCGCGGGTGGGACTCTGATGGCGCTGCTGGCTGGGGTGGGGCTGGTAATTGTAGGTGCGAGGCAGAACCAGGGGAACGTGACAATCTCGCCCAACGAGGCCGGGGGAGATAGCGCGGATGCGGCGCAGGAAGCTGACGGGTCGGGGGGCGCAGGCGGGCCCGGCACGCCGGGGGCTGTGGCGACGGATACGTCGGAGCCGCTACCCACGCCTACGGATGCGCCTGCCACGGCGACCCCGCAGGCTACCGATGTGCCGACGGCGCAGGCCGAGCCTTCGCCCACGCGCGCGGAGGCACCGGGGGAAGCGCCCACGGCCACGGTCGAACCCGCGGCAACGAATACCATGGCTCCGGCTGATACGCCTACCCCTCTGGATACGCCAACTCCGGTTAGTACAGCGACGCCCTTAAATACCACGACACCTACGGTGGCGGTCCCGGTGATCAAGGTGAGCGAGAACACACCGACGGAGGCTTTCTATCACGTGTCTAAGAACTTCTTCGACCCTTCGCCTTCGACGGATGGGTGGCAATTGGAGTTCAAGGGGCTGGTGAACAAGCCCTACGCGCTGACGTACAAGGAGCTAACGGCGCTGCCGGCTGTGAAGGTGACGACAGGGATGATGTGCATCAGCAATCCGACGGGAGGTGGGCTGATCGGGAATACCACCTGGAAGGGCGTACGGCTGGGGGACTTGATCAAGCGGGCTTCGCCGCAAGCCGGGGTGGTGGACGTCGTAATGCGGGCGGTGGACGATTACGCAGACTCGATACCGTACAAGAAAGCGCTGGACCCGGACGTGATGCTGGTGTGGGAGATGGGGGGCAAGGCGCTGACCTCGCAGCACGGCTTCCCGGCGCGGGTGTTGGTGCCGGGCATTTACGGGATGAAGCACGTGAAGTGGATCACCTCGGTGGAGCTTGTGAGCTATGACTTCAAGGGCTATTGGCAAGACCCCTCACAGGGGTGGAGCGACCCGGCGCCGGTGAATACGATGAGCCGGATCGACTACCCGGCGGAGGGCAACCTGGGCTTGAAGCCGCAGGATATATCGGGGGTGGCCTTCGCGGGTGACCGGAGCATCAGCAAGGTGGAGGTAAGCACGGATGGGGGGAAGAGTTGGAACGCGGCCTACCTGAAGCCGCCGCGCAGCGGCACCTCCTGGGTGGTGTGGGGCTACAGATGGACGCCTCCGGGGCCCGGGCGGTACACAGTGAAGGTGCGGGCCACAGATGGGAACGGCAAGGTGCAGACGGCGAAGGTCGCGGACGCGTACCCGAATGGGGCCACGGGGTACCACGCGGTGACTTATAAGGTGAAGGGATAGGGGTTGGGGTACGGCGGTTTTGACAAGAGATGGGCTGCGGGCTATACTTCGGGGACTGGGGCCGATTTGTGGATTGGGAGCAACCCAGGATAGAGGGTTTCTGGATCCCGAAGCCGGCCTACCGGCAATAGATAACACGCGATGCGCAATAGATAGGCGTTGTTATGTCGTCTGTATCGGCTGTAGCCCGCGAGTATTTGGAGACTATATATAACCTGGCGGTCGAGGGGGACCCGATCGTGGGGGCGCGGCTGGCCGAGAAGTTTGGGGTGTCGGCGGCGAACGTGGCGGGAGTGTTGAAAAGGCTGAAGGAAAGAGGTCTTATTGTCATGCCCGGTAGGGGGCGGGGGCGGGCCGGAGAGGGGATTGAGCTTACCACGGAGGGGCGCGCGGAGGCAGAGGCGCTCCTGCGGCAGCACCGGCTTGCGGAGCGCTTCCTGGCCGATGTGCTGGGGATGGACTGGGTGCAGGCGCACGAAGAGGCGCACCACCTGGAGCTTGGGATGTCGCCCGCTATAGAGGAGCGCCTGATGGCTCTGCTGGGCAACCCGCGCACCTGCCCGCACGGCAACCCCATCCCGGGCAAGGCGTTCGATACAGTCGGCTACCTGCGGCAGCAGCACGCGGTGCGCCTCAACTCGGCGGTGGAGGGGGCGACGGTGAAGGTGGTGCTTATTTCGGAGGTGGTGGAAGACGAGTCGGCCCTGTTGACGTACCTGGGGCAGATGGACATCATGCCTGGCGCTCGGGCCACTGTGCTGAACCGGGACGCGGCGGGCAATACGCTCCAGGTGAGCATAGTGCCACGCAAGGCGGCGGGGGAAGGCGCGGTTGAGCAGAAGGCGCGGACGGTTACCCTGACTAACGACCTCGCGGCCAAAATCTGGGTCGCGCCTTTGTAAGCGCACCTGACTTTACTGGTCGTGGAGGTTATACCAGACTGCCGGCATTATGTTGCAGTAAGGAGAAGCAGAAATGCCACTAAAGCATGAGCCGGTCGCCGGCCCGAATATGCCTGCGGCTCTCGGACCGTATTCGCAGATCGTCCGGGCAGGGGACTTCCTGTTTGTCTCCGGTCAAGCTGGGCTGGATCCAGCGACGGGGAAGCCGGCCGGTGAGACTTTCGAGCAACAAGCCAGGCAAGCTTTCGAGAATCTGTCAGCGGTACTTCAGGCAGCGGGTAGCAGCCTGGCACACGTGGTGAAAACCACCGTCTTCTGCGCTGATGCCACGGCCTTTGCGACCCTCAACCAGCTCTACGCCGAGTTCTTTCCTAGTGACCCACCGGCCCGATCCGTACCTATAGTTCAGTTGCCGCGCGGGCTCCTGATTTCGATTGAATGCATCGCTGTGCAACCTTAGCCCACCCTGCGCAAGTAGTCTCGTATCATCAGGGCTGCGGTAGCGCCCTCGCCGGCGGCGGAGGCTGCCTGGTGGGTGCTGCCTGCACGGATGTCGCCCGCGGCGAAGACGCCTGGGATTGAGGTTTCGAGGGTTGGCGAGGTTAGGACGAAACCTTGCGGGTCCTTGTTGATTTCGGGCGGCAAGAAGGCGCTGTTGGGCGTGATGCCTATGAAGACGAAGACGGCCGCGGGTCTCGGTTCGAGGGTCTGGACGGTGCCGGTCGTTCGGTCGCGGACCAGCACTTCCTGCAACTGCGGCGAGCCTTTGAAGCCGACGACTTCGGTGTTGTAGCGAACGTCGATGTTATCCTGCCCTCTCACCTTGTTGATGGCTAGCTGGCTGGCTTCCAGATGGTCGCCGCGCACGAGGAGGGTGACGTGGGAGGCGAAGTTGGTCAGGAACAGCCCTTCTTCCGCGGCGCTGTTGCCTCCTCCGATCACGGCGATGTCGCGCCCTTTGTAGAATGGGCCGTCGCAGGTGGCGCAGTAATGCACGCCGGAGCCTATCAGATCCTCCTCGCCCTCGGCCTCCAAGCGCTTGTACCTGGCCCCGATGGCTACGAGCAGGGCCCTTGAGCGGTAGATGTTGCCGTCCTTTGTGCGCACGGCGCGATAATCCCCATCCTTGAGCACCTCGGTGACGGGTTGGGCGGAGATCATCTCGACCCCGAAGCGCTTGCCCTGCTCGACCAGCCGGTCAGCGAACTCCTGGCCGCTGATGCCCTCGGGAAAGCCGGGGAAGTTGTCCAGCCTCTCGGTGATAGCGGCCTGCCCGCCGAGGCCGGCGCGGTCGATTACGAGCGTGGAGAGGCCTTCGCGGGCTGTGTAGAGGGATGCGGTGAGGCCCGCGGGGCCGCCGCCTACGATGATCACGTCGTAGAACTCGTGGGCTGCGCGGGTTTGTATGCCCAGTTTTTGGGCCACCCGCCAGTTGTCCGGCTCTACGAGGGTGCTACTGTCGGGGAATAGGAGAGTGGGCACCGAGTGGCGGCCGTTCTGTACGCTCTCGATGTATCTCATGCCCTCGGGGTCCTTGTCCACGTCTATCCATTTGTAGTGCACTCGCTGCTCGCCGAGGAAGCGCTTGATGAGCTTGCAGTCGGCGCACCATTCGGTGCCGAATATTGTTATTTGTTCAAACCGCATGATTGTCATTACCTCGTTCTTATATGCGTGAGTATATTATTCGCCGGTATGCCACCGGCAAAGTTGCCCTGTGAGGCTTGTCTTGCTTATTATGGATGCGGTGCCTCGCGGGTGCCTACAATGATTATACAGTGGGACGCGATAACCTGCTCGAATGGCGTCCCACTGTATTTCCGTGAGTTGAAGGATGGTTAGTTTGCGGATCAGGCGATGATGGCTACGGCCTGGAGAACCTGGCTGCCCAGGGTTGGGTCGCCCTGGATAGCGACTTGTGCCTGGGCGGGGGTCAGGCCTTTGGTGAAGAGTCGCCACGCAGTGAATTGGTCAAGGGTGACATTGGCGTTGGGAATGGAGGGTGCGCCCGTGTAGAGGGTCCAGTTAGGGGACTCGCGCATCAGGGTCCAGTCGCCTCCGGCTTCGCCAGTGATTTGGAGGTGGACGGCGGTGCCGGGTGGAGCGGGGGTGTCGCGGAAGGCGCGGGGGAGTGCGTAGACGAAGGTGGCGAGGATGGGGTGCAGGAAGCGGCGGTTGCTGAGGCCGGGTTTGCCTATGGCATCGCGGATGTGCTGCTGGTGCAGCCAGCGCTCGGTGTATTCGCGGGCCACGTCGAGCCACATGGGGGCGCGGTCGAGGCCGGCCCAGCTTACCCCTCCGCTGGTGGCCGAGAGGTCGAGAGTGGCGAAATAGGAGAAGAGCTGGGGGCCGGTGACTGCTAACAGGTCGATTATGAGCCTGGTGCTGAACCAGCGCGCGGTTTGCACCCATTGATCGTTGATGCGGTTGACCAGGTCGACTATGCTCTCGCCCTCCTTGAGCTTTCGGGAGCCGGCCAGGAAACCGTCGCGCCGCCGGGCGAGGTTTCCCAGGTCGCCCCCGAGTATGTGCAGGGCCACGTCCTTTAGCGACCAGCCTGGACAGACGGTGGGCAGGTCCCATTCGTCAGGGGTCAGGCCGGAGAGCAGGTCGAGCAGGCCGGCGCGTTCCTCGTGGAAGAGGTCGATGACGTGGATGGGGGTGGGTGGGTTCAAGGTGGGTCTATTATAGCGTCTTTATGCTGTAGGGGCAGGCCCCCGTTGCCTGCCCTGTTCGTGTACCACCAGAGCCCGGGTTAGCGAATAGGGCGGGCAACGGGGGCCTGCCCCTACTAATGCGCCTTGAATACACCCTGGCTGTCGCTTAACCTCTAACCCCTGGAATAAGTCCGTTTGGCCCACGGGCTATCGGGGTAGAGGGTGGAGATCTGTTGCCAGACTTCATACATGCGGGTGGAGTCGCGTCTTTCGAGGAAGTAGGCGACTGAGAGCCAGAAGAGGACTTCGGGGGTCATGGTGTTGTCGGTGGTGGAGGCGGACTCTAGCTCGTGGGCGGCTTCGGCCGAGCGGGTCCAGGCCATGAGGCAGCGGGCGCGGCCTATGGCGAGGGCCGACAGGAACTCGGAAGGAGGGAGGAAGCCGGGCGAGTGGTAGTGCATGCTGCCGTTGCGGTCGGCGAAGCCGGCGCTGGGCGTCCAGATGATGTGGTTAGCGCGGAAGATGGGCCGGTGCTCGGGGGTCTCGATGTCACAACTGAAGGGGACGAAGTGAGCCGCGATATATCGGGATACGGAGGGGTCTGGAAGCGTCACGCGCTCCAATCGAATGCAGCCCGCTCAGTTGGGCTTGTGGAAGTAGGTGAGCAGCTCTTTGCGCTCGTCGCGTACCCGTTTGAGGGCTAGTTCGTAGTTAGTTTCCCAGGCGATAGGTGCGGCAGGGTTCATATAGTCTCCACTTGGTACCGGCAGGGTTAGAGCCGGCTACAACGGCAGCAGGTCGCTCGCGTGGTGGTCGGCCAGCGCGGCGAAGAGCCTGCCTTCGCTAAATATCGATTCTATCAGAGCCCGCTCCCTCCCGGCGAGGGACTCTATATCGACCGAGGCAAGCCAGTTGACGGTGCCTCCAAGCTGCCAGAGCAGGGCAAGGCGGCAATCGCGTAAAAGATCTTCGGGGGTGAAAGCTTTGACCCCGTCCTCGGCCAGCAGGGAGTAGTAGAGCCTGCGCAGATCGCCCTCTATCCTCCGGCGCATGGTTATGTCCAGCGAGCCGAAGAGGAAAGAGCCCAAGTCGAGGCCGGCCCGCCCGCGGGAGACGGTCTGCCAGTCGATGATTTTGACCTCGGGGCTGCTATCCTCTGGACCGAAGAGGACGTTGTCGAGGTGCAGGTCGGCGTGGACTATGGTCAGCGGCGAACTGCCCTGGGTCGATATGAGCTTCGCGTAGTTTGGGGCGAGACTTTCGATTAGCGGGCGCACGTGGGATGGTATGCGCGGACCGTGCCTGTCGAGGAAGAGCCTCATATTGCCCGCGTAACGGCGCGCTGCGGTTTCGGGGTCGCCGCCCCAGCGGGGCAGCCACTTGAGGGCATCAAGAGTTGGGTGCTCCCACCAGCGGGCGTGGAAGGGGGCTATGGCCCTGACGACGGCCTCGGCCTCGGATTCCGAGGAAGAGAGGAGGGCATCGCCTCCTCGGAAGTGCGCCAGGTCTTCGAGCAGCAGGACGAAGCGACCAGCTTCCATATCGGCGGCGCCGTAATACATTCGTGGGGTGGGCGCCGTTCCGTGTGCCGCGATGTCCCGGTAGAAATAGACCTCGCGGGCGCAGCGCTCGTAGAAGCGCCGTGTGGCTTCGGGGTCGCCGGCCTGGGCGGTGCGGTAGGTGGATTGAACCAGGCGGGGCGCGTTGGGGAACTTGGCGACCAGCGATTGCAGCGCGCCCTCCTGCGGAATGTAATGATCGAGCCGGATGCGAGTCACGACCCCGGTGAAGCCCGACTCTTGCCCTATGATCTCCCAGCGAACCTCCCGCAGGGGCGCGGCCGTCCGTCCTATAGCTCCTGCCTCCTGGAGCACGGTGGTGAGCCAAACAATGAAAAGAGGCTCGTCGTCTGGGCTTTTGGGTATGGGGAGATTCGGCATGGCTTTCATATTACGAAACGTTCACGGAACTGTAATACGTGTGTAATATTCTGGGCGCCCGTTGGCCCCTGGTCTGCTTGCGATCCATTAGCACATAGGCGCGCTGTTCGGTCAGCGCCGCGACCCGCAGTCGAGGTGGGTCATGTGGATAGGTTTTCGCAACGAAAGGAGGCCAATCATGGCACGAGTATATCACAGCACCGCCGGAGCAACGGTGGACGCCGGCTGGGCGGTAAGGAACGGGGCAATAGGGGGCGTTATCGCAGGGATCGTGTTCGCGGCGGCGGAGATGCTTGCCGCGTGGTTCACGATGGGCAAGCCCGCCGCGCCGCTGCACATGATCGCAGGTATTCCGCTCCAGCAGGACCCGATGCAGATAAGCGACGGCACGGCGATAGTGGTGGGCATGCTATTTCACATGGTCTATTCAGCTACAGTGGGGGTGATCGTGGCGTTTGTCGTGACCTCGGTAGCCGTGCTGCGTAACTCGCCCGCGACCACTGTGATCTTTAGCACGGTGTTAGGGCTGGTGCTGTGGCCGCTGAACTTCTACGTGATCGCCCCGCTGATCCACGCCCCCTGGTTCGCGGCGGTGACCAACCCGTCGGACCAGATACAGCAGGCTATCTGGCACGCGCTGTTTGGGGCCGTCTTAGGGCTGTACCTGGCCTCAAGGCTCGGCCCCACCCGGCCCGGCAGGGAGAATACAGCCCGCATGTAGGAAGTAATAAGCCCCGTTCTATGGTCCATCCCGCTCGAACGCTTGACATGATGTGTTAGCATCCAATTAACAAAGCAGGAGCAGGTTATTCTCCACCTGCTCCTGCTTTGTATGCGGTACCGCTGCGATCCTTTGGACGCAGCGGCGATTAGATGGAAAGGGGTGGACAAATGACTCAAGCGAGCATGAGTGGAAAGACTTGCCTGGTGACGGGGGCAAGCTCGGGCATAGGGAAGGCAACGGCTGCCGAGTTGGCGGGCATGGGGGCCGACGTGCTGATGGTCGTCCGCGACCGCGAACGCGGGGAGCAGGCGGCCGAGGAGGTGCGGCAGGTGGCCCAGGGCGGGGGTGGCAAGGTTGAAGTGCTGGTTGCCGACCTGTCATCGATGGAGGACGTGCGCAAGCTTGCCGAGCAGGTGCTAAAGGAGCACGAGCGGTTGGATGTGATTGTGAATAACGCGGGCCTTATGTCGTTCAAGCGGCGGGTGACGCGAGATGGTTTCGAAACAACGTTCGCCACCAACCACCTGGGACCTTTCCTGCTAACGAACCTGCTGCTGGACCGCCTCAAAGCGAGCACGCCCGCGAGGATCGTCAACGTCGCCTCGATGACGCACAGCGGCGTGAAGGCAATTCCGTGGGACGACCTGCAAAGCGAAAAGAATTACAAAGCCATGCCGGTGTATAGCCTGACCAAGCTGATGAATGTGCTCTTCACTAACGAGCTTGCGAGGCGGCTGAATGGTAGTGGCGTCACGGCCAACAGCTTGCACCCCGGGTTTCCTATGAAGACGAATTTCGGTGAGGGCGCGCCAGGGGCTCCGGGGCTTTTCTTCAAGGTGGCAAGCTTCTTTGGCATGTCGGCGGAAGCGGGGGCCAGGACTTCCGTCTATCTCGCCAGCTCGCCCGAGGTAGAGAATGTCAGCGGACGCTACTTTGTGAAAAGCAAGCCGGCGAAGACTTCAGAGCTATCGCAAGACCAAGGGGTTGCCGAACGGCTGTGGAATGTGAGTATGGGTCTGTGCGGGTTGTCGTGACGGAGGCATTTCGGGTTAGGGCGGGGTCGTATGTAGATGCGCAGACCTATGGACGTGTTCAGTGAGAGCATCTCTGACAGGAGCGGGCAGGTACTTTCCGGCCGCCGGGTGCTTTTCCTTTGGATGGCGTTTACCGTCGCGGGCAGTGTGGCACCCGTTCTTGTCTGGAACTTCGTTCCCAAGGAAGGCGCCTGGGTGCCTTTGCTCTTCCCAGTTCCTATTATGGTGCTCTCGGCGATTCAGTGGATTTTGCTGAGAAGATTTGTGCCGGAGCTAAGTATATGGGCCTGGGTGATAAGTAGCGCGATAGGGCAGGTCTTATCTTACGGCGTTAGTGCGCTGTTGGGCCTCATTTATTTCACCAGCATTACATTTTTCACGTCTCTTGGGGTTTTGGGTATCTTCGGGTGGTCTGCCTTGGCCGAGGGTTTTGGGGCCAGCGTCATCGGGTTTACCCAATGGTGCATTTTGCAGCGGCATTTCAAAGCAGCGCACCGGTGGGTGCTTGCCACGTTCGTAGCGGGCGCCTTGCTCTCGCTTGTGAGGACCGGGCTGCTGGTGACCTTCTTGCAATCCAACCTCGAAGTGGCCGTGCTAGGCTTCATTGACCGCGTGATTGAAGGGATCCTCCTTGGAGGGTTTACAGGTGTGGTGCTCATCTGGTTCCTGGCGAGAGGCACGATTGGGAGCGAGCCAGCGGATGGGGCTCCACCTGAAGCGCCTTTAGCCAGCCCGGTTGGTGCTGTAGAGCAGCAGGGTTGAGGATCGAGTTGCAGGGGGACAGAGCCCCTAGTCCACAGCCGGCTCTGCGGGCAGGGGAGCGCGCTCGGCTGCTAGCCTCTCCAGCAGGGTTACGACCTGGTCCAGCCCGGGCAGGCCCTCTATTTCCTTCTGAAGCCGTTGGGCGGCGTCCCGGTAATGCGTGGCGTTGAGAACATCCCGTGTGGCGTCGCGGATGGCTTCGGCCATATCCGGGGGTGGGAGTTGGTCCGGCTCTATGACG
>JBJMMB010000365.1:0-2412 GCA_045805005.1 Chloroflexia bacterium
GCGAGATCCCACTGACCCAGCCTGATATAGATGTGGCTCGGCATATGAACCAGGTGGCCGGCCCCGGGCATGAGGCTGCCCAGCCTCTGAGCACACGGGAGGGCCTTGTAGGCACGAGTAGAGGCCTCGATCGCATGAATGTAGAAGTGACATGCCCCGGGATGGTTTGGGTTCCGCCCAATTACCCGCTCCAGCACGCGGAGCTGTTCAGTTGTGGAAGGCGCCTTGGGTCGGCCCCCATTGGTCCAGTAGTTCCACGGACGCAGGTCCATCAACGCCTCGGCGTAGAGCGTGGCGGCGTCGTCGTCCTTGGGGTAGGCATATGACACCAGCCCCATCGCTTTGGCCCAGGCTGAATCCAGAGCGGCACGGTCAGTAGTCGGAGTTGGCGTGTACCGCTGGGACAGTGCCTCGATGTAGGCTCGTTCGGCCGGCGTGGCATCGTCCGAATACTTGAGCGCCTGCTGCACCGCCTGGTACGCCGGCCGAACGGCGGCGGTGTCCATCGGCACATTGATGTTGGGTCCTAGCGCGTAGGCAATGCCCCAGTAGCACATGGCGCAGGTGGAGTCGCGCTTGAGCGCCTGCTGGAAGGATTTCACCGCCTCATCGTGATTGAACGCGTAGGTGAGGCGTAGCCCCTGATCGAAATACTGCTGGGTCTCCTGCGATCGGGTGGTGATCTCCCGGTGCAGGGTGCCCAGATCGTTGTACAGCGGCGTTTCAGCGGATGGGGTCGTGGGTTGGCCTGGCGGGCTGTCCTGGTTCTGGCCGGCCAGTGGTGCGGCGAAGAACGAGAACAGGGCAAGCGGATAGGCGAGCGAAAGGATGCGCTGCATGTCCCGATCTCCTGGGAGGCGCTTTGTGAAGGGGCATCGAAACTTAGGATCGCGAACGTGGCTGGGCCACTACCCGGCTTGTTGTTGATGGCGGCTAGTTTTGGTTGACGGGGCAGGGGGTCGCACGGTAATTTTCGCGGCTTCCTGGGGCTGTAGCTCAGCTGGGAGAGCGCTGCAATCGCACTGCAGAGGTCAGGGGTTCGATCCCCCTCAGCTCCATGGTAGCTAAACAGCTAGGAGCTTGGAGCTAAGAGCTGCTAGTTGTCGATCCGCCGGGCCTAATCCAGAGAGGCCCCTGGTTCCAAGGAGTTGCTCCCGACTCCTGACTCCCAGCCGCAGTTCTGCCCCTTGGTGTAACTGGCAACACGCCTGACTCTGGATCAGGAGAGTCCTGGTTCGAGCCCAGGAGGGGCAATGGCCGGTGCAATTGCACCGGCCATTTTCTTTGGGCCTCAGCCTGACGGCTCAAGACACTACCCTTGAATGCGGATGGTCCCCTGGAAACACGTCCCGACTGCACTGGGCCCTGTCGCAAGCGCGCACGGCCTGATGATGTCGAAAGTGACATGCACCTGCGCGCCGGCCCTCCAGCCCGACGTGACGACGCCGTTGAGCACGGCCGAGGCGGTCTGCAGGTTCTCCACACCCTCGATGACCGCGGTAAATGAGTGGTCACCGCTCGGATCTGTGACCTGATAAATAGCCCCCAGCTGAACAATGACGCTGTTGTCGAACACAATCCGCTTTGTAATCGTCCCGGCAAAGGTGCCGGCGCCAAAGCTGGTGTTGCCCGTCATGGTGGGAGCAGTGGTAAACCATTTGATGAAGGTGAATTCGGTGACCGGGCCGGCGGCGGATGGATTGACGGTAGTCGCCTCGTTCTTCGGCGCCGTCGTGTCCGAGCAGGCGGTGCCGACCACAGAGGCGATGATGGCGCTGGCCATGAGAAGTTTGCGGTGAATCATGGGGTGGCTCCTGACTGAGGTGGTAGGCCTGGGTGGGTGCGTCAGAATTCGCGACTTCACGGTACGGGGGCTAAGTTAGAGGCCGCCCCTCAGAAGCCACTCAAAGGCCAGTCAAACGGAGCAACATGCTCCACCTCAAGACGTTCGGCGGGCTCTCCGTAGACATCGACGGCATCCCTGGCACCGGCGCGGCGCAGCAGAGGAAGACTCTGGGACTGCTTGCCCTCCTTGCCGTCGCAGGTCAGCGAGGCCTCAGCCGCGACAAGCTCATCGCCTCCTTGTGGCCAGAAACGGACGCCGAGCACGGCCGTGCGCTCCTCAACCAGGCCTGTTACGCCCTCCGCCGCGATCTCCACGTCCACGATCTGTTCCTGGGATCGATCCAGCTCCGCCTCAACCCCGCCCTGATCTCGAGCGACGTCGAATCATTCGCCGGCGCACTGGAAGAGAACGATCAGACCAGGGCGGTCTCGTTTTACACCGCACCATTTCTGGACGGCTTCTACCTGAATGGGGGTGGAGAATTCGAGGACTGGGCTGAGTCTGAGCGCGCCCGGCTGGCGAGCCAATGCCGGGCTGCGTTGGAGGTGCTATCGGCGGAGGCGACC